>JASBTC010000084.1 GCA_030148625.1 Sphingobium sp. | reverse complement strand
ATCGTCACCTGCCCCGACCGCAATTTCGTGACGCTGAAGATCGAAACCGACCAGGGGCTGACCGGCATCGGCGATGCAACGCTCAACGGCCGCGAACTCGCCGTGGCATCCTATCTGACCGATCACGTCATCCCCTGCCTGATCGGCCGCGACGCGCATCGCATCGAGGATATCTGGCAATATCTCTATCGCGGCGCCTATTGGCGGCGCGGCCCGGTGACGATGAGCGCGATCGCGGCGGTCGACACCGCCTTGTGGGACATCAAGGCAAAGGCGGCGGGGCTTCCGCTCTACCAGCTGCTCGGCGGACGCAGCCGCGACGGCGTGATGGTCTATGGCCATGCCAATGGCGCCGACATCACCGAGACCGTCGACGAAGTGCAGCGCTATATCGAGATGGGCTACAAGGCGATCCGCGCCCAGTCGGGCGTGCCCGGCCTCGCCTCCACCTATGGCGTGTCGAAGGACAAGATGTACTACGAGCCCGCCGACGGCGCGCTCCCCACCGAGAATATCTGGTCGACCGAGAAATATCTCGATCACGCGCCCAAGCTGTTCGAGGCGCTGCGCAGCCGTTTCGGCTTCGAGCATCACCTGCTCCATGACGTTCACCACCGGCTGACCCCGATCGAGGCGGGCCGGCTCGGCAAGTCGCTCGAACCCTATCGGCTGTTCTGGATGGAGGATCCGACCCCCGCCGAGAATCAGGAGGCGTTCCGCCTGATCCGCCAGCACACCGTCACCCCCATCGCGGTGGGTGAGGTGTTCAACACGATCTGGGACGCCAAGGATCTGATCCAGAACCAGCTGATCGACTATATCCGCGCGACGGTGGTCCATGCCGGCGGCATCAGCCATCTGCGCCGCATCGCCGACCTCGCCGCGCTCTACCAGGTGCGTACCGGCTGCCACGGCGCGACCGACCTGTCGCCGGTGTGCATGGGCGCCGCGCTGCATTTCGACATCAGCGTCCCCAATTTCGGCGTGCAGGAATATATGCGCCATACCGAGGCGACCGATGCCGTCTTCCCGCACGCCTACAGCTTCGATGCAGGCTATATGCTGCCCGGCGACCTGCCCGGCCATGGCGTGGAGATCGACGAGGCGCTGGCGGCCAAATATCCCTACCAGCCCTCCTATCTGCCCGTGAACCGGCTTGAGGACGGGACATTGTGGAACTGGTGAAGGCCGTTCGAAACGCCGTCTGCAAATGATGAGGGCCCGCTTCCCCGTCCGATCGCCCGAAACGGATCGGGTGGCTGGGCGGGGAAGCGGGCCTTTTTCGGCTTGTCCGAATGGACCGCGCGTCACCAGGGCTTGTTGAGCCCCGTCGACTTGCGGCGTTCCTCCCAATGATCGGTCGCGGCGACGGGCGCTTCACCGCCGCTGCCCCCGAACAGGATCGCGGGCAGGAAACCCCACACCGCCCCCGTCCCGATCAGACGCTTGAGCGCCTGGCGCGCATCGCGCGGCGTGATCGTGACGGTGGTTTCCAGCGTGCTGTCCGCGCTGCTTTCGATCACCAGATTGCCGCTTTCGCGGCGCACCCGGCCCACATTGAAGTCGATATCGGCGAGCGAACTGACGACACGCATCCTGCCTCTCCTCAGCTCTTGCGCAGCGTGCCGCGTTCCTGCGCGGCGGCGACGCGGTTCGCATGCTGGTTGGCCATGTCGGCCACCGTCTTGCCCGCCGGCGGCGTGAACTGGCCACGGCCGTAGAGATCGGTGAACACCTCCTTCACCGGCCCCATCTTGTCCGCCAGCGTGCGCGGCGGCTTGCCCGACGGGAACTGGTTGGCCGGATAGATCGGCTTTTCATAGATCTGGCGGAAGCCCTCGGTCCGCACATCGACCCAGGTGTTGTGGTTGCAGCGCGACCGGTGCTCGCGCAGCGATTCGATATCGATGGTGACGCCCAGCACCTGTTCCTGCGGATAGGGCGCATGGCGCATCATCATGCCGGTATAATCGATGGCGAAGGAGCCGCCGGGGCAGAAGGCCTTGGGGTAATAGGCGTAATCGACCGTGCCCCAGTTGGAGCCGAGCACATAGGCCATGTTGTCGTGCGCGCGGGCGCGGCGCGTGAACACCCAGAAATCCCAGGGTTCGGAAACGCCCTCCACTTCCTGCAGCGCGACCGGATGGCAGATCACCTCCGCCCCGTTATAGCCCAGCGCGCGCGACACCTCCGGCGTGCAGCCATCATGGCAGGTCATCGTGCCGAGCTTGCCGATCTCGGTGTCGATCACCGGGAACAGCGTCGAGATATCGCCGCCGAACACCTCGCGATATTCGTCGAAAATATCGTGCGGAGAAGTCCCCAGGCCGATCGAGGCCGGGATGTGCCATTTGTGATAACGCAGCACGACATCGCCCGACGGGCCGATGATGAAGGCGGTGTTGAACCAGCGATCGGGGAACTGGGGCACGCGCTCGATCACGCCGCCGCCTGCGATATACAGGCCATATTCGCGCGCCGTGTCGCCCAGCCGCCGCATCTCCGGCCCGTCGAGCTCGATCGCCTTCTTCATGAAGCCGTCGATGCCATGCTCGCCCTTGCCCGGCGTGGTGACGCCCTGCATGAAATATTCGGGGAAGACGACGAGCTTGGCGGGCAATTCCCAGAAATAGCCGACGCCGAAATCGATCATGTTGATCGCGCGGTCGAGGTTGCGGGTGATGCCGTCACGGTCCTCCGCCACCTCGACATGCGGCTGCATGATGAGGGCGGTATATTTGTCGATCTTGGGCGCGGGTGTGGTCATGTCGTCGGTCTCCTGAATCAGATCACCAGAAATTGGCGGGCGCGATGCCCATGTCGTCGAGCATCACGCGGGCCGTGATCGTGCCCATCGCGGAGATGCCGCCGCCGGGGTGGCAATGCGGCCCGGTCATGTAGAGGTCGCGCACCGGCGAACGGTAGTGCGCATAGCCGGGGAACGGGCGGAACGAGCCGAGCTGCGCGGCGATGCGCTCGCCGCCATTGGTCGTGCCCTCGACGAAGCTGAGATTGGCGGCCTCCAGCGTGCCGCGATGCTGGATGTGATGGCCCAGGATCACGTCGCCGGCGATGTTGGGCGCATATTGCTGCAGCTTGGGCAGCAGCACGCGCGCATAATAATCCTCGCCGATATCGTTCCAGGTCCGGCCATCGGCCAGCCAGTTGGAGACATAGGTGTCGAAGATCAGCGTGTGCTTGCCCGCCGGCGCGCGGCTGGGATCGAGCTTGGTCCAGCAGGCGGACCACAGGAACGGATCGGAAGGCGGCACGCCCATCGCGATCTCGGCATAGAATTTGATCATCTGCGGCATTGAATCGACGATGCGGTGGAAGGGACAGGCGCTCATGTCCGCGCCGTTGAGGAATTCGGGCGCTTCGCTGAGCGCGAGCTGCGCGCGGCAGATCGAGATCTTGCCGAACGAATAGCCCTTCACCATCGACGCGAAGCCGGGCTCCAGCCGCTCCTCGCCGAGCAGCTTGAGGAAAGTCTGCTTGGGGTCGAGCGCGGAGACGGTGGCGCGGCGCCCGCGCACTTCCTGCCCGTCCTCCAGCCGCACGCCCGCCGCGCGGCCATTCTCGACGATGACGGAGGCCACGCTGGCGCGCGTCATCACCTTGCCGCCATGCGCCTCGACATAGCGGGCCATCGCCTTGGGCAGCTCCATGCTGCCCCCTTCCGGGATCGCCTGGCCATAATAATGGATGGCCGGGATCATGATGTAGAAGCTTTGCCCCGCCCCTTCCTGGTCGGGCAGGATCTGCGGCGCCAATGCCCAGTTGAGCATCACCGCCTTGATGAAATCATCCTCGAAATTGCTTTCGACCCAGGCGCGCGCCGACATGGAGAATTCGCGCAGCCGCCGCAATCCGGCCTCGCTGGTCTCCAGTGCGCGCGGCAGTGCGGAGGGCGTGGCCGGCGGCGAGAAGAACGCCTTGATGAAACCTTCGCGCACCTGCTCGAAATCGGCATAGACGCCGCGATAGCGCGCGGCATCGGCCTTCGAATATTGTGCGATCGAATCGCAGGTCTTTTCGATATCCTTGTGAATGACGATGCCCGGCCCGCCGCCGCGATCGGGATGGCCGGTGATGTGATCCTTGGGCTCGATATATTTCAGGCCATAGCGTTCCAGTTCGGGCTGGATCGCCTTGAAATCCTCGTTGCACTGGATCCAGACATGCGACGATCCGTAGAGATCGTGCCTGAACCCCGGCAGCGTCACTTCCTCGGTGATCGCGCCGCCGCCGACATTGGCGTTGCGTTCGAGCACGCACACGCTCAATCCGTGGCGGGCCAGCGTGGCCGCGCAGGCCAGGGCGTTCACCCCGCCGCCCGCAATCACAACGTCGAAATCGGACACCGAACCACCTGCTTCCTGGAAAATCGTCCAGTCGCCAGCCTAGGTGGCCGCGGGATCCGCATAAAATTAGCTTTGTTGATTGCCCGGATGAGCAACATTGAGTTGTATCGCCCCGATATACGGCAACACTGGGCGAAGATGGGGGTCATCCGGCCCGCTGGGCCAAGGAGTGGACGATGCCCCTGATCGCCGCGGACAATGTGCAATTGCTGTCCGCATTGCTGATCGCCCTCGCCTTTCTGGGCTTCTGGGCCGACGGCCACCGCATCCTCAAGCGCACCTCGGGCGTGCTGTGGGTGATCGTCGGCGGCATGGCACTGTCGAATTTCAAGGTCGTGCCGTTCGAGGCGCCGACCTATGGCTTCGTCTTTTCGGTGATCGTGCCCGCCGCGATTCCGCTGTTCCTGTTCAAGGCGAATATCCGCAAGATCGTCCGCGAAACCGGCAGGTTGCTGATCATCTTCCTGCTCGGCAGCGTCACCGTGATGATCGGCAGCACCGTCGCGTTCCTGCTGATCGATCTCGGGCCGCTCGGCGCCAAGGTCGCGGGCGTCTATACCGGCGGCTGGATCGGCGGCGCGGTTGCACTTGTCGCGGTGGCCGATGCGGTCGAGCTGACCAAGACCGATTTTGCGGCCGCGATCAGCGCGTCGAGCCCGGTCAGCGTGCTCGGGCTGATCACATTGGTCAGCATCCCGGCGATCGGCTTCATCCGCCGCGCCATCCCGACGCGTTTCGACACGATCGAAACCGAGAGCGTCGAGGCCAGGGCCGATACCACCCCGCCCTTCCGCCCCGTCGAGATTACCGGCCTGCTCGCGCTCAGCCTGTCGATCTGCGCCGCGGCGCACATGATCGCGGTCCGGTTCGGGATCGAGCATTATTCGATCCTCGTCGTCACCCTGATCTCGCTCGCCATCGCCAATCTGTTCCCGCGCCAGATGGAACGGTTCCGCGCCGATTTCGATCTCGGCATGCTGCTGATGTACGTCTTCTTCGCGTGCATCGGCATGACCACCAACGCGCTCGCCTTTATCGACAATGCACTGCCGATGTTCGTGTTCGGCGTGATCGTGCTGGCCGTGCATTTCACGCTGATCCTGGGCGCCGCGAAGCTGTTCCGGATCGACCTCGCAGAAGCGGTGATCGCGTCCGCCGCCAATGTCGTGGGGCCGGCCCCCGCCGCCGCCATCGCCTCGGCGCGCGGCTGGTACGCGCTGGTGACGCCCGGGGTGATGTGCGCGATCTTCGGCAAGGCGATCGGCACCTTTATCGGTGTCGGCGTCACGATGCTGCTGAGCTGACCCGATGACCCGGACCATTCTCATCACCGGCTGTTCGAGCGGCATCGGCCTCGCCACGGCGCTTGCCTTCGCCGAAAGCGGAGACACCGTGATCGCGACGATGCGCGATCCCGCGCGCGGGCGCGCGCTCGCCGAGGCTGCGAAAGCGCGCGGCCTGACCATCGAGATCGCCGCGCTCGACGTCACCCGATCCGAACGCTTCGCGCCCTTCGTCGCCGATCTGTTCGCCCGGCACGGCCGCATCGATGTGCTGGTCAACAATGCCGGGATGCTGCCGGTCGGCGCGTTCGAGGACATGGACGAGGCCGAGATCCGGCGCGTCATGGAAACCAATTTCTTCGGCGCCGCGCTGCTCACCAGGGCGGTGCTGCCGGCGATGCGCGCGCGGCGCGGCGGCTATGTGATCATGATCAGCTCGCTTTCCGGCCTGGCGGGTCGCGGCGGCGACGCCATCTATGCCGCGAGCAAGTTCGCGCTGGAGGGACTGGCCGAAGCGCTGCGCCAGGAGGTCGCGCGCTGGAACATCCACGTCGCGCTGGTCGAGCCTGCGGGCTTCTCGACCAATTTGTTCACCGACGCCGCGAAAGGCGTGACGGGCGCAAGCGGCCCCGCCTCCCCCTATCATCCACTCATCGCCGCGCAGCAGGCCGAACATGCCCGCAATGCCGACAAGGGCTTCGCGCCTGACACGCTCGGCCGGCTGATCGTCGACATATCGCGATCGGACGGCCGCCAGTTGCGCTGGGCCGCCGATCCGGTGGCCGAACGCGTGATGGCGCGGCTGCTGGCCGGTGACGATGCCGGCCGGATGCGGTTTCTGGACGATGTCGCCGATATCGACTGGTGGGTCAGCGGGGCCGACGGTCCGGGCTGAACTCCCCTCTCCTCCCTGCGCTTCAGCGCGGGGAGGAGAAGTCACACACCGATCTCGTGTTAGCGACTGATATCCCCCGCCTCGGCATTCAGATCGTCGATACTGCCGATCCACATATCGCCGGCGATGAAATGCTTCTGCACCGCTGCGGCAAGGCCGAGCTCCACCATGTGAGCAGGCTTTTCCCCCGACAACACACCATGCAGCACGCCCGCGGCAAAGGCGTCGCCCGCGCCGATCCGGTCGATGATACCGGTCATGGCCACGGTATCCGACACGAAGGCGCCGTCGCGCATATCGAGCCGCGCCGAAAGGCTCTGCTGCGCCGCGCTTTCGACTTCGCGCCGGGTCGAGGCGATCAGGCGAAGCGACGGGAAGCGGCGGAAAGCGGCCTTAGCCGCGCGCGCGTCACGGTCCTCTTCGGCGAACACCTCACCCGTCATCAGCGCGATGTCGCGATGATTGCCGAACAGCAGCTCGGCCTCTCCGGCAAGTGCTGCGAGCAGGCCGGGCGCGTCGCCGCCCGAGGCGGCCCAAAGGCTCGGCCGGTAATTGCAGTCGAGCGAGACGCGTACGCCCGCCGCCCGCGCTGCCCGGGCGACGGCCAGCGTCGCCTGCACGCACGCACCGTTCAGCGCCGGGGTGATGCCGGAGAGATGCAGCCAGTCCGCGCCCGCGAGCGCGTCGGTCCAGTCGATATCGCCCGCTGCTTCGGCAAAGGCCGATCCCGCGCGGTCATAGACGATCCGGCCGGGCCGTGGCCCCGCGCCCGGCTCCAGCCAGTAAAGCCCCATCCGCCCCGGCCCCCGCCGGATCGGCGCGGTATCGACGCCCATCAGGCGCAGGCCGTTCGCGGCCCTGTCGCCAAGCATCGTATCGGGCAGCACCGAAAGCATCGCGGCGTCGTGCCCGAGCTGTGCGAGCGCGCCGAGCACATTCGCCTCCGCCCCGCCGACATGGATATCGAGCGTAGCGCCGTGCGCCATCGGCACGCCCGCCGGCGACGCCAGCCGCAAGAGAACCTCGCCAAAGCCCAGGATCCGCGTCATGCGCGCATCCCATCCAGCGCCGGGCCGACGCGATGATAGGCGCGGTCGAAATAGATCAGCCCTTCGACATCGTCATGGAAACGCGCATCCTCCACCCGGCAGAAGAAGACGCTGTGCGTGCCGACCTCGCTCACCTCCACCAGCCGGCAATCGAGCGCGACCGATGCATCGGCGAGCACCGGCGCGCCGGTGGCCAATGTGCCCCACGCCTCCTCGCCGAAACGCTCCGCCATCGTCAGCCCCGATCGCGCGAAGCGTTCGGATACGGGCTGATGCCGCCCGGCCAAAATGTTGACGCACAGCGCGCCATTGGCCTTGAGTACGATATTGGCGTTCGAGGACCGGTTGACGCAGATGAGCAGGGTCGGCGGGTCGTCGGTGACGCTGCACACCGCCGATGCGGTCATGCCGTAACGCCCGCCGGGACCATCGGAGGTGATGATCGTCACCGGCGCGCCGAGCCGCGCCATCGCCGCGCGGAAGATCTGACGGTCGACCATGATCCCTCAGCGCATGAACAGGCCGCCATTCACGTCCCAGGTCGCACCGGTCGTGAATCCCGCGGCGGGAGAGGCAAGTTGCACGGCCATCGCCGCGACAAAGGCCGGATCGCCCAGGCTGCCCGCCGGGATGCCCGCGACCAGCCCATCGAGCCTGTCCGCCGGCACCAGCGCGCGGACCGAAGGCAGGTCGAGCGGCCCCGGCGCGATCGCGTTGACCGTGATTCCGAAGGGCGCGAGATCGCGCGCGAACACCTTCGTCAGGGTGATGATCCCGCCCTTCGACGCGGCATAATGCGCGCCCGTCGCGGTGCCGCCATTCTGCCCGGCCAGCGAGGCGATATTGACGATGCGGCCATGGTTGCGGTCGCGGAAATGGCGGCCGAACACCTGGCTGCCGATAAAGGTGCCGCGCAGATTGACCGCGATCACCGCATCGAATTCCTCGGGACTGATCTCCAGCACCGGCCGCGCGACCGTCATCACCGCATTGTTGACCAGGATCTCGGCCGATCCCCAGGCTGCGACCATCGCGGCCAGCGCTTCCTCGAAGCTCGCCTGTTCGCGCACGTCGAGCCGCAGCGCCATCGCGCCATCGCCGAGTTCGTCGGCCAATGCCGTGGCAGCATCCATATCGATATCGCCGATCGCGACCTTGTGGCCGGCGGCATGCAGCGCGCGGACGATCGCGGCGCCCAGCCCCTGCGCGCCCCCGGTGACGAGCGCCGCGCTCACAGCAGGTAACCGATGCCGAACTGGGCATCGTCCGAATTGACGAGCTGGACGATCTTGCGATCGAGCGCGATGCCGCCGGGGATCACGTTGAGCCGATAGGTCACGTCCGCCGCGAGCAGGCGCGTGCGATCATATTTATACTCGACGATATGCATCGCGCAGCGCAACTTCACCCGTTCGGGCGCGGTCTTGAGCATGACGAAGCGGGAGACGGTGCGCACGGTCCGCGCAGGCGGTGCCGACGACATCGAGAAGCCCGACAGCAGCCGCTTCACACGCGCCTCGCGCATCTCCGCGTCGTCATGCAGGATGTTGAGCGCCCCGGCATAATCCTCCACGTTGCGCTCGATCGGCACGATATACTCGCCTTCGGCCGTCCACAGCTTCAGCCATTCGCGATAATCGAGCCGGTCGAGCATATCGGCTTCGCGCCAGATGAACTCCTGCGCCTCGGCCATCGAAATGCCGGCTATCGCCATGTCGACGCTCATGCCGTCATCATCCTTTTCCACATCTGATAGGCGGCACGCATGCCGGTTTCGGCGCTGACGTCGCCGGCTTCATGGCCGGGTTCGGGCCGCCCCTCCGGCGCATCGACGCCACGGTTGAGCATCACCCAAAGCGCGTCCCCGGCGGCGGCGCCACGCTGGACGCGCTCCCAGCCCTCGGCGTCGTCGGGCGTGCCGAAGCCCATCGGCCCCTGGAAATGCTCGTGCAGCCGCAACCGCGCCCGGTTGGCCGCGTCCGGGCCACCATCCATGCCGATCGCGATATGCTGGATCTCGGTCTCGTTCACCGCCACCGGGCGCAGCACGCGGAAGAACGCCATTGAACAGGCGACATTGGGGAACAGGTTCAAGTTGAAACCGCTGCCGCCGACGGCGCGGACGATGCGGCGCACCTGATCATCGTCATGGCCCTCCGCCGTCAATTCCTCGGCAAGCGCCGCGAAGCGATCGGGGATCGGCGCGTCGAGATTCTCCTCCAGATCGATCAGATCGGGGATCATCACCATCACGCTATGGCCATTGCCCAGATCCTCCACCCAGCCGCCCTGGCCGAGCACGTCCATCAGATTCTCGGTGTCCTCGTCGAGCGAGGACAGGAAGGTCTTGTGGACGATCGGGAAATGATAGGCGTCGGTGGTGTTCTCGAGCTGGATCTTCCAGTTGCCGGGAAAGCGGAAGCGATGTTCGCCCAGCGTCTTCACGCCGAAGCCGGCGCCCTGCTTCATGAACAGGTCGATCCATTTGCGCGCGGGGCCGAGCCATTCGGCCAGCGGCATGATCGCGTCGTCGAACGTCGCGAAGATCATGCCGTTATAGCGTTCGGTGCGCAGCGCGATCAGCGAATACTCGCTCTTGTCGATGGGCTCGCGATAGCCATCGAGGAACGGCACCTTGCGTAAGCCGCCATCCACATCATAGCTCCAGCCATGATAGGGGCAGACGAAGACGCTGGCCTTGCCCTTCTTCTTTTCGCAGACGCTCGCGGCGCGGTGGCGGCAGCGGTTGAGCAGGACATGGACCGCGCCCGCCTTGTCGCGCGTCACGATCACGGGCTGGCGGCCGACATGGGCGGTCTTGAATGTATTGGGGCCGGGCAGTTCGCTGTCATGCCCCACCCAGATCCAGGCCTGTTTGAAGATCCGCTCCATCTCGTCGTCGAAGATCGCGGGATCGCGATAGAGCATGGTGTGGACGCGATCGTCGCACACCAGCGCGGCATAGTCTTCGATCATTGCTGGCCTCCATGTTGCGCAGCGGGAACGGGAATGGTCTCGGCGTCGCTCCAGTGATCGACGCGGCGGGAAAAGATGTTCTCGGTCCGGAAATCGGCGATGCGCCAGCGCCCGTCCTCGCGCGCGAACCCCACGGTCAGCGCGGCGCTGCGCAGATCGGCGCTGTCGTCATGATAGGTCGAGCATTGCAGCATCATCCAGCGGCCGGTCGCGCTGTTCCCCTCGCCCTCCACCTCGATCGCCTCGGCCGAGAAGAAATGGCCG
>JASBTC010000076.1 GCA_030148625.1 Sphingobium sp. | reverse complement strand
ATCTTCGAGAATCGCTACATGCATGTACCCGAACTGGCGCGCATGGGCGCCGACATCGAAGTGCGCGGCCGCACCGCAGTGGTGCGGGGCGTTTCGGGGCTGAAGGGCGCGCCAGTGATGGCGACCGATCTGCGTGCATCGATGAGCCTGATCATCGCCGGCCTTGCCGCCGAGGGCGAAACCCAGGTCAACCGCATCTACCATCTCGATCGCGGCTATGAGCGGCTCGAAGAGAAGCTCCAGGCAGTCGGCGCGGACATCGAGCGGGTCAGCCTGGGCTAGAACAGTTCACGATCTGATTGCATCAGATCGGCTGCTCTAGCTTGTTGTTTTGCCGCAATTTCCGAGCCGGCAGGTGATTCCACCTGCCTCGAAATCGCTCTAAACTCCGGCGCATCATTGCACTGGCAAGCGTCAGCGCTTGCCAGTCGCCGCGCGTTCGCGGATCGCCTTGCGCGCGGCCACTTCCTCGGGCGTCGGGATCACGGTCCTGAGTTCGGCGATCACCGCATCGGCGTCGAGATAGAGATCGGACGCGATGCCCGGATCACCGGGCTTGCCGAACCGCACCCAGCCGATGCTGGGCCGCTGCGGCATCATCATCAGGAAGAAGCCCGGAAAGCCGCGCGCCTTGGCCGTCACCGCCGAGTGCAGCAGCATCGCATCGACCTGCGTCAATGGCCCCGCCTGCCCCATATAGATGAGATAGGCGTTGAGCGTCGGGCTGAGCGTCTTGCCGATCATGCGCGACTTCTCGCCGTTCCACACCGCCTTGGACAGGCCTTCATAGGCCGTGGCCGAGGCATAGGGCAGGATGCGCGTCCAAAGCCGCTTGTTGTTCTTGTCCGCCTCCAGCGTGGCAGCGAGCGCCTGGTCCCGCCGCTCGGCCCACATCTCGTCGGGCGATTTCGCCAGACCACCGGTCAGTTCGTCGGGCTGAGCGCCGGCGCGCAGCAAGGCATTCACGGCCGCCGACTGCCCGAAGCTCGGGGCCAGCCACTGCGAACGCGCCGCAAAATTGCGCCGGGCCAAGGTCAGCTTGCCGTCATGCGCAAGCCGGACGATGTCGTAGAGATCGAGCAATTCGACGATCGCGGGCGCGCTGCCGTCGGGCTTGCCGGCGGCCGCCCGGTTCGCAAGATCGGCGCGTGCCTGTTTGGCGCGCTCCTCCGCACCGGCCCAGCCGCCCGCCAATGCATGGGTAAGCGCGGCCGATGCCTTGGGCTGCAGGCTGCGGCTCTCCTCGTCGAAGCTGTTCGTCAACAGGTCGACCGAATCGCGAAGGCGCGCCGCTTCCTCGAAGCGTCCGTCCTCCTCCAGATGAGCCGCGGCAGACGAAAGCGCGCCGGGAGAGATGCGCGCCAGCGCCTTGAAACGGGTCAGCCCGATCGGATCGAGCGGCCGGGCGAAAGCGCGGAAGTCATCGGCGCCGACAAGCGCGTAATAGCTATAGGGATGGCTGGCCACCCGACGCAGCGAAACCGCGCGTGCGCGCGCCACATCGCCATCGCGCAACAGCGCTTCCGCCTCGATCATGTCGAACGAGACGCCCATCGAGCGATCGAAATAGGGATCGTCGACCAGGTTCGCCGCCACGGCTTCCTCACGCGCGCGCGTCACGTCCGCGATCGCGCCCTTATAGTCCTTCGCCTCGATCCGGTGCAGCGCCCGGCCCAGGATCAGCGGCAGGCGGCGGATCACCTTGCCCTCCGCTTTCTCACCGTCGATCAATGCGCTGCATGCGGCGATGCCGGCCTCGCCGAACTTGCGCTTGGCGGGATCGGGCGTTTCGACGGGGGGCGCGAACAGCGCAAGCAGCGTCACCGCGCCGACGAACCGCGCGACGCTTTCGCCCGCCGACATATTGTTGGGATTGCCGTCGCACTGGAGATAGAGCGATCCCGCCTTAGGGTCTGCCGGCGCAACCGGCGCGGGCGGCGGAACCACGACATCCTGCGCCACGGCGACAGTCGCGGATGCACAGCACAACAGCGCGGCCAGCGTGCGCCGCATCGTCTCGAACGTCATGAATTCCCCCTCGGACACCCTTTCGCCGTCGCGATAGCGCAGCCGTGCCGATCCCGAAAGCGTCCGTGGACGAAGCGGCGATCGATCAGAACCAGATGTTGAGCGTGTGGATGGTCAGCCCGACCAGACCGCCGACCAGGGTTCCGTTGACCCGGATATATTGGAGATCGCGGCCGACCGCGTTTTCGAGCCGCCCGGTGACGGTATGCGCGTCCCAGCCGCGCACCGTGTCCGAAACCAGCCGGACGATGCCGTCGCCATAGCTGGCGGTCGCGCCCACCGCCGCGCGCCGTGCGAAACGGTTGATCGTGGTGCGCAGCCGGACGTCATGCTGCAGCGTCTGGCCAAGCTGGCGGAGCATTTCGCCGAACTTGCCGGCAAGCACGGCATCGGGATCGCGCGCGGCCTTGAGCAAGCTGGTGCGCGCCTGTTCCCACAACCCGTCGAGCCAGCGCTGGAGCGCCGGATTCTCCAGGATCACGCCCTTCCACTGCGCGACCTTGGCCTTCATCTCCTTGTCGTGCTGCATGTCGAAGGCGAGGTTGGAGAATGCCTCGTTCACCTTGGCGCGCAGCGGATGCTCGGGATCGTCGGCCATGTCGAAAAGCAGCTTGTGCAGCCCCTTGATGATCGCATTGGCAATGTCCTCGTCCAGGCCCGTCCAGCGCAGGATCGTATTCGCGCGCTCGTGCACCATGTCGCGGATCAGATCCTCGTTGGCGGCAAGCGTCTGGCCGGCCCAGTCGATGATGCTTTTCTGAAGCGGCAGGTGCCGCCCTTCCTTCATCGCCGCTTCGAGCGCCTGGCCCAGGATCGGCGCGACGTCGAGCGCGCGCAGCCGCTGCCCGATCGCCGATTTGACCATGCCGCCCAGCCGTTCCTGATCGAGCGCGTCGAGGATCGTGGCGAACAGCCGCGACGCGCCCTGGCGCAACCGCCCCTCGCCCGTCACGTCGGGATTGTCGAGAAAACGGCCGATCGCCGCCGCCACGTCGACCTTGTACATCCGCCGCGCGACCACCGACGGGGTCAGGAAATTATCCTTGAGGAACAGTGCCAGCGTGTCGCCGATCCTGTCCTTGTTGCGCGGAATGATCGCCGTATGCGGAATCGGCAGGCCGAGCGGATGGCGGAACAGCGCGGTCACCGCGAACCAGTCCGCCAGCCCGCCGACCATCGCCGCCTCGGCAAAGGCGCGGACGAAGCCCAATATCGGGTGGCGATCCTCGAACGCGCGCGCGACCAGATAGACGCAGGCCATGACGACGAGCAGCCCCGTCGCGACCACGCGCATGCCCGCAGCGCCGCTCTGGACGGGATTGAGCCGGGAAATGCCCGTGCGCGCGAACACATTCATAACGTTAGAATGATCCGCCCGCGAAATGGTTCAAGCCCTTTTCGCGGGCAGATGCCGATCACTCCGCCGGATAGGCGGCCGCAGACGCCTTGTCGTCGCCGGGCTTGTAGGTCAGCAGCCGCCTGCGCAGCATCGGTCCGACCCGCTTTTCGAAGCCATCGGCCAGGCTGAAACCGGCGGGCACGATCAGCAATGTCAGCAATGTCGACATGATCAGGCCGCCGATCACCACCGTCCCCATCGGCGCGCGCCATGCACCGTCACCCGACAGCGACAATGCGGTCGGCACCATGCCCGCGACCATCGCGACCGTGGTCATCACGATCGGCTGGGCGCGCTTGTGCCCCGCCTCCATGATCGCATGGAATTTGTCGGCGCCGGTCTGCATCTCCTCGATCGCGAAGTCGATCAGCAGGATCGAGTTCTTGGCGACGATGCCGAACAGCATCAATATGCCGATGAAGACCGGCATCGAGATGGGCTGCCCGATCAGGAGAAGCGCGATCAGGCCGCCCAGCGGGGCGAGCAGCAGCGAGCCCATGTTCACCAGCGGCGACATGAAGCGCTTGTAGAGCAGTACCAGTACCGCGAAGACCAGCAGGATGCCGGAGGCCAGCGCGATGCCGAAGCTCTTCATCATCTCCGCCTGCCATTCATCCTCGCCGAACGGCGCATTGGACACGCCGGCGGGCAGATTCTTCATGATCGGCAGATTGTTGATCAGCGTCATCGCCGTGCCCTTGACGGTGCCGGGGGCGAGATCCGCGCCGACGAAGACGCGGCGATTCTGATTATAGCGCTGGATCGAGACCGGTCCGGAGCCGAAGCCGATCTTGGCGACGCGGCTGAGCGGCACGGATTCGCCGGTCGCTGTCTGCACCGGCAGATTCTCAATCGTCGAAAGATCGCGCCGCGAGCCTTCGGCCAGCATCACACGGATCGGCACCTGACGGTCGGTCAGCGAGAATTTCGCGCTGTTCTGGTCGATATCGCCCAGGGTCGCGATGCGGATCGTCTGGCTGAGCGCCGCGGTGGTCACGCCGAGTTGCGCCGCAAGATCGAGCCGCGGTTTGATGATCAGTTCGGGCCGCCGCATATCGGCGGTGACACGCGGCGAGCGGACTTCCTTCAGCCCCTTCATCTGCTCGACGAGCGTCGCCGCCGTCCGGTCGAGCAGCACCGGATTCGAGCCCGAGAGCATCACCGAGATATCGCGCCCGGTTCCGCCGCCGCCGCTGTTCTGCGCCTGGAAATAAACGCGGGCGTCCGCGATTTTCGCCAGTTGCGGTGCCAGGTCGCGCTCGAACTCGAGGCTGGTGCGCTGCCGCTTCTTGTGCAGGCTGATATAGATATTGCCGCTGCCCTCGCGCACGCCCTCCATGGTCAATTCGACCTCGGGCTGCTTCCTGAGGAGCGTGTTGACCTGCTCGGCGACATCCTCGGTCTGCTGCAGCGTGGTTCCCGGCACCATTTCGATGCGGACCTGGCTGGTGTCCTGGTTGACCGTCGGGAAGAACTGCATCGGGATGACCGCGAACAGGCCGACCGTCGCGGCGAAGGCGAGAACGCCGATCCCCATCGTCCACCAGCGGTTGTGGAGCGACCAGTTGAGCACCTTCATATACCGGTCCATCATCGGACCGCCGCCATGGTCGGCTTCGCCGTGCGCCTTCAGGAAATAGGCCGCGATCATCGGGGTGATCATCCGCGCCACGGCCAGGCTGATCAGCACCGAGGCGACGACGGTCAGGCCGAAATTCTTGAAGAACTGTCCCGACACGCCCGGCATCAGGCCGACGGGCAGGAAGACCGCGACGATCGAGAACGTGGTCGCCACCACCGCCAGGCCGATCTCGTCGGCCGCGTCGATCGATGCCTGATAGGCGGTCTTGCCCATTCGCATATGTCTGACGATGTTCTCGATCTCGACGATGGCGTCGTCGACGAGCACGCCGGCGACAAGCCCGAGCGCGAGCAAAGACAGCGAATTGAGCGTGAAGCCCATCAGGTCCATGACCCAGAAAGTCGGGATGGCGGACAGCGGAATGGCCAATGCCGAAATGACGGTGGCCCGCCAGTCGCGCAGGAACAGAAAGACGACGACGACGGCAAGCACCGCCCCCTCGATCATCGCGGCCATCGAGCTGTGATATTGTGCTTCGGTATAGACCACGGTGTTGAACATCGGGATCACCTTGACCCCGGGATTCTCCTTCTCGATCTGCGCGATGATCTTTTCGGTGGCGTGGAAGACCGACACGTCGGACGCCCCGCGCGCACGAGAGATCGAGAAGCTGACGACCTGCTTGCCGGACACCTTGCCGATGCGGACCTGCTCGCTGAAGCCATCGGTCACCTTCGCGACCTCGCCGAGCTGGATCGTGCGGCCGTTGCCCAGCGATATCTGGGTCTGCGAAAGCTGATAGGCATCGGCCGCATTACCGAGCACGCGCACCGACTGTCGTGAGCCCGCAATCTCCGCCTTGCCGCCCGCGGCGTTGATGTTCACCTGGCGCAGCACATTGTTGATCTGCGCGGCGGTCACGCCCTGCGCCTGCATCCGCGCGGGATCGAGGATGACGCGGATCTCGCGGTCGACGCCGCCATTGCGCTCCACCTTGCCCATGCCGCTGATCGCCATCAGCCGCTTGGAGATTGAATCGTCGACGAACCAGCTCAGCTGCTCCATCGTCATGTCGGAGGCCTGGACCGCGAAATAGGCGAGCGGCTCGCCCGCGGTCGTCTCCTTCTGGACGAACGGTTCCATGATGCCGTCGGGAAGCTCGCCGCGGATCTGGTCGATCGCGTTCTTCACTTCATTGACGGCCTGGTTGATGTCGGTGCCGATCTGGAACTCGACCATCGTCGACGACGAGCCCTCGTTCGCCGTCGAACTGATGTTGCGGACACCGTCGATGCTGCGCACCGCAGATTCGACGCGCTGCGTGATCTGCGTCTCGATCTCGGTCGGCGCGGCGCCGGGCTGCGAGATCGACGCGATGACGAGCGGGAATTCGATGTCCGGCTGGTTCTGGACCTCCATGCTCATGAAGCTGACGATGCCGGCGAGCGTCAGTCCGACGAACAGCACGATGGGGGCGACCGGATTGCGGATCGACCAGGCGGAAATATTCCTGAAATTCATCGTCTCACGTCCATATCTCTGCGCCCGTCAGTGACGGGCGGCCGGCCGAATTTCAGTTCTTGCGCGCCAGTTCGGGCTTGACCGTCTCACCCGGGTTGAGGAAGCCGCCGGCACGCATCACGACCTTTTCCGTACCGTTCAGGCCCGAGGTGATCGCAATGCCCGTCGCCGTCACCGTGCCCGTCGTCACCGGCCGGCGCTCCACCTTGTTGCCCTTGCCGACAAGATAGACGAAATTGCCCTTCTCATCGCTCAGCACCGCCGATTCCGGCAGCAGCGGCTGTTCCTGCGTGCCGCGGACGATCCGCGCCGTGGCGAAACCGCCCGGACGGATCGCCGGATCATAGGCCAGCGCGAGCCGCGCAGTGCCCTGGCGCGATGTCGGATCGATGACGGGCGATACCTGCCAGACCCGCCCGGTGAAGGTGCGATCGGTCCCGACCGGGATCACCGACGCCTGCGCGCCGACCGGCAATCCCGCGAGATCGGTCTCGCTCAACCGTGCGAGCAACTCCATCTCGCCGCCCTTGGCCATGCGGAACAATACGCCGCTGCCCGAACTCACCACCTGGCCCGGCTCGACATTGCGCGTCAGTACAAGCCCCGCCTCCGGTGCGCGGATGTCCAGCCGGCCGGTGCGGGCTCGCGATTCGCCCAGCGAAGCCTCCGCCACGCGGACACGCGCAACCGCGGCATCGCGCGTCGCGATTCTCCGCTCGACATCGGCCTTCGACACGAAGCCGCGCGACACCAGCGACTGCGCGCGATCGAGCTCGGACTGGGCGAGCCGCGCATCGGCGCGGGCCACATTGATCTGGGCGGCGAGCTGGGCATTGGTCTGGACCTGGACCGAGCGATCGATGGTGGCGAGCACCTGCCCCGCGCCGACCCATTGGCCGGGCTCGACCAGCACGCGGGAGACCATGCCGCCTTCGCCGGCGACGCCGACCGGCATCTCGCGCCGCGCCGCCAGCGTGCCGGTGACCGAAATGACGTGATCGACGGCCTGGTGGCCCGGTACGATCACGGTCACGACGGGCATCGCCTGTGCCTGCGTGTCGGTCGCAGCGCCGCTGCCCGTCATGCTCTTGAATGCGAAGAAAGCCGCCACGGCGACGATGAGCACCACGACCGCGCCGACGATCAGCCGCCGCCGCCGGATCCGCCGCGCATGCTCTTCTTCCGAGAGCAGCTCGACGCCGTCAGTCGCCGTCAAACGCGTTTCATAGTTCATCATCTTACGCCTTCAGCTTCGTGCCGGTTCCCATGACGGCAGTGTATTACATCAATAAGTCAGTAGTCTCAAGCGGGACTTTTTTGGACCGGCGCCTCTGCGTCGAATGACGTTGCGGATCAAGCAGAACCGCAGCGATTCTGGCGGGTATATGATGCGCGGGCTTGCCAAATCCGCCTATCGGCAGGACAAGATGCGCGGGGGCGGCGCAGCGGGGACGGCGGATGGACATTTTCTGGTGGATCTTCGTCGGCCTGATCGCGGGCGCGCTCGGCAAGTTCATCATGCCCGGGCGCGACCCCGGCGGCTTCATCGTCACCATATTGATCGGCATCGCCGGCGCGGTCCTGGCCGGCTATGTCAGCCAGATGCTCCGCATCTCGGAGCCGGGCGAGACTGCGAGCCTGTGGAAGACGATCGTTGGCGCCACGATGGGCTCGATCGTGCTGCTCATCCTCTATCGCCTGATCATGGCGGGCCGGACGCGTCATTAAGCTTCCGTGCAGCGTCGTTCTGCTTATGGAACAAGACCGCCGCGTTCTTGGCGGATCGAAGGAGTAAATGATTTCATGACAAAGGCCCCGATCGCCGTGGCGCTCAGCGCCCTCGCCCTGACGCCGGCAACGCTCGCGGCACAGACGACCGTGCCCGTGCCGGTCGCCGTCCTCCAGGGCACCCGGCTCGACATCGTCGCAACCGGTGAAACCAAGCGCGTGCCCGACGTGGCCGTGATCAGCGCGGGCGTCGTCACCCAGGCCACCGACGCCGCGGGCGCGATGCGCGAAAACGCACAGCGCATGTCCGGCGTGGTCGCGGCGCTCCGCAAGGCGGGCGTCGCCGAACGCGACATCGCCACCGCCACGATCAGCCTGAACCCGCAATATCGCTATGGCGAGAATGTCCCGCCGGTGATCACCGGCTATCAGGCGACCAATACCGTCTCGATCCGTTTCCGCGACGTCGCCAAGAGCGGCACGATCCTCGACGCGCTCGTCGCCCAGGGAGCCAACCAGATAAACGGCCCCAGCCTGCAGATCGACAAGCCCGAAGCGGCCGAGGACGAGGCGCGCACCGACGCGATCCGCAAGGCACGCGCGCGTGCCGAACTCTATGCCGTCGCGGCCGGACTCAAGGTGAAGCGCATCCTGTCGATCAGCGAGTCGGGCGGCTACGCGCCGCCGCCGCCGGTCGCCTATATGCGAGCAAGCATGGCCGGCAAGGAGGCCGATTCGATGGTCGTCGCGGGCGAACAGTCGGTCGGCGTCACCGTTTCGGTCAGCTTCGAACTGGAGTGACCGCTCTGCCGTGATGACGGCGGAATAAACATGAAAAGGGCCGCGCGGAAAATTCCGCGCGGCCCTTTTTTATTGAGGCGACCGGATCAGCGAACGCGACCGCGGCGAACGAGATTGACGACCGCGAGCAGGACAACCGCACCGACGAACGACGCGATCAGCGAGCGCGCGTCGAATCCGGAGCTGTTGATCGAGCCGCCGGAAATGAACAGGCCGGCGATGAACGCGCCGACGATGCCGACGATGATGTTCAGGAAAATGCCCTGCTGGGCATCGGTTCGCATTACGATGCTGGCCAGCCAGCCGATAATGCCACCCACGATGAGCCAAAGAATGATACCCATATGGTAGATCCTCCTGTCGCTGCCATCCGCTGAGTAGCGGACGACTTGAGCGAAGATACTACGATCAGGCGACGTGCTTTGTTCCGTTGGCGTCACGGCTGCAAGTGACTGTCGGACAAGAAAATCCCCACCGCACCGGTGACCGGCGGGTGGGGACAATGGTGTCGGTCGGGGCTGACCGGTCGTTCAGTAGCGCTGCTGGCGTTCGTAAAGAGAGCGGTAATGCTGGATGCGCGTCACGCGCAGCCCGGGCATGCCCGAACGATCGACCGCGCGCTGCCAGCCGGCAAATTCTTCCAGAGTCAGACCATAGCGCTCACAGGCCTCGTCGACGGTCAGCAGACCGCCATTGACTGCGGCAACCACCTCTGCCTTGCGCCGCACGACCCAGCGGGTCGTCGATGGCGGCGGGAGCGAGTCCAGCGTGAGCGGCTCGCCGAGCGGACCGATCACTTGCGCCGGCCTTATCTTCTGATTTTCGATCATTCCTACCTCAAACCAGTTCGCGGTCTGTCAATGTGATGAATCGGCCTACACCAGGGACGTTGAAATAAGCCTAAAGCCGGAGGGTAAATATTCTGGTCATGTTTGCAGACCGGAGGTGAGGCGCCGGGCAGCGGCGACATTGAAGCTCCCGCCGAGTTCTGCGGGCGTAACGGTCGCACCATCGGCGAACAGCATGATCATGGGATCGCGCGACAGGCCGGTTTCGGCCGCGTCGCGCTCGAGCAGAATCTGGCGACGCGCGGTCGCGGTCACCGATTGCTGCGCGGAAAGCCCCGCGAGCAGCACCGGAAAATCGGGAACCACCCCCAGCGGCCGCGCAAGCAGCCTTTCGAAGCGGGCAAATGCGAAATCCATCCCCGACGTGTAAGGAAAGGGGGTGAATCACTGGTAAAGGCGCGACAAAAAAATGCGGAATCTCAACATTCCGCGCCGCAGCATCTCTTAAATTATTGATGTTCAGCCGTATTCATATGCGCCTTGGCGCAACTGCGGCGGATATGAAAAGAGGCTGCCGGGCCTAATGGCCCGGCAACCCCCTAACATGGTCAGCGGCCGGAGTTTCCAGCCCGGGAGACCAGTGATCGCGCTATTAGCCGCGCGTCCCCCGAACGGACTGAACCGACCTCATTGCTGAACCATGAGACATCGGATCACCTCCTTTCGCTTGTTGAAGCCTTTGTGCCGCTTGGCACGACCAATGTGTGAATCATCCCGATTCGCGACACAAGACTTGTTTTGATTTTTTTTCTGAGCAAGAATCATCGCTTCGCGCCGAACCGGCGGAAATCGCGTCAGCCGCGGCAATCCTCCACCACCCGCGCAATCTCCGCCCAGCCGGGCAAAACCATCTCCTCGGCCCCATCCGCGCGCACCAGGAAACGGCCGCGCGTGTAGACCAGCCGGTCGAGAAAGCCGTCGTTCGCGTTCGTCGACGCCGCCACGCTCGGCGGCGAACCGCCGATATTGGCAAGCGCATAGCTCGACGCGCCGGCGGTCGAAGTCAGGGTCAGCCGCGCGCTGCTGCCCGGATCGAGCACGCCCGACCGTTCGAAACGAATGCGCCGCGCCGCCTTTTCACAGCGTATCGCGAAACGCACGGCCGCGCCGGGCTGACCGAATTGCGCGACCGACCCGCCGGCATCCTCGCGATAGCTCCAGTCGCCCGGCGTGGCCGGACGATCGGTCCAGTCGCCTGCCGGCGCGGGCGGCGGCGGAACGGGCGCCGGTGGCGGTGGTGCGGTCGGCGGCGACGCGGGTGCCGGCGGTGCGGGCTCGCTCGGACGGACACAGCCGCCAAGCGCCGCCAGGGCAATCAGAGAGACGAGGCCGGCCTTACGCATTCCATTCCTTCCAGAACCACCGATACCGACCCGAGCATAAGCGCTGGACCGACCGGCACAAGCCGCACCCGTCGCGCACCCGCGCTTGCCCGTCGCGGCGACGCCGCACATAAGACGCTGTTTGGAAATGCGCTTGTGGCGCATTGCCGCACCGGCCCGCTCCCCCACCCGGCCTCCCAACGGCAGTATCGTCTGGGAGGCCGGGTGGGGGAGCGGGCCGGTGCGGCTTCGGAAATGTGCTCTTCCGCACATTTCCGAAACAGATCAGGGGGCCGCATGTCGATCGAAGCCAAAAGATTGAAATCCATCATCGGCGGATCGGCCGGCAATCTCGTCGAATGGTATGACTGGTTCGCCTATGCGTCGCTCGCCATCTATTTCGCGCCTGCCTTCTTTCCGAAAGGCGACCCCACCGCGCAGTTGCTAAGCACCGCCGCGATCTTCGCCGTCGGCTTTCTGATGCGGCCGCTCGGCGCATGGGTCATGGGCATTTACGGCGACAGGCATGGCCGCAAGGCCGGACTGGCGCTGTCGGTCGGGCTGATGTTCGCGGGATCGCTGATCATTGCGATCGCGCCCACCTACGAACAGGCCGGTGCATTCTCGCCGATGATCCTGCTGTTCGCGCGCATGCTCCAGGGCCTTTCGGTCGGCGGCGAATATGGTGCCAGCGCCACCTATCTCTCCGAAATGGCGACGCGCGATCGCCGCGGTTTCTATTCGAGTTTCCAATATGTCACGTTGATCGGCGGCCAGTTGACCGCGCTGGGCGTGCTGCTCGCGATGCAGGCGATGCTCAGCGAGGCGGCGATCGAGGGCTGGGCATGGCGCATCCCGTTCCTGATCGGCGCGCTGCTCGCGCTCGCCGTCTATCTGCTCCGCCGGAATCTGGCCGAAACCGACGCGTTCAAGGCGATCGATCGCGCCGCACAGCCGACATCGTCGGCGCGGCATCTGATGAAAGCGCATCTGCGCCCGACCATATTGCTGGTGATGATGACCGCGGGCAGTTCCTCGGCCTTTTACGCCTACACCACTTATCTCCAGAAATTCCTGGTCAATACCAGCGGCTTCGGCCGCGAAACCGCCACCCAGATCACCGCGCTGGCGCTCGTCATCTTCATGCTGCTCCAGCCGCTGCTCGGGCTGTTGTCCGACCGGATCGGACGCAAACCATTGCTGCTCTGGTTCGGCGTGACCGGCATGCTCGTCACCGTGCCGATCTTCACGATGCTGTCGACGACGACGGATCCCGTCATCGCCTTCATGCTCAGCCTGATCCCGCTCGTCGCGATCGCGCCCTACACCGCGATCGGCGCGGTCGTGAAAGCAGAGATGTTCCCCGCACATATCCGCACACTGGGCGTCGCCCTGCCCTACGCCATCGGCAATGCCGCATTCGGCGGCACCGCCGAGACGGTGGCGCTCTGGCTGAAGAACCAGGGCGTCGAAGCGGCCTTTTACTGGTACATCACCGCGCTGATCAGCGTCGCGACGATCGCATTCCTGCTGGTGCCGGATACGCAGAAGACCAGCATGATCAAGGAAGATTGAGGGCCGGCGGTCAGCCCGCTTCTTCTTCCTCGAAGGTCACCGCGACATCGCCATTGGCCGACAGGCGGACCGTATCGCCCTCTATGTCCGCGACCAGACCGGTCGAGATATAATGATGATGGCCTTCATGGCTGCCCTGCCCGCTGTCGGCCTTGGTCAGCTTGATGCGATGACCTTCGACCTTGTCGACCGTGCCGACATGGACGCCGTCGGCGCCGATGACGTCCATATGTTCGCGGATCTGGCTGATATCGGTCATGATGCTGTCCTTCGCTTGGATGAGACGCCCTCAACGCACCGCCGCCCCTCAAGGATGCATCGTCAATCGCACCAGGGCTGCCGGCCGCGACCATAGGGTCGCGCCAGGCCTTCCGACACCAGCATCCCGCCGATCGACGTGCCGTCGCGCGTGACGATACGAAGCTTGCGGCCGTAGCGATCGGTATCGCGTCCAAGAATCTCCAGGTCGAACGCGCCCTGATTGAGCAGCACCTGCAGCCGTCGCGTCGCCCGCTCGCCCAGTTCCGCTTCGGCCGCACAGCGCGGCGGATGGGTTTCGGGCGTATCGATGTCGGCGATGCGGATCTTGGCGCCATCCACCCAGAAGGTGTCGCCATCGACCACGCAATTCTGCCCCCCGCCGCTATGGCATAGTCCGAATCGGACATTGGCCCCTGCCCGATCGCGGATGAGACGATCGGGCCGCGTGCCATCATCGGTCACGACCGTCTTGGGTGTGTCGCTCGAGACGATCGGCCAGCGCCATATGCCGGCCGGCATGTCGACCTGCGTATAGGCCAGCCCGGCCAGGCAGCCTGCGAGGATCGTGATCCGAAGCCGGCTCCAGCCCGTTCGCCGGCGGCTGGTGGAGGAAAACCGGATCTCGCGCTCATGGCGATGCCAGTTTCGCCTCGATTTGCGGGGAAATACCAAGATTTTCTCCATGGCCGCCGGTCAGGCGGCAGCATCCGGACAGGGGAAATGGGCAAGCGTGGTGTGAACGATCGCGGCGATCGCCAACCGATCACGCCGCCCCGTCATGGCCACGGCCCGGCGCAACGCGCGGTGCAGGATCGGATCGCGGTCCGTTGTCCGCGCGAGGTTCATCGACGAGAAGGAGACCTTCCATGCGCATATTGACGATCGCGCTCACCCTGGGCGCGGCACTCGCCGCTCCCGCCCTTGCGCATGACAGCCCGGCTGTCGGCGATCCCGACAATGCCTATTGGCGGGACTATCAGACCGACATGAGCGAGGCGCGGCGCGAGTTGAGCAGCGATTTGCGGCGTGCCAGAAAGCCGAGCGACCGTGAGGAAGCGTGGAGCGAATATCGCCGGGAGATCGCCGATGCGCGCAGCGACTACCGCAAGGAGATGATCGAGAAAGGCCATCGCTTCGGGGCGGTCGAGGTGCTCGACGACAGCCAGGAATAGGCCGCATCGCACAGATGGTTCAGGGGGCCCGGACAATGCCGCCCCCCTGCAACCTCACGAAACCGGGATCAGTGGACGAAGCGCGCCACCACGTCGCGATAGGACCGGCTGACTTTCACCTGCGCGCCCGAATCGAGCACCAGGAAACATTCGCCATTGGTGTGCGGCTTCACCTGCTTGACCTGATCGAGATTGACGATGGTCGAGCGATGGACACGCTGGAAACGGCGCGGATCGAGGCGCTTTTCCAGATCCTTCATCGTTTCGCGCAGGATCAGCGTATTATCGCCGGTATAGATGCACATATAGTCGCCCGCGGCGTCGATCCGCTCGATCGAATCCACATCGACGCGGAAGATCTGGCCGCGATCCTTGATGTTGATCAGCTTCTCGTAACGATTGGCGGCATGCGCATCGCTATCGCCCGCGATTTGGTCCACCGCATCGGGTGCGACCTCTGACAGCACTTCCTTCAGCCGTTCGACCTCTTCCTGGCCGCGCTTTTCGGTCAGCCGCTGACGGACACGGTCGAGCGTGTCGGCCAGGCGCTCGGGCTCGACGGGCTTCATCAGATAATCCATCGCCTGCGCTTCGAACGCACGGATCGCGTGATCCGAATAGGCGGTGACGAACACGAACAGCGGCGGTTCGACCTCCATCAGGCCCTGGACGACGGAAAAGCCGTCGAAACCGGGCATCTGGATATCGAGGAAAACGAGATCGGGCTTATGGGTCTTGACCGAGCGGATGGCCTCGCGGCCGTTCAGGCAGGTATCGATGATTTCGACATCATCATGGGCTTCCAGTCTCAGCTTCAACCCCTGGATCGCCAGGGATTCATCATCGACCAGAATGGTACGTATCGTCATGCGGCCACTTTCGGCTGTTCGTCCAATATGAGCGGGAACTCTAGCGTAACGCTGAACCCGCCATTTGGTTTCGACCCCGCATCGAATCGATGTTCGGGACCGAATGCCTGGGCGAGGCGATCGCGGATATTTGCGAGACCCACTCCGGTCGAATAGCTGGGCCTGATCGCGTTCTCCTTCAACCCCGGGCCGGTGTCGGACACGGTGATCTGCACCCGTTCTCCGGCCAGCCGCGCTTCGACCGAGATATCGGCGCCTTCCTCCTGCGGGGTAACGGCATATTTGATCGCGTTCTCGACGAGCGGCTGGAGCAGCAGCGAGGGCAATCGTGCCTTTGCCGCGCTGTCCTCGATCGAGAAATGGGTGCGCAGCCGGTCCTCGAAGCGCATCTTCTCGATCTCCAGATAGAGTTTCAGCGTCTCCACCTCCTGCGCCAGCGTCACCTGCGCGGTCGGCTCGTTGGCCAGCGTGTAGCGCAGGAAGGAGGACAGGCGCGACAACATCATGTTCGCGCGCTCGGTCTGCTTGAGCAGCACCAGGGTCGAGATCGAATTGAGCGTGTTGAACAGGAAATGGGGATTGAGCTGATAGCGCAGCATCGCCAGCTGCGCCGAGGTCGCCTGGACGTCGAGCTTGACGAGCTGATCCGCCTGTTCCTCGACGATCAGGTAGAAATTGATCGCGTAATAAAGCGCCGACCAGGCCGCGAGGATCGTGAAATCGAGCGTCAGCGTGCCGAGCACGAGATTGGTCGCCAGCGGCGTGTCCGGCTTGTTGATCGTCGAGAACACCCAGGCGTCGATCACCGCGAACAACAAGGTCGCGATCATGATCGCGGCGACCGAGACGCCCCAGGTCACGATCCGCGCGCGGCTGATCACCATGCGATAGATGACGCCGAGCACCAGGGTGAGTGAATAGCCGGTGACGACATGGATCAGCAGCGGCACCAGGAATTCGAGCGGAAAGCCGTTCGAAAAGCCCGACAATGCGCGCAGCACGAGATACCCCGCCCAGCCCGCCGACTGAAGGTTCCAGAAAGCCCGGTTCTTGTCGTCGAAGAACGGCCGTTGCTTGAGCCCGATGCTCGCCATCGCGCCGCTGTATCGCGTCACGGCGCGAAGGTGAAGCCGCAGGCTGCTCGTCCGGTCGCCGGCAATATGTCAAATCGCCCCACCATCGCGAAACCCATTGCACCCACCCGCGCCCACGCGCATAGGCGCGGCTCATGAACGTATGGCGG
>JASBTC010000066.1 GCA_030148625.1 Sphingobium sp. | reverse complement strand
AGCTGGAGCGACAGTGAGGATCAGGCGTTCAGCACAGGCCGGGCCGGCTGCACCGCGATGCTGCAGATCTCGGCGGCGATCTCGTCGCTGCGCCAGGGCTTGCCGATCACCCGATAATGCCGGCTCTGCTCGTCGACCAGGGCGGCGCCATAGCCGGTGGTCAGCAGCACGCGGATATCGGGATGACGACCGCTCAGATGGATCGCCAGCGCGACGCCGTTCATGCCGGGCATCACGATATCGGCAAAGAGCAGGTCGATCTTGCCGCCACCCTCGACCCAGGCGATCGCGGCCTCCGCATCGGGCGCGATATGCGCCACCGTGCAGCCGATCGATTCGAGCTGGTCGGACGCGACCCGGGCCAGCAGCGGATCATCCTCCACCAGCAATATCCTGTAGCCGGGTGGAATGCCCGTTTCGCCAAATGCGCTCGCCATACGTCACCTCCCTCGTTCGGGGTCGATGCCAGCCGGTCGCCTCCCCTGCGCCCGGAACTGCCAGAATAGCCGAATCACCCCGGCATGCGCCAGCTTTTCGATGAACGGAGCCGATGCTTGCGGTGATGCGGATGCCAACCCATATCGCGGCCATCGATCAAGCGGGGAACGCAGGAACATATTTGAATGAGCGAAATGCCCAAATGGCACGGCACCACGATCCTGTCGGTGCGCAAGAACGGCAAGGTCGTGATCGCCGGTGACGGTCAGGTCTCGATGGGCCAGACCGTGATGAAACCCAATGCCCGCAAGGTCCGCCGGCTGGGCGACGGCAGCGTGATCGGCGGTTTCGCCGGCGCGACCGCCGACGCCTTCACGCTGTTCGAGCGGCTGGAGGCAAAGCTGGAGCGCGCCAACGGCCAGCTGATGCGCGCCGCAGTCGAGCTCGCCAAGGACTGGCGGACCGACAAATATCTGCGCAACCTGGAAGCGATGATGATCGTCGCCGACAAGGAGACCACGCTGATCCTGACCGGCAATGGCGATGTGCTCGAGCCGCTGGCCGGCATCGCCGCGATCGGATCGGGCGGCAATTACGCGCTCGCCGCCGCCCGCGCGCTGGTGGAATATGAGGGCGACGCCGAAACCATCTGCCGCAAGGCGATGGGCATCGCGGCCGACCTGTGCGTCTACACCAACGACCAGCTCACCATCGAGTCGATGGATTCGGCCGCCTGATCCGGCCACCCATCCGATCGACAATCGACCCAGTCTATGCGCCCCGCGGCTTCACGCGGGGCCAATGGAAGATGACATGAACGACGACCTTACCCCCAAAGCCATTGTCGCCGCGCTCGACGCGCACATCATCGGCCAGAAAGAGGCCAAGCGCGCGGTCGCGGTCGCGATGCGCAACCGCTGGCGCCGCCAGCAGCTCGGCCCCGAGCTGCGCGACGAGGTGACGCCCAAGAACATCCTGATGATCGGGCCCACCGGCTGCGGCAAGACCGAGATCAGCCGCCGCCTGGCGAAGCTGGCCGACGCGCCCTTCGTCAAGGTGGAAGCGACCAAGTTCACCGAGGTCGGCTATGTCGGCCGCGATGTCGAGCAGATCGCCCGCGACCTGGTCGAGGAAGCGATCCGGCTGGAAAAGGAGCGCCGCCGCAACGCGGTGAAAGACAAGGCCGAGGAAGCCGCGATGAGCCGGCTGCTCGACGCGCTGACCGGCAAGGATGCCAGCGAGGCGACGCGCTCCGCATTCCGCCAGCGTTTCCATGACGGCCATCTCGACAATACCGAGATCGAGATCGAGCTGGAGGCAGCGCCGTCCATGCCCTTCGAAATGCCCGGCCAAGGCGGCCAGATCGGCATGATCAACCTGTCCGACATGATGGGCAAGGCGTTCGGCGGCCAGCAGCTCAAGCGCCGCAAGATCAATGTCCGCTCCGCCTGGACCAAGCTGGTCGAGGAAGAGGCCGACAAGCGGCTGGACCAGGATGAGGTCAGCCGCACCGCATTGGCCGATGCCGAGGCCAATGGCATCGTCTTCCTCGACGAGATCGACAAGATCGCGGTCTCCGACGTGCGCGGCGGATCGGTCAGCCGCGAAGGCGTGCAGCGCGACCTGCTGCCGCTGATCGAGGGTACGACGGTCGCGACCAAATACGGCCCGATGAAGACCGACCATATCCTGTTCATCGCCAGCGGCGCATTCCATGTCGCCAAGCCCAGCGACCTGCTGCCCGAACTGCAGGGCCGCCTGCCGATCCGCGTCGAACTGCAGGCGCTGACCGAGGAGGATTTCGTCCGCATCCTGTCGGACACCAAGGCCTCGCTGCCCGAGCAGTACAAGGCGCTGATCGCGACCGAGGGCGTCGAGATCGAATTCACCGAGGACGGCATCAAGGCAGTCGCCCGGATCGCGGCCGAAGTGAACGGCCAGATCGAGAATATCGGCGCCCGCCGGCTGCAGACGGTGATGGAGAAATTGCTCGAGGATGTGAGCTTCGAAGCCGAGGATCGCAAGGAGACGAAGCTCAAGGTCGATGCGGCCTATGTCGATCAGCAGCTTGCCGCCATCGCACGCAACACCGATCTGTCGAAATACGTATTGTAGAAGCAAGCCTTTTCGGCTGGCTGTCGGAGACCCATTTTATCGTCATCCCGGCGAAAGCCGGGATCTCACTTCTTCTTGTGGTGGTGGACAGGAAGAGAGATTCCGGCTTTCGCCGGAATGACGGTTTTCTATAACCGCGGCGCGTAGCGCGGCCGCAACGGAGGAGCGATCGATGACCGGAATTATCGAATCCTACTATGCCGCGTTCAACCATGGCGATGTGGAAGCGATGCTGTCGCTGCTCGACGAGCATGTCGTCCATGAGCCCTGCCAGGGCAGCCCGCGCGAAGGGATCGGCACCTTCCGCGAATTCCTCGAGCATATGAACCGATGCTACAAGGAACGCGTGATCGATCCGGTCATCCTCTATTCGCCCGCCGGCAATCGCGCATCGGCCGAATTCTTCCTCGAGGGCAAATATCTCAAGACCGACAGCGACCTGCCCGCGGCGCGCGGCCAGCATTATCATCTGCGTGTCGGCGCATTCTTCGAGATCGGCGGCAACCGCATCACCCGCGTCACCAATCATTACAACCTCCAGGACTGGATCGATCAGGTCTCGGCTTGACGCCTCGCCTTCCCGGGGCTGACAACAAGCCCCGGGGGAGGAACCAGTCATGTCGGTTCGTTCGCATCGCGCAACGCCGATCCTGATCGCCTTTGCCGCTTCGGCGACGGCGATCGCGGCTGCCGCCTTGTCTGGCGGCAACTTTGTCGAACAATCGCGGCTCGCCGCGCGCTGGACGGCGCGGGCGAGCTTCCTGATCTTTCTGGTCGCCTATTCGGCCGCTGCACTCGACACGCTGTTCCCATCGGCACTGACGCGGCGAATCCGCCAGCGGCGGCGTCAATGGGGTTTGGGTTTCGCGCTGGCGCATTCCATACATTTCGTGGCGCTCGTCCACGCCCTGACGCTGACCGGCGAAGAGCGGCCATTATTCACCCTGATCGGCGGCGGCTTCGCCTATGCGCTGATGCTGGCAATGGCGCTGACCTCGAACGATGCGAGCCAGCGCGCGCTGGGCGCGGCGTGGAAGCGGCTGCACGGTTTCGGCATCCAGTATATCTGGTTCATCTTCTTCTTCAGCTATGCCGGGCGGCTCGCCGATCCCGAGCGGATGGCGACGGGGCTGATCTTCGCGCCGCTCGCCGTCGCGGCGCTTGGCTTGCGCATGCTGGCATGGGTAAAGAAGCGACGGGCCAGGACAATGGCGTCGGCTGGATGAGGAGAGCGACATGACCAATAGCGGTGGATGCCATTGCGGAGCCGTCCGTTACGAGCTGAACGGCGCCCCCATGCACCATGCCCTGTGCCATTGCACCGATTGCCGCCGTGCATCGGGCGCGCCGATGGTCGGTTGGACCATGTATCCGGAAAGCGCGCTCACCATGATCCAGGGGAGCCCGCGCGAATATGCCTCGTCGGAGAATGGTCGCCGCTTCTTCTGCGGCGATTGCGGCACCGGGCTATTCTATCGCAACGCCGAGATATTGCCGGATATCGTCGACGTGCAGAGCGCGACCTATGACGATCCCGACGCCATCCCGGCACAGGCGCAGATCCAGGTCGCAGACCGTATCGGCTGGATGGCGGATGTGCATACGCTGCCGGTGTTCGAGCGCTATCCGGCGCAATAGCCGGAGCGCATCTTCCCATATGAGATGAAAGACCGTTCGGGCTGAGCTTGTCGAAGCCCTTGTCCTTTCCTTCGGCTTGGCTGCCAGGAAGAACAGGACTTCGACAAGCTCAGTCCGAACGGATCATATGTCTCAAGCTCAGCGCGCTGCCGTCTTCTTCGCCGGCGCCTTCTGTGCCGCCTGGGGCAGCACCACCATCGACCAATCCTTGCCGGGCGCCAGATAGCGTTTGGCGGTTTCCTGGATCTGTTCCGGCGTGATCTGGATGAAATCGCGCGCCAGGCTTGCCATTGCCGCGATCCGGCGCGGATCGCGCGACGAGCCCGCGGTCTGGCGCAGCCAGAACTGGTTGGCCGTTCCGGCCCGCGCATAATATTGCTTGATCGGCCCCAGCGTGCGCGCCAGTTCGTCGGCATCGACCGGCTTTGCCGCGAGGTCGGCCGCAATCTCGCGGCTGAGCTTGAAGAACAGGTCGACGCCCTCGGGCTTCAACTGGCCCAGCACGATCATATAGCCGCCATTGTCCATGCCGGTCGGCCACTGGCTGGCGACCGTCGGGCTGTAGCTGGCGCCCGCCGCGTTGCGCAGCTGGTCGAACAGCCGATCGTTGAAGATCGCGGCGAGCACTTCGAGCTTGCGCGATTCGACGACGGCATCGAGGCCGCCGCCCGTCGGCCAGGCGATCACCGCCGCGGCCTGCTCGGCCGGGCCGCTATGCGTGCGCATCACGGGCTTGGCGACATGGACGGGCACGCCCGTCCGCGCATTGCCGGGCTCGATCGGCGCGGCACCGCGCGGCTTCATCGCCCCGAAGGTCGCGAGCGCGGCATTGACGGCATCCTCGGTCTTGAAATCGCCGAAGATCTGCACCTCGATCGGGCCGGTCGCGAGCAAAGGCGTCCACAGTGCGCGGAAGCTCTCAGGCGTCAGCGACTCGATCTCCTTGCGGTCGGGCGTCGTCCAGCGCGGATCGCCGCCGCGCACCAGCGCGTCGAGATCGCGGGTCAGCACATTGCCCGGCGAAGCGCTCATGATCTCGTAGCTCGCGAGCAATTGCGCGCGGGCGCGGACGATCGGCGCGGGATCCCAGCCCGGCGTCTCCAGCTTCGCGGCAAGCAGCTTCAGCTGATCCGACAGATCGGGCGCGCGCGTCTCGGCGCTCAGCACGAACGCGTCCTCGGTGATCGCAACACCCATGTTGATCTTGCGGCCATTGGTCAGCCGGTCGAGCTCTTCCAGCCCGAGATCGCCGATGCCGGTGCCGACAAGCGCCATCGGCCCCGACCAGGCCAGGGTCTCGCGCTTGGCGGGCAAGGCCTTGTAACCATTGCCGAAGCGGACCGAGACGTAGATCTTGCCGGGCTCACCCTGATTGGGAAACAGGATCAGGTTGACGCCGTTGGACAGCTTGACCGTCTCGATCGGCAATTGGGTGAGCGAGGAACGGCTCAGCACCGTCCCGGGCGTGCCCAGCTTGGGCACGTCGTCGAAGGTCACGGCGCGCGCATTGGCACCGAGCGTCGACGCGGTCACGGTTTCGGACAGCGCGGCGCTGGCAAGCTGCGTCGCATTGGGCAGCGCCTTGGGCGTGATCAGCAGGATGCGCGGGCCCGCCCCCGCGAACAGCCGCTTGGTGGAATCGCGGATCCGTTCGGGCGTGAACAGCCGCTTGGCACTGCGGAAAATGTCGAGGGCGCCCTGCGGCGTGGTCACCGTCTCGCGGATATCGACCGCGCGCACGAGATCGTCCGCCTGTTTCGAGCCCGGCTCGGCACCCGCATTCTCGACCTGGCCGAGCAGTGCGAGATCGAATTCGCTCACCTCGCGCTCGATATCGGCGGCACCGGGGGGTGTCGTCGTCGCTTCCGCGATCACCGCACGCACGTCGCGCAGCGCCGCGCGCCAGTCGTCGCCGATCGGCACCAGCGAGACCGTGGTGGTGTCCGCCGAGCGCGACACGTCTTCCTGATCGACCTGTGCCTGGAGGAAGCTGCCGCCGGCGCGCGCGCGCGTTTCCAGCCGGCGATTGATGATGCGCAGCGCCACCGCGTCGACCATTAGCCCCTCATTATAGGCGATGGTGTCTTCCACCTGTTCCCAGGGCCGGAGCACGGCCATCTGGATCATCGTGGGAAAGCTGGGCTCGACCACCGCGGCCGCGGCGGGCGCCTTCATGTCGGGCGTACCGAAATCGGGGTCGGCGGGTGCGGTGCCGTCGCCCTTCCAGCCGCTGAAGCGGCTTCGTACCATCGCCTCCATCGCCGCCGGATCCAGATCGCCCGAAATCACCACCACCGCGCGTTCGGGGCGGTACCAGCGGTCGTGAAAGGCCTTCAGCCCCGCCGCCGTCGCGCCGGTCAGCGTCGCGGTGGTTCCGATCGGCGAGCGCTTGGCAAGTTTTTGCCCGCTGAAGAAATGCGCACGCAAGGCATCGCCGACCTTCACCGCCGCGCCGAATTGCTCGCGCTGTTCGGCCAGCACAACGGCGCGTTCCGAACTGACGCTCTGGTCGCTGATATTGGGCGAATCCATCATGCCGGAGAGGATGCGCAGGCTTTCATCGACGCTGGCGGCGCTCGCCTGGGGCAAGTCGAGCTTGTAGACGGTCTCGGTCGGCGTGGTCGACGCATTGCTGTCCGACCCGAAGGTCGCGCCCAGCCGCTGCCAGATCCGCTTGGCCTCCAGCTCGGGCACATCCTTGGACCCGCGAAAGGAAAGATGTTCGAGGAAATGCGCGAAACCGAGTTCGCTGTCGTTTTCCATCAGCGACCCGGCATCGATGCGCACACGGATCGAGACCTGCCCCGGCGGCACCGCATTGCGGCGGATCGCGTAGCGCAGGCCATTGTCGAGCGTGCCGAACAGCCATGCCTTTTCCTGGGGTACGTCGCTGTTGACGTACAGCCAGGGCGCGGGCCGCGGCGCGGGTGCGACGGGCGCCGCGCTGGCGACGCCGCGCTTCGCGGGATCCTGCGCGAACAGGTTCGCCGCGGAGAAGCCGAGCACGGCAATGAGGGGAAGGACGGCGAGGCGCGTCATGCGCCGGTACTGGAACGTCATGGGCGCGATCCTACCGGTCAAAGATGAACCTTGCCAACACGGATTATGAAAAGGGCCCTCTCCGCATAGGGAGAGAGCCCCGATTGTTCAGCGACCGCCCATCTTGGTCACAGCGCCCTTGTGCGCGCCGACGCCGCTGCGGCGGCGGCGGAACGGCCGCTTGGGCCGATCGCCCGCAGGCTGGTCGCGGCGCTCGTCATGGCGGCGCGGCTGTTGACCGCGTCCGCCACGCGGCGGCTGCTCCGACCGCGTCGAGGGTGCCGCCTTGGGCAGCTTCGCGGCTTCGGCGAGGAAATTCTCGGGCAGCGGGATCGTGTCGAGCTTGACGCCGGTGAGACGCTCGATCTGGCGCAGCCAGCCCTTTTCCTCGCCATCGACGAAGCTGATCGAAACGCCCTCTGCCCCGGCGCGCGCGGTGCGGCCGATGCGGTGGACATATTGTTCCGGCACGTTGGGCATCTCGAAGTTGAAGACATGGCTCACGCCCGGCACGTCGATGCCGCGCGCGGCGATATCGGTCGCGACGAGGAACTTGATCTCACCCTTGCGGAACGCGCCGAGTGCGGCGGTGCGCTGAGGCTGGCTCTTGTTGCCGTGGATCGCCGCCGCGCCGATGTCCGCCGCATGGAGATGCTTCACGACACGGTCGGCGCCATGCTTGGTGCGCGTGAAGATCAGCGCGCGCTCGATCTTCTCGTTCTGCAACGTCAGGGTGAGCAGCGCCTGCTTCTCCTTGCCGTTGACGAAGGTGACGTACTGGCGGACGCGCTCGGCGGTCGACGATTGCGGCGCGACCGACACCTTGACCGGATCGGTCAGGAAACGGTCACCGAGCTCGGAGATCGCCTTGGGCATCGTCGCCGAGAAGAACAGGCTCTGCCGCTTGCGGGGCAGCATCTTGTCGATCTTCTTGATCGGCACAATGAAGCCGAGGTCCATCATCTGGTCGGCTTCGTCGAGCACGAAGATCTCGACATCCTTGAGCGTCAGCGCACGCTGGTCGATCAGGTCGAGCAGGCGGCCGGGGGTAGCGACGAGAATGTCGACGCCCGCGCGCATACGCTGGATCTGCTTGCCGACGGGCACGCCGCCGAACACGGTTTCGACCGACAGGCGCATGAAGCGCGCATAGTCGCGGAACGAGGCGGCGATCTGGCTGGCCAGCTCACGCGTCGGCGAAAGCACGAGCATCCGGCATCCGCCGAGCGGGGTCGGCTTCGGATTCTTGTGGAAATAGTCGAGGCTGGGCAGCGCGAAGGCCGCGGTCTTGCCGGTGCCGGTCTGCGCGATGCCGCACAGGTCGCGACCTTCGAGCAAGGACGGGATCGCCTTTGCCTGGATCGGCGTGGGCTGGTCATAGCCCTTGGCAGCAAGCGCCTTCAGAATGGGCTCGGCAAGGCCGAGCTGGGTGAAATTGGTCAAATCTGTAACTCACAATCTATGCGAGGCGCGCGTCATCGCTGGCGCACGAACCGCGGGGTTCGATGACGACCCGCGTGAAAAGGGAAGCCTTTGGCAAAAGCGCATCTGGTTCGGCCGGCCCCGGGAAACCGGGCGTTCACGCTGCCGAATATGGTCAGGGCCGGTCCACCGGCCTTGTGCGCTGCGGCGCATATGGTCGAAGACCGTGGCAAAAGCAAGGCAGGCGGCCGGGGCCGAGCTGATTTCGCCCCCCTTCCCCCTTTGTCATCCCCGCGAAAGCGGGGATCCAGCTATTCCGTGAAGCGTCCGGAAAAGAAGAAGAAGCACGACCAAGCGCCCTGATGCCGCCCATGCATGATTCCATGCGCCCTGACCGCTTGCCCGTCGGCACGACTTCCAGCACAACCGCCGCATGAAGATCCTTCTCGCGCCCCTGGCCGCCGCATTGCTCGCCATTCCCGCCCATGCGGCCCTCGCCCCCGCCGAACGCAAGATGGCGGCCGCCGTCGACGCCGATCAGGACCGGTCGATCGCGCTGCTCGAAAAGCTGGTCAACCAGAACTCCGGCTCGCTCAATCCCGAAGGCGTCACCAAGGTCGGCGAGATGATGCGCGCCGAACTCGAGCCCTTGGGCTTCGCCGTCCGCTGGGTGCCGATGACCGAGACCAAGCGCGCCGGCCATCTGATCGCCGTCCACAAGGGCAATGGCCGCGGCAAGAGGATGCTGCTGATCGGCCATCTCGACACGGTGTTCGAGCCGTCCTCGCCGTTCCAGACCTTCACGCGCAAGGGTGATATCGGCGAAGGCCCCGGTGCCGGCGACGACAAGGGCGGCATCGTCGTGATGGTGATGGCGTTGCGCGCCATGCACGCCGCCGGCACGCTCAAGGACGCCGATATCGAAGTGGTGCTGACCGGCGACGAGGAGGATGCGGGCGATCCGATCGACGTGGCGCGCCGCGACCTGATCGAAGCGGGCAAGCGCGCCGACGCCGCACTCGATTTGGAAGGGCTGAACATCGAGGACGGCAAGGACATGGGCTCGATCGCCCGGCGCAGCAGCGACAGCTGGAGCGTGACGGTGACCGCCAAGAGCGGCCATTCGAGCGCGATCTTCGCACCCGGCGTCGGCGACGGTGCGATTTATGGCCTGGCGAAGATCGTCACCGCGTTCCGCACCGAGCTGCCCGAACCCAATCTGACGTTCAACGTCGGATTGATCGCGGGCGGCAGCGACGTGACGCTCAATGACGGCAAGATCGCCGGCACCGTTGCCGGCAAATCCAACATCATCGCCGCCACCGCGATCGCGCGCGGCGACCTGCGCGCCTTGTCGAACGACCAGATCGATCGCGTGAAGGGCAAGATGCAGGCGATCGTCGCGCGCCCGCTGGCCGGCGCGACCGCCCAGATCAGCTTCGATCCCGGCGGCTATCCCGCCATGGCGCCGACCGAGGGCAATCGCGCGCTGCTCGGCAAGCTCAACGGCATCAACCGCGACCTCGGCCTGGCCGAAATGCAGCCGCTCGACCCGCTCAAGCGCGGCGCGGGCGATATCGGCTTCGTCGCGGCCGACCTGCCCGGCCTGGTCGGGCTGGGCCCGTCGGGCGGCGGCAGCCATGCGCCGGGCGAGACCGTCGATCTGTCGAGCTTCCCACGCCAGGCCAAGCGCGCCGCGATCCTGATGACGCGGCTCAGCCGCGAGCCGCGATAGCTTTTTCCAGCCGGGGAATAGCAAAAGCACTTTGCCATTCCCCGCGCCGCCCGGCATGGAGCGGGCGTGACCAAGACCGCATTGATCGTCCGGCATGTGCCTTATGAGGGCATAGCCGGCTTCCGCGAGCCGATCGAACAGGCGGGCTATGTGCTCGACCGCATCGACGTGGCCGATCCCGCCTTTCCGGAGGCCGATCTGGTCTCACCCGATCTGGTGCTGCTCATGGGCGGGCCGATGGGCGTGTATGAACGCGACGCGCATCCCTGGATCGATCATGAGATCGAACGGCTGCGATGCCGGCTCGATGCCGATCGGCCGACGCTCGGCGTCTGCCTGGGCGCGCAGATCATCGCCGCGACATTGGGTGCCGACGTTTATCCCGGCCCCTCGCAGGAAATCGGTTTCCACCCGATCGAAGTCACCGAGGCCGGCAATGGCTCTCCGCTGGACGCGCTCGGCGATACGCCGGTCCTCCACTGGCATGGAGACACGTTCGACCTGCCCGAGGGCACCGAATGGCTGGCACGCAGCCCGCTTTATCCACATCAGGCATTCCGGCGCGGCAACACGCTGCTCGCGCTGCAATTCCATGCCGAGATGGGCATCGACCCCCGGATCGATCACTGGATCGCCAATTCGGCCGACAGCCTGGCCGTGCTGGGCCTCGAAGGCCCCGCGCTGCGCGCCGATTATGACCGGATCGGGCCCGACTGCGTGGCGGCGGGCCGCGCGATGATCGACCGCTGGCTCGCGACGCTGGCATAAAGCGGGCCGGCTATGCCGGGATAAAGGAGAATTGGCTTGATCGGCCAGGTCTCCAGCCCCACATGGGCATCATGCTGATCGAGACCGAAACCACGCCCAATCCGGCGACGCTCAAATTCCTGCCCGGCCGCGCCGTGATGGACGCCGGCACGCGCGACTTCGCGTCTCCGGAAGAGGCCGAGGCATCGCCGCTGGCGGAAGCCCTGTTCTCGCTGGGCGACGTCGTCGGCGTCTTTTTCGGCAGCGACTTCGTGTCGGTCACGGCAGCCCCCGGCGTGGGCTGGAACGACCTGAAACCGCAGGTCCTGTCGGTCCTGCTCGACCATTTCTCGGCGGAAATGCCGCTGTTCCGCCCCGGCAGCGCCGCGGGCATCACCGTTCCGGCGGAAGATGTCTTCGACGATGATCCCGCGGATGCCGACATCGTCGCGCAGATCCGCGAGTTGATCGATACGCGCGTTCGCCCGGCCGTCGCCAATGACGGCGGCGACATCATCTATCGCGGTTTCGACAAGGGCACCGTCTATCTCAAGATGCAGGGCGCCTGTTCGGGCTGTCCGTCTTCGACCGCGACGCTGAAGCACGGCATCGAGTCGCTGCTGAAGCATTATGTGCCCGAAGTGACGAGCGTCCAGGCGGTCTGATCCGCCGCATTCCGAATATCAGCAACAAGGGGAAGACATATATGGGCCAGCCGCTCTCGTCGGACGCGCTCGACACGCTGTTTCGCGCCGCGCGCACCTATAACGGCTATCTCGACAAGCCAGTGAGCGAGGGCCAGCTCCACGAGATCTGGGAGCTCATGAAGATGGGCCCGACCTCTGCCAACATGCTGCCGGCGCGCTTGATCTGGTGCGTCAGCCAGGACGCCAAGGACAAGCTCGCCGACCTTTCCAGCGGGACCAATGGCGCGAAGATCCGTATCGCGCCCGTCACGGTGATCATCGGCATGGACGTGGATTTCCACGAGCAGCTGATCGACCTGTTTCCGCACGCGCCCGACGCGCGCAACTGGTTCGGCAACACCGCGGCGCGCGAAGTCGCCGCGCTGCGCAACAGCTCGCTCCAGGGCGCCTATTTCATCCTGGCCGCGCGCGCGCTGGGCCTCGATACCGGACCGATGTCGGGTTTCGACAACGCCGCGGTCGATGCGGCGTTTTTCGGCGACACGCCCAATGTGAAATCCAACTTCATCTCCACGCTCGGCTATGGCGATCCGGCAACGATCTTCGGCCGCCTGCCCCGTCCCGCTTTCGAGCGGTTCAACACGATCGCCTGAAGCCGTTCGGCCGGCATGCGCACGCTCGTCATCGAGACCGCGACCGGCGCGTGTTCGGTCGCGCTGATCGAGCAGGGCGCCGTGATCGCCCGGGCACATGAGGAGGTCGGCCGCGGCCATGCCGAACGGTTGATCCCGATGATCGCGGCGCTGCCCGACAAGGGACGCGCCGGCGTGATCCTGGTCGATTGCGGACCGGGCAGCTTCACCGGCGTGCGCGTCGGCCTGGCCGCTGCCCGCGCGCTCGGCCTCGCCTGGGGGGCGGAAGTCCGCGGCTATTCCTCGCTCGCGCTGATCGCGGCCGGCGCCGACTGGACCGGCGTCGATACGCTTGCGGTCGCGATCGACGGCGGGCATGGTCAGATCTTCGTCCAGCGCTTCGCGAAGGAGCCGATGAAGCCCCTGTCCGATCTTGCCTCGCTCGTTCCCGATGACGCCGCCCGCTTCGCGCCCGATGCGCGGATCGTCGGCAATGCCGCCGAGACGCTGGTCGCGGCCCGCGGCTCCGGACAGGCCATGGCGGCCGGTCTCGACGCCGCGCATGTCGTCACCCTTCCCGCCGAACTCCGCATGTTGGCGGCGGCGCCGATCTATGGCCGCGCACCCGACGCGAAACCGATGGCATGACGATGACCGAGACCGGACGACGCGGCGTGGTACGGGTGGCCAGCGCGGATGCGACCTTCCTCGCGCCGGTGATGGAGATCATGCGCACGGCATTCGATCCGGCTTATGGCGAGGCCTGGACGTCGGCGCAGTGCGCCGGAATCCTGGCCAGCCCCACCGCCTGGCTGCTGATCGCCGAACTCGACGGTCGTCCGGCCGGCTTCGCACTCACCCGCGCCGTCGTCGACGAAGCGGAATTGCTGCTGATCGCAGTCCATCCCGAAGCACGTCGCCAGGGTGTCGGCGCAAAGCTGATCGCCGCCGTTGCACAGACGGCCCGACGTCGCGGCGTGACGCGACTGTTCCTCGAAGTGCGATCCAACAATCCGGCGATCGCTCTCTACACCGCGAACGGCTTTTCCAAAGTCGGAGAGCGCCCCAACTATTATCGCGGCGCCAACAGCGATTTATTCGATGCGCATACTTATAGTCTCTCGCTCTGATACCTGAAAATCCGCCGCTCCTTTATTGTCAGCCGCAAGCCCGGCGTCTATGCAGCGCGCGCGCCGCGACCCCCTTGCGCCGCGATCCGACCCAGAAGAGAGAGACTATGGACGAGCATAATGAGCTTGCAGAAACGCTGATCACATTAACAGCCGACATTGTCGCGGCGCACGTCAGCAACAACAGCGTCGCAGTTTCCGATCTTCCTCTCCTCATCCAGAATGTTCACGGTGCGCTCGCCGGTCTCGGCACGCCCGAAGTCGCGCCCGAAGTGAAGCAGGAACCCGCGGTCTCGATCCGCGCTTCGGTGAAACCCGACTTCATCGTCTGTCTCGAGGACGGCAAGAAGCTGAAGATGCTCAAACGGCACCTGATGACCCATTATCAGATGACGCCCGAGCAGTATCGCGCCAAGTGGAACCTGCCGGCCGACTATCCGATGGTCGCCCCCAACTATGCCGAGCAGCGCCGTTCGCTTGCCAAGAAGATCGGCCTCGGCACCAAGCGCCGCAAGCGCTGAGCCTCTAAAAAAGAGTGGCGGCGTGTCCCTTTGCGCCGCCGCCCTTTTCCACACCTTCAAAAGCGGCTAGGATCCCCCATATGGGGATTTCGGGGCGAGAAGAGCGAGAATCATGAGCCGCAAGATCGATGTCGAAGCCCTGTGCCATGAGAATGGCCTGAGGATCACCGAGCAGCGGCGCGTGATCGCCCGCGTCATTTCCGAAGCCGAGGACCATCCCGACGTCGAGAAGCTCCACGAGCGCGCGGCCACGATCGATCCCGGCATCTCGATCGCCACCGTCTATCGCACCGTCCGCCTGTTCGAAGAGGCCGGAATCCTCGAGCGGCACGATTTCGGCGACGGCCGGGCGCGCTATGAAGCGGCACCCGAGGCGCATCACGACCATCTGATCGACGTCGAGACCGGCAAGGTGATCGAATTCGTCGATCCCGAACTGGAAGCGCTGCAGAAGCAGATCGCCGAAAAGCTCGGCTATCGCCTCGTCGACCACCGCATGGAGCTCTATGGCGTCGCTCTCGATCGCAAGAGCTGACGCGCTCGGCCCCATCCGCCTGTCCGCGCGGCTGGCCGCGGCACTGCTCCTGCTGATCTTCCTGCTGCCGGCCCATTATCTCTGGCGCATCGTGCGCCAGCCATCCCCCTGGCCCAGGCTGTTCCTCGGCGGAGTCGCGCGCATCTTCGGCGCCGCAGTCGAGATTCGGGGCCGGCCACTCAAACGCGACGTCTTCTTCATCGCCAATCATCTGAGCTGGATGGACATATTGGTGATGGCGGGCGCCACCGGCACCGCCTTCGTCGCCAAGGACGATGTCTCGCGAACCCCCATTGTCGGCTGGCTGTCGACGCTCAACAACACCGTCTTCGTCGCGCGCACCGATCGGCGATCGGTCGCGGCGCAGGTCGATGCGGTGCGCGCCGCGGTAGAGGCGCATCAGCCGATCACCATCTTTCCCGAAGGCACCACCGGCGACGGCAACGGCATCCTTCCCTTCAAGGCCTCGCTGCTCGCGGTCCTGTCCCCACCCCCGCGCGCGATGCGGGTCCAGCCGGTGCTGATCGACTATGGCGTCGCGATGGCCGACATCGCCTGGGTCGGCGACGAGCCCGGCGGCGAGAATGCCGCGCGCATCTTGAAGCGTCCCGGACGCTTCACGGCCCGGCTCACCTTCCTCGATCCGTTCGATCCGGCCGCCTGCACCGACCGCAAGGCGATCGCCACCGAAGCACGCAACCGGATCGCCCAGGCGCTGGCTTCCGCATCCTGAGCCATCGCTGTATAGGCGCGGCCATGACCGACCCCGAAACCTCCACGCCCAAGACCTTTCACGTCAAGTCGTTCGGCTGCCAGATGAACGTCTATGACGGCGAACGCATGAGTGAGATGCTCGGCGCGCAGGGCCTGACCGCCGCCGACGCCGACAGTGCCGACCTGGTCGTGCTCAACACCTGCCATATCCGCGAGCGGGCGGCGGAAAAGGTCTATTCGGATATCGGCCGGCTGGTGCGGCGCGAACAGGGCCCGCGCCCGATGATCGCGGTCGCCGGCTGCGTCGCCCAGGCCGAAGGCGCGGAAATCAACCGCCGCGCACCACAGGTCGACATCGTCGTCGGACCGCAAGCCTATCATCGCCTGCCCGCGCTGGTGGCGCAGGCGGCGAAGGGCGGCCATGCCCTGGATACCGACATGCCGGCCGCGTCCAAATTCGACGTACTGCCGCGCCGTGCGCGCCGCCAGGGGCCGAGCGCGTTCCTGACGGTGCAGGAGGGGTGCGACAAATTCTGCACCTATTGCGTGGTCCCCTATACGCGCGGCGCCGAAATCAGCCGCCCCTGGGGACAGATCGTCGACGAGGCCAAGGCGCTGGCCGATGGCGGTGCGCGCGAGATCACGTTGCTCGGCCAGAACGTCAATGCCTGGCTGGACGAGGGCGGACGCGGTCTCCACGACTTGATCGAGGCGATCGCGCTCATCCCCGGCATCGCCCGGATCCGCTACACCACCAGCCATCCCAACGACATGAGCGACGGGCTGATCGCCGCGCATCGCGACATCGACGCGCTGATGCCGTTCCTGCATCTGCCCGTCCAGTCGGGCAGCGACACGATCCTGAAGGCCATGAACCGCAGCCATTCGACGGCAAGCTATCTGAAGATCATCGAGCGCGTCCGCGCCGTCCGGCCCGATATCGCGGTGTCGGGCGATTTCATCGTCGGTTTCCCCGGTGAAAGCGATGCCGATTTCGAAGCGACGCTCCAGATCGTCCGCGACGTCGATTATGCGATGGCCTATTCCTTCAAATATTCGCCGCGCCCCGGCACGCCCGCCGCGGGCATGGACGCCCAGATCACGCCCGAGGTGATGGACGAGCGCCTCCAGGCGCTCCAGGCACTGCTCAACGAGCAGCAGCATCGCTTCAACCTGGCCAGTGTCGGCCGCTTCACCGACATATTGATCGAGCGCGACGGCAAGCGCCCGGGCCAGAAGCTCGGCAAGTCGCCCTGGCTCCAGTCGGTGATCGTCGAGAACGGCCCCGAGGCCGGATCGCTGCTGCCGGTCGAGATCGTTTCGGCCGCGCCGAACAGCGTCGTCGGCGTCGCGGCGGAGCGCCGCGCGGCCTGACGATCGACGCCGATCGCCGAGGCGCCATTGTGCCCTTTGTGCGACAGCCGCCGGAAATTTGCGGCGGCGCGCATGTGGCGATGGACACAATGTCGTCACCGCATCATTGTAGTGCCGTCCGCTGCGGGCACCGCGCCCGCGGACGTGCTCAAGGAGCCTTATGTCGCGCAAGCCAGTGCAAGCCCAGATCGGCGATCGCTCGCGTCTCGAGATCGTCTTCGAAAAGCCCCAGCTCCTCGGCCGGTTGTTCGGCGAATATGACCAGAATCTGGTCGCCATCGAAAACCGGCTCGGCGTCTATATCGCCGCACGCGGCAACAAGCTGCAGATCGAGGGCGAAGCGGCCGCCGCCGCCCGCGCCCGCGATGTCCTCACCGGCCTCTATAATCGCATCGTCCATGGCGAGGATGTCGATTCGGGTATGGTCGAGGCGGTGATCGCCATGTCTTCCGAACCGACGCTGGACGGCATCATCCGCCATGACGTGGCCGAGCCGCCGAGCGTGATGATCCGAACGCGCAAGAAGACGATCGTGCCGCGATCGGCGACGCAGATCACCTATATGCACGCGCTGGCGCGCGACGAGATCATCTTCGCATTGGGGCCCGCGGGCACCGGCAAGACCTATCTGGCGGTGGCGCAGGCGGTGAGCCAGCTCATCACCGGATCGATCGACCGGCTGATCCTGTCGCGCCCCGCGGTCGAGGCGGGCGAACGATTGGGCTTCCTGCCCGGCGACATGAAGGAGAAGGTCGATCCCTATCTCCGCCCGCTTTACGACGCGCTCTACGACACGCTCCCCGCCGAGCAGGTCGAGCGGCGCATCGCATCGGGCGAGATCGAGATCGCGCCGATCGCCTTCATGCGCGGCCGCACGCTGGCCAATGCCTTCATCATCCTCGACGAGGCGCAGAACACGACGCCCGCGCAGATGAAGATGTTCCTCACCCGTTTCGGCGAAGGCAGCCGCATGGTCGTCTGCGGCGATCCGCGTCAGGTCGATCTGCCCGACCCCGGCAAATCGGGCCTGGCCGACGCGGTGGGCAAGCTCACCGACATCAAGGGCATTTCGGTGATCCGCTTCAACGCGGCCGATGTCGTCCGCCATCCGATCGTCGGCAAGATCGTCCAGGCCTATGAGGGGCCCGATGCCTGATGCTTGACGTCGCCGTTCAGACAGAGCCGGATTGGGACGACGGCGCCGACTGGGATTCGCTGGCCGATGCCGCGGTGCGCCTCGCGATCGAGCATAGCGCCCATACCGACTGGCTGACCCGCACGCTCTGCGTCGAAGTGACCGTCCGCCTGACCGACGACGAGGAAGTGCGCCAGCTCAACGCCCAATATCGGGGCAAGGACAAGGCGACCAACGTCCTGTCCTTCCCGATGGTCCAGCCCGACCTGCTCGAAGTGCTGGCCAATACCGATGACGGCGAGGCGATTCTGGGCGATATCGTGCTCGCGCGCGGCGTGTGCGTGCGCGAAGCGGCGGAAAAGGACGTCAGCGTCGTGGATCATGCCACGCACCTCATTGTCCATGGCACCTTCCATTTGCTAGGCTATGATCATCAGGGCGAGGCCGAGGCCGAAGCGAGGGAGGCGCTGGAGACACGCGCACTTGCGTCGATCGGGCTGGCGGACCCCTATAACAGGGACTGACACGTAAACGCGATGCCAGACGATTCCGGGAACGGCGACAGTAGCAGCGGCCGATTGTGGAAGGGACTGCGGTCCCTGATCTTCGGAAACGAGAGCGAGCCGACTCTCCGCGACCAGATCGAAGAGGCGATCGAGGAGCATGAGGACGACAATGGCCGCAAGGCCGCTGGCGACCTGTCTCCCATCGAACGCCAGATGTTGCGCAACCTGCTTCATTTCGGCGAGCGCGATGCCGGCGATGTCGCGGTGCCGCGCGCCGACATCATCGCCATTCCCGAAACCGCGAGTTTCGCCGAGCTGGTCGCGCTGTTCACCGAGCATGGCCATAGCCGGGTGCCCGTCTATCGCGAGACCCTCGACCAGATCATCGGCATGATCCACATCAAGGACGTGTTCGTGATCCTGGCGGAGGGCCGCGAGACCCCGACCGACATCACGACATTGCTGCGCCAGCCGCGCTTCGTGCCGGAAACGATGGGCGTGCTCGACCTGCTCGCCGAGATGCGCACCACACGCACCCATCTGGCGGTGGTGTTCGACGAATATGACGGCACCGAAGGCCTGGTGACGATCGAGGATCTGGTCGAGGAGATCGTCGGCGACATCGAGGACGAGCATGACGACGAACCCGAGGAAATGATCGTTGCGCGCGGCGACGGCAATTGGGATGCCGATGCGCGCGCCGAACTCGAGGATATAGCGGAGCGGATCGATCCGCGGCTGGCCGAAGTCGAGGAGGATGTCGACACGATCGGCGGCCTGGCCGTGGTGCTGGCCGGCCATGTCCCGCAGCCCGGCGAAAGCGTCGAGCATCATAGCGGCTGGACGATCGAAATCACCGAAGGCGACGAACGGCGCGTGCTGCGTGTCCGCCTGCTGTCACCACCGCAACCGATCGCCGTCGACGATATCTGATCGAGTTTGATCAACTCACCTTAGAAGCGCGGGAATGAAATCCGCATAATGTTTCCATCGATCGATCGATGAGGAATAGATTGGCTGCCGAACCTGCCAGCGGCTCGGCGTGCGGACGGTGCTGGTCTCGCGGCGCTTCACGCAGCGTTCGTCCCACGCGATATCGAGCCGTTCGAACAGCGATCGCATCACGCCCTCCGGATCGGAAATCAGCGCTTCGTACCGGACGGCGGCGATCCGCCCCGGCGCCGCCATCTCCCAATGGTCCATCAGCCGGCGATAATCGGCGATATAGGCCGCGATATCCTCCACCCGCCAGGCGAACGGGAAAGCGTCGCTGAAGCTTTCGGCGAAGCAGGATATGCCGATATCGCGCGGATCCCGCTCGCAATGGATGATCCGCGCGCGCGGAAAGGCCGCTATGATCATCCCAGCATGCAGGAAGTTGAAGGGCATCTTGTCCACGACATGCGCCGACCGATCGTCGATGCGATCGAGGATCGCGAGATAGCGGGTCGCCACGTCCGATATAGCGAGTGGCCGGCGGCCATGCAGCGCCTCGCCATTGCGGTCGAGCGAAAGGAAGAAACCGATCTCTCCCCCGCTCCCGATTTCGGGATGGCCGGACAGGATCTGCTCGAGCAGCGTCGTGCCGCTGCGCGGCATGCCGATGATGAAGATCGGCCGGTCGCTGTCGCTGCCGCCATGATCCCGGGCGAGCATCTCCGGCGAATAATAAGCGATGATCCCGTCGATTTCGGCGCGGTGCGCGGCCGCGTCAAAGCAGCGGCCGGCCGAAGCGATCTCGTTCGCCTCGGCGAAGCAGGCGAAGGCGGCCGCATAGTGGCCGGCGGTATCCAGCCTCTTGCCCAATGCCTTCAGCCCCTTTGCCCGGGTCGACGCACCGGCCCGCGCATTGTCGCACAGCGTTCGCAGCATCGCGGCATCGTCCGGGCCGAAACCGACGTTCCTGAGCGCGGCAAGCCCGGCCATCGCCCCGATCGAAGCCGGATCGCGCGCAAGCACGTCGCGATAGATGCGCTCCGCCTGGACGAAATCGCCATCCTCTTCGGCCATTTCGGCCAGGTGGAGCAGCGCCTTGGGATAGGCTGGCGAAGCCTGGTCGACCGTTTCGAATGCCGCCCGGGCCTCTCGCCAATATTCGGGCGCCTTGACCGCGCCATGCTGCCCCAGCAGCGCGCGGCCAAGCCCGATCAGCGCGTCGTCGCCATTCCCGCACCGATCGAGATGCGCCTGATAATGCCCATGCGCGATATCGAAGCGTTCCGCCGCGAGCGCGCATTGCCCCATGCGAAGCAGCAGCCCCACATTGTCCGGACATTGCCCGGAGAGTTCGGTGAACAGCGCCATCGCGGCGGAATGGTCGCCGCCCCGCTGAAGCGCGCCCGCGACGCGTTCGATCGTCTCGGGCGAAAGCGCCGCTTTCCAGTCCGGGCTCGCGGCCACGTTCCGGAGGTCGTCTGTGGCGTCGCGCGACGCCCAGATCCGGGCCAGGCTGTCGCGTGACGGCCGATGGCCGCGATGGTGGCGCACGACCGTCAGCAGCAGATGTTCCGCCTCGTCGACCTCGCCCAGCGCATGCGCGGCCACGCCGGCATTGTGCAGGACATCGGCATGAAGCGGGTAATGGGCAAGAATGCCGCGATAGGCCGTCAGGGCGGCGGTGGTATCGCCGGATGCCTGAAGCGCCAGCGCGCGCCGCATCCTGTCCGTGGCTTCCGCCGGCCCCATCGCGGTTCAGCCTCCCTTGCTAGAATTTATAATCCAGGCTGACGCGGAACGAGCGTGGCGTGCCATAATCGAGGATGTAGCGGTTCTGGCCCGAGGTGAAATAGCGTTTGTCGAACAGGTTCATGATATTCAACTGAACCTGCAGCTGCTTGGTGATCGCATAGGATGTGCGCGCATCGACGACGACATAACTCGGCAGCGTATAGGACTGGACCGGCCCGGGCGGATCGAGCATCGGCCGCGACCGGCCGACATAATTCACGCCGGCCCCAACTTCGAGCCCGCTCAGCGCGGATTCGGGCTGGAAGCTGTAATTGACCAGGGCGGAGGCCGTGTGCTGGGGACCGACCGGCAGCTTCTGCCCGATGAACGACGGCGTGTCGGATGCGCGGACTTTCGCCGTCACATAGGCATAGTTGGCGAGGATGGAGAGGCCGCGACCGAGTTGGCCGACGAGTTCGATCTCGCCACCCTTGAACCGATCCTTGCCGCCGCCGATCACGAACCTGTCGCCGGGCCCGTTCAGCGGGTCGGAAATCGCGGTGCCCGATCGGTCGAGCTGGAACAGCGCGGCCGACAGACCCAGGCGCCGGTCGAGAAATTCGCCCTTCACCCCGATCTCATATTGCGTCCCATGCTCGCTGCCGACCGTGCCGCCGCCGCGCTTGATGCCGAGCTGCGGCGTGAAGCCGCGGGCATAATGGAGATACGCGTTCACATTGCCGGTCACGCTGTAGAGAATGCTGGCGCGGTAGGAGAATTCCTCGGTATTCAGGCTGGCCCTGGAGGCATCCGGCCGTCCGGGATAGAGGCTGTTCTCGAGCTTGAGCCAGTCGTACCGGCCCCCGACGAGGAGCTTGAGGCTGTCGGTCAGCCTCAGCAGGAGCTGCGAGCCGACATTATAGCCGGTCTGTTTCTGCGAGCCGACGCCGGTGTAGCAGAAATCGCCGTCCAGATAGTCCTGATGCGTCGGGAAAGGCCCGGTGAACTGGCTGAAATCCGCCTTGTAGAGATTGACGAAACCGATGCAGTTTCCGGATTCGTTGTTGGACGATTTGAAATAATCATATCCGGCGACCGTGTAGATCTGATGTTCCTGGCCGAACGCCTCGAACTGGTCGAGATAGGACAGCTCGACAGAGGCGCTTTTGGCGTCTTCGTCATCGTCAATGGCATAGACCGTTGCCTCGCCGGTTTCGAACGACGCAGGGACATAGCCCGAATACACGCTTTTCAGATCCTGGTCGGACGTCGTGCCGTTGACGACCAGCTTCAACGAACCATCGTCGAAGACCTGCTGCTTGAGCGCCACCACCGCCGATTTGACATCGAGCGTCGTCTTGCTGACGTCGGGATTGCCGTTGAACAGCTTGCGCGACACTGCCGTCGGCAGGTGCACCTTCCGGTTCGCATCGACGAACACGGGCAGGCCGCCGCCCGTCACGCCGCTCGTCTTCTGATAATAGCCGAAGAATTCGAGCTGGGTGCGTTCGCCGAGATCGGCAACGAGCGACGGCGCGAGCACGCGCGTCTTGCTATATTCTCCCTTGCGGAAGGAATTGGTGTCCTCGTAACCGGCACCGATGCGGCCGCGAACCGCGCCATCGGCAAAGAGCGGACCGGTCAGATCGAGTTCGGCGCGCCGAAAATCATAGGAACCGAGCAGCAAGGTCGCCGAACCGCCAAATTCGCGCTGGGGCTTGCGCGTGATGATGTTCACGATGCCGCCATAATTGCCGAAGCCGTA
>JASBTC010000046.1 GCA_030148625.1 Sphingobium sp. | reverse complement strand
TCCGTATCGTGTACTTGCGACCCCCGTAAAAGCACTTCGCCTGATCCAGAATACTAAAAATCATTGCCATCGTGGACGTACCACGATTGACTAGTGCCATATATCCGACCTCCTTAATAGAGACCCAAGTGCGCCCAGAGCTTCACGTGACCCCAATCGGAGTCCGAAAGCACGTCGGTGCCGCGGTTCTGGCGGATATACTTGGCGTTATGGCTGGAAAGGCGGTGGCGCTTGCCGGCCACGCCGCACTTCACCTTGCCAGTGGCGGTGATCTTGAAGCGCTTCTTGACCCCGCTCTTGGTCTTCATTTTGGGCATTTTCGTCTCCTTATATCGACGATCGCGAACGGCCTCGGCAGCCCTATTAGCCGGACAGTTCCTCTGAATCGTGGAAAGCGGGGCCATTAGCGAAGAGTCGGCGCTCTGGCAAGACCAGGGCACGGACCTCAGCGCATGAATCGGAACCTCGGTGCAATGGCAGGGGTTTTGTCTGCAATGGACAATACGGTAACCATCGATCGTGTGACCGATACGCCCCCACCCGTCGCAACCGGCGGCCCCGCCGATTCGCCCCCTATGTCGACGGTCGGACCGCCGCGCCATCCGAGCAGCACCATCGCCGCGGCGGCGCTGTCGCTGCTCGTCACGATCGTCGGACTCATCCTGCTCGCCTGGCTGATCCTGTTCGTCACCAAGGGGCGTTTCCTGAAAGGGCCGTTCGAGCGCACCGTCAGCGCGGCGACGCAGCGCGAGGTGAAGGTCGCGGGCGATTTCCAGCTCTATCTCAATCCCTTCGACGTCAAATTTCTTGCCGAAGGGATGACGATCTCCAATCCGGAATGGGCGACCAGACCCAATTTCTTCGAAGCGAAGCTGGTCGACAGCCGCATCGCGACCTGGAGCCTGCTGTTCGGAGACAAGCGGCGGATCAACTGGCTGCAGCTGCTCGACGGCAGAATCGATCTCGAATGGGATGCGAAATCGCGCCGCAACAGCTGGACCTTCGGCGATCCCGACGCGCCCGCCAGGCCCCTGGAACTGCCGCTGATCCGCGCCGCGATCGTACAGGGCACCACATTGCGCTACCGCGACCCGCTGCTCCAGCTCGGCGCCGATATCCGCGTCGACACCGTCCAGGCGCGCGACACGCGCTTCGCCAATGCGATCCGCTTCTCGGGCAACGGTACGATGCGCGACCGTCCCTTCACTCTGTCGGGCAGCCTGTTGTCGCCCAACGAGACTGTGACGGGCGGCCGCAACCAGCTTCAGCTGGCCGCGGCGGCCGGCGAGACGCGTCTTGCATTGTCCGGCACCTTGCCCGGCGCGACCGTAATCGAGGGCGCGGATCTGCGCATGGGTGTGCGCGGCCCCAACATCAGCTTGCTGCTCGATTTCCTCGGCGTGGCAGTGCCGGACACACGGACCTACCGGATTGATTCGGACCTGACCAAGGTCGGCGGCGAATGGCGCTTCACCCGGCTGCGAGGCGTGTTCGGCGAAAGCGATATTGCCGGGCGGCTTACCATCTCCATGCCCCGGGACCGGCTGAGGCTGGATGCCGTGCTCGCCACGCGTTCGCTGGACATCGTCGATATCGGACCATTTATCGGCTATGATCCGCAGAAGCTGGAGGCGCAGGGCGGTGCCGGCGCGATCGAACAGGTCGGCGGCACGCCGCGTCTGCTGCCCGATGCGCCGCTCCGTGTCGACGCGATCAGGCGCTTCGATGCGCATCTGGTCTACAAGGTCGCGAACGTCCGCGCCGAAAGTTTCCCGGTCTCGAACATCGAAATGACGCTCGATCTCAACCGCAGCCTGCTCAAATTGTCGCCGCTGACGTTCGATGTCGCGCAAGGACATCTGTCTTCGGATATCTCGATCAACGCGCGCCGCAATCCGGTTTTCACCGAATATGACATCCGCCTGTCGCCGACGCCGATGGGCCTGTTGCTGGCGCGCTTCGGCGCCGAGCAGGCGGGCACCACCGGCACGCTCAAGGCACGTGTACAGATGAGCGGCGAGGGCGATTCGATCCGTCAGTCTCTGGCCACGTCGGACGGCCGCATCGCGGTCATCCTGCCCAAAGGCACATTCTGGACGCGCAACATCCAGCTTTCGGAACTCGATCTCGGCACGTTCGTCACCAAGATGTTCGAAGGCAAGCTGAAGGAACCCGTCCAGATCAATTGCGGGCTGATCGCCTTCACCGTCCGCGACGGCATCGCCGCGGCCGATCCGATCCTGATCGACACGCGCAAGAATGTGATGCTCGGCCGTGGCGGCTTCAGCTTCCGCAACGAATCGCTCGACCTGGCCTTCCGCGCCGATTCGAAGAAGTTCAGCCTGTTCGCCGGCCAGTCGCCGGTCGGGATCGACGGCTATTTCGCCAAGCCTGGGGTCGACGTGATCAGCCCGCAGCTCGTGGGTCGGGCCGGCGTTGGGCTGGGGCTGGCGGTGGTCGCAACTCCGCTCGCCGGAATATTGGCGTTCGTCGATATCGGCGATGCCAAGTCGGCTGAATGCGGCCCTATCCTCTCTGGCGCCACTGCGACATCGCAACGCACGACAAAGGGCCAGCCCCGCGACGACGTCGGCCGCGGCACGACCGCCAAGTCGGAGAGCGGCAAGCGCAGCCCGCAGACCGAGAAAAAGCAGAGGAAGAAGTTCCTGGGCATCATCTGATGCGATGCCTGAACGCCGCTTCCGTCTATAATCGAGATGTTAGATCGACGTTATCGGACCCCGATTCGCTTAGGAGACCGACATGGACAACCCCGCCGTGCGTTCGGGTGTCAGCCCGCATCTCACAATCCGCGACAATCGCGCCAAGGAAGCCATCGATTTCTACATCCGCGCGTTCGGTGCGGTCGAACGTTTCCGGAAGGACGCCGACGACGGCGAACGGCTGCTACACGCCCATCTCGAGATCAACGGCGGCTCAGTGCTGCTCAATGACGACTTTCCCGAGATGATGGGAGGACAGGCTTCGCCGGCACCCGCCGGCGTGACGCTCCATCTCGACGTGGCCGATGCCGATGCTGCCTGGGACAAGGCGCTCGCCGCCGGCGCGTCGGTCCGTTTTCCGATGGCCGATCAGTTCTGGGGTCAGCGCTATGGCCAGGTCACCGACCCGTTCGGCCATTGCTGGGCGATCGGCGGACCGTTGAAAGGCTGAGCAGAGTTCAAAGTCTCAGCCCGAAACTCAGTGTTCGCAGGCAAGCGCCTCGATGATCTCCTCGATGCGGGCGGGATCTCCCGCGGCGATGACGTCACCCCGGCTCTGTTCGCCCAGCGGGTCGCCGCTCCAGTTGCACATGCGCCCGCCGGCGCCTTCGACGATCGGCACCAACGCCGCGAAATCGTACAGCTTCAGCCCGGATTCCACGACGATGTCGATATGGCCGGAGGCGACCAGCCCGTAATTGTAACAATCGCCGCCGAACAGGGTTTCACCGCATTGACGCGCGAGCATTGAGAAATGTTCGGCGGAATGCCCGCTGAAATATTGCGGGCCGGTGGTCGCCAGGATCGCGCGATCGAGCGCGGGACAGGCGCGCGTCGCAACGGGCTTGCCGTTGAATTCGGTCTTGCGCCCGACGGCGCCCAGCCAGCGTTCGCGCCCGATCGGCTGGTCGATCACGCCGATCATCGGCCATCCCTCGCCAAGCAACGCGATCAGCGTGCCGAAGATCGGCCGGCCGGCGATGAAGGATCGCGTGCCATCGATCGGATCGAGCACCCAGGTCCGCCCGCTGACGCCGGGCTTCTCGCCATATTCCTCACCGATGATGCCGTCCTTGGGCCGCTCGGCCTCGATCAGCCGCCGCATCGCCGCCTCGGCCGCGCGATCGGCCTGGGTGACGGGTGAGGAATCGGCCTTGGTCTCGATCTCGTAGCGCGCGCGGAAGAAAGGGCGGATCGCCTGTCCGGCCACCTCGGCAAGGGCTTTGGCGAGAGCGATATCGTCGTCTGTAAAGGTCATGCCGCTCCGGTAGCGCAGCCCATGCGACGCGGCTAGAGCCTGATCGCTTGAGGCGGAAGCGCTACGCGCTTCCGCCGATGGCGTGAATCAGGCTCTATTCGGATAGTTCAGACCAAGATTCACACTTCAGATTGATTCAATCTGAAGTGATCTTGGTCTAGGCTCCTGGTGGGAAAAACGGCAGATCGAAGCCTCAACCAATCCCCTTCCTGTCATTCCCGCGCACGCGGGAATCCAGCTTCTTCTTCTTTCTGATGCTTCACGGAAAAGCTGGATTCCCGCGTACGCGGGAATGACAAAGATTAGTCGAAGAGGCTGGAGACCGAGCTTTCATCGGCAATGCGGCGGATCGCTTCGGCGAGCAGCGGCGCGATCGTCAGATGGCGGATCTTCGCCGCATCCTTGATCACTTCATGGCCGCCGATCGAATCGGTGATGACCAGCTCGGTCAGTTCCGATCCCTCGACGCGCGCCACGGCGCCGCCCGAAAGCACACCGGGCGTGCAATACGCCACGACTTCCTCGGCGCCGGCCGCCTTGAGCGCGGCGGCGGCATTGCAGAGCGTGCCCGCCGAATCGACGATATCGTCGACCAGAATGCAGAAACGGCCCTCGACGTCGCCGATGATGTTCATCACTTCGGATTCGCCGGCACGTTCGCGACGCTTGTCGACGATGGCGAGCGGGGCATTGTCGAGTCGCTTGGCCAGTGCGCGAGCGCGCACCACGCCGCCGACATCGGGCGAAACCACCATCATCTTGCGCCCGCCGAAACGCGCCTGGATATCGGCGGACATGACGGGCGCGCCGAAGAGATTGTCGGTCGGGATATCGAAGAAACCCTGGATCTGCCCGGCATGGAGATCGACCGAAAGCACGCGGTTCGCACCGGCGACGGTGATCAGATTGGCGACCAGCTTCGCCGAGATCGGCGTGCGCGGGCCGGGTTTCCGATCCTGCCGGGCATAGCCGAAATAGGGGAGAACCGCGGTGATCCGCTTGGCGGATGCGCGTTTCAGCGCATCGATGCAGATCAGCAATTCCATCAGATTGTCGTTGGCCGGATAACCGGTCGATTGCAGCACGAACACATCCTCGCCGCGGACATTTTCGTGGATCTCGACAAAGACCTCTTCATCGGCGAAGCGACGGACGCTGGCGTCGGTCAGCTTGATCTCGAGATAGTCGGCAATGGCCTTGGCCAGCGGCAGGTTGGAATTGCCGGTCAACAATTTCATGCGTGCATTCCCGCAAAAGGTGGTCCGCAAAGAGCGGTACGCAAAAGAACAGGGGTCGGCGGAAGCCTTTAGCCGCGCCCGCGCATTCGTAAAGGGGGCATTGCCCGCCTTGTCGACCTTGGGCCTTGGCGCCCGCTCACTCCAGGGACGTGCCGCCGCATCTTTTTTGCGGAAAACCGGTTCCCACTTTTCCGCGCGATGCTCTGACCTGCTGCCGCATCTTTTTTGCGGAAAACCGGTTCCCACTTTTCCGCGCGATGCTCTATTGCAGGACCGACATGACGGACCGGCTCACAATCGCGCTCGCGCAGCTTTCGCAGACGGTCGGCGATCTTCCTGGAAACGCGGATGCGATGCTGGAATGGCGCGCCCGTGCGCCCAATGCCGACCTGATCGTCTATCCCGAGCTTCAGCTCATCGGCTATCCGCCCGAGGATCTGGTGCTGAAGCCGGCGCTGATCGCGCGCGCCGAATCGGAACTTGCGCGGCTGGCGGCCGCCACCGCCGATGGCGGACCGGCGATGCTGGTGGGCACAGTCGTGCGCGAACAAGGTTTGCTCTACAACGCGCTGGCGCTGCTCGATAACGGCAAGATCGCAGAGGTGCGGCGCAAGCACGAACTGCCCAATTACGGCACGTTCGATGAAAAGCGCCTGTTCGCATCGGCGCCGCCGCCCGAGCCGATCACCTTTCGCGGCGTGCGCATCGGCCTGCCGATCTGCGAGGATATCTGGTTCCCGGCGGTCTGCGCGCATCTCCGCGCGCGCGGCGCCGAACTGCTCATTTCGCCCAATGGCAGCCCCTATGAAGTCGACAAGGACGATCTGCGCAGCAGCGCGATCGCCGCGGCACGCGTGGCGGAAACCGGCCTGCCGCTTGCCTATCTCAACCGCGTCGGCGGACAGGACGAGATCGTCTTCGACGGCGCCAGCTTCGTGCTCAATGCCGACGGCCTGCTCGCGCATCAATTGCCCGACTGGGAAGAGGCGGTGGTCGAGACCCAGTGGCAACGCGGGCCGAAGGGATGGCGTTGCCTGCCCGGCACGCTCCACGCGCTGGAACCGCATCCCTCCGACATCTATCATGCAATGGTCGTCGGCTTGCGCGACTATGTCGACGGCAATCGCTTTCCCGGCGTCGTGCTCGGCCTGTCGGGCGGCATCGATTCGGCGATCTGCGCCGCGATCGCCGCCGACGCGCTGGGCCCCGATCGCGTCTGGTGCGTGATGCTGCCCAGCCGCTTCACCAGCCAGTCGAGCCTCGACGATGCCGCCGAATGCGCGCGGATGATCGGCTGCCGGCTCGACACCATCCCGATCTCGCCTGCGGTCGAGGCGTTCGACACGATGCTGTCGGACAGTTTCGCCGACCGGACCGTCGACATCACCGAGGAGAATATCCAGTCGCGGATTCGCGGCGTCACCCTGATGGCG
>JASBTC010000034.1 GCA_030148625.1 Sphingobium sp. | reverse complement strand
GAACTGGAAACTGTCCTCGACATGCACATGGCCGGACGAGGGGGGCATGAACATGTTCCACAGGCAGGCTGCCTTCGCCTTGGCCTTCAGTTCCTCCAGCACCGGGATGATCTGCCAGCGGTTCGCCCCGAACGCCGCGATCTGTTCCTCGACGATCGCTTCGGCAGGATAGATATGCGCGTCCATGAAGGCCGAGACCTGCTCGATCAGTTCCTTCTGGCGCGGCGTATATTCGAAGTTCATTCCTGTGATCCTTGTTCGGGTGACATCAGGCGCCGCAGCCCATGCCGCCGGATACGCCCAGCACTTCGCCGGTGATGAAAGCCGCTCCGTCCGAAGCGAAAAAGGCGATGGCGTGCGCCACTTCGTCAGGCTGGCCCAGTCGTCCGACCAGCGTGAGCGAGGCCATGTCGGTGATGATGCGGTCGCCTAATTCGGCGACAGCGCGATCGACCATCGGGGTATGGACAGGCCCCGGCGCGATCGCATTGGCCGTGATGCCGAAACGCGCATTCTCGCGCGCGATCGATCGTGTGAAGCCGATCAACCCCGCCTTGGCCGCGGCGTAGACCGAACCACCCTTCGACCCCAATCGCCCGGCCTCCGAAGCAACGTTGACGATCCGCCCGAACCGCGCGGCCTGCATCGCCGGCAACACGGCGAGCGTGAAGGCGAATGCGCTTTCCAGATTGATGGCAAGCAGCGCGCGCCAGTCGGCGGGCGTGGTCGTGGTGAAGAAGGCGTGTTGGTCGGCACCGACATTGTTGACCAGGATGTCGAACGCATCGGACTGGCCCAACGCCAACGCCACCGCCGCGGGATCGCTCGCATCGAACTGCACGAACGCCGCGCCTGTATCCTGTGCCAGCGCCTCGCCCGCCGCCCCATCCCGGTCACAGAAGGTCACTGCATTGCCGTCGTTGACAAGCCGGCGCACGGTCGCTTCTCCGATGCCGCTCGCACCGCCCGTGACCAGCGCCCGCCGCAACCTCAACGCCCCCGGTAGACGGGCGCGCGCTTCTCGATCACGGCTGCCAGCCCTTCACGGCTGTCCGCCGTCGCCGAAAGGGTCGCGACGGTGCGCGCCTCTTCGGGCAATGCCCGCTCAACGTCGATGGCATTCCACAACAGCCGCTTGGCGCCCGCCTGACCGAGCGGCGATCCAGCCGCGTAGAGAGCCGCCAGCGCCTTGGCTTCGTCCGCCAGCGCATCGTCGGCAACCATCCTGGTGATCAATCCGATTCGCTCGGCCTCTTCGGCCCCGACGATGCGGTTGGACAGGACGATGTCCATCGCCCGACGAAAGCCGACCAGGCTGGGCAGAATCGCCGACGCGCCGCCATCGGGCGCCATGCCGACGCGCGTGGCGCCGGCGAGGAACTTCGTCTTTGCGCCCGCGACCACGATGTCGGACGCGCAGACGAGGCCGAGGCCGCCGCCGCCGGCCGCAAAGCCCTGCACCTCGGTAACGACGACCGCATCCAAGCGGATCAGCGCGCCGATCGCCATCTGGAGCCATGCCGTGACTTCGCGCAAGAAATCGCCCAGCCCTTCACCATATGACGCGAACTCATGCACGTCTCCGCCTGCGCAGAAATTCTTCCCGGCTCCCCGCAGGTGAACGACGCGGACGCCGGGTTCGCGATGACAGCGCATGATGGCTGCGTGGAGCGCCTTCATGAGGTCAAGGTTCATGCCGTTGGACGCGTCGGGCCGATTGAGCGTGATCGTCGCGACATGATCGGCAAAGTCCAGCAGGACCGGCCCTTCAGCCATCCAGGATTGCGGCATGGAATCGTTCATGGCCGGCACCTCAAATCAAGAATGAAAGTGTGAAGATGGGCCGGGCATTATTGACCAGCACTACCTTCTTGCGGACCAGCCGAAACGCGCCATCGACCTGCCGCAACCGGTAGTCGTTGCGCGACGCCCAGATCGTCTCGCCGCGCAGGTTGTCCTCATAGACGATCGCGTTCGCGCTTACCGAGACTTCGTCCGTCGTCACCTCGGTCACCTCGACGTTGGAAATCAGCCGGGCTAGCGACGATCTCGGGGTCTGAGTGTGGCGGCGGCCGGTTTTGAGCTGCGCGATCCGGACACGAATGCGCGAGCGGTTATCATAGATGATCGACATTTCCGTCTCGGGATCGGTATCGTCCCCGTTCGCCGGCACCCAATAGGCGGCGTCATCCTCCCACAATGCTTCCCAACCATCATAGTCATGACCGTCCTGAAGCCGTGCTTCGAGGAACAGGAATTGCGAGACGCGGTGATAAAGCTCGGATTCAGAGATTGCGCGCAAATCGTCGGAAGCGCGGACACTCACGGCTTGACCTGGCATCGGCGTCAGTCCTGCATCAACTGAAGATAGTGGCGCCAGATGCCGCGTTGCGGCACCTCGTCCGTGGCATGGGCGACGGTGTAGCCGTTCTCATCTAGCCGTTCGCGGTGAAGACCGCGCGTGAGGACCAGCCATTCAGGATCGCGAATACCCGCGCCGCGATGATTGCGCTCATACATTTCGGTATCATCGGCGAGCAGCAGGCCAGCGGGGCCAACCGATCCCATCGTCTGCTGGCGCAGGCGGCGGTTGATGTCCGGCGCGCCCTTGAACTGGACCGCCGTCACATGCTGGATCGATTCATCGACCACGACGGGTTGCAGGACGAAAATCTGGATCTCCGCGATGAACAAGTTCGGAAAGATCATGGTGTGCGGCGCCCCATCGATCATGATCTGCCGTGCGCGATCCGGGCCATGTGCCTCGTTCATCGCGGCCACATAGTCGGGCAGCCGCTCAGGCGTGGTGCCGAACCATTGCAGCGGCTTGTCGATCCGCCGCCATTCGGGCCGCAGGTCGAACTCGGTATGACCATTGCCGTAATCGCGCGTCAGCGCCCTCGAATCCTTGGCATAAAGCTTGCCGATCTCGCTCTTGGTAACCTGAAAGACCGAGCCGTGCACCGAGCCGGGATGATAGCCATCCGTCTCGTTCTCAGTCATGAATTTCCAATTCGCCTTGGTGCGATGCTGCAGAAAGCCAGCGGTCAGCTCGACCTCGCCCGTCGGCGAGTTGTCGCAGAGCTGATCGATCGCGGCCTTCGCACCGCCCAAATGCTCTTCCAGCGTCGGGCCGTCCTCGGCCATCGACCCGAACACGAACCCGCGATAGCTGGCGATGCGCGGCACCTTGCCCAGGCTGACACCTGCCTTTGACACGCCTTCATAGCCATCGGGCAGCGCATAACCCATCAGGTCGCCGGTGTTGGCGAAGGTCCAGGCGTGGTACGGACAGACGAACGCGCTACTGTTGCCTGACTTGTACGCACACAGCTGATTGCCGCGATGCGGGCATTTGTTCAGCAACAGGCTGATCTTGCCCGTCTTGTCGCGCACCATGATCACCGGCGTCGGGCCGATGCTCTTGGTCACATAGTCATTCTTGTTCGGGATCTCGCTTTCGTGACCGACATAGACCCAGGTCCGGTACCAGATCCGCTCCAGCTCCTGCTGGAAGATGTCGGGATCGGTATACAGGCGGCTGTGAACCCGGGTCGGCTCGATCAAACTGCCAATATCCGCTTCCATCAGGGCATGGACCAAGTTACTAAACTCCAGGCATTTGCATTGAAGTACTCATTCTGCTGAGTGCGAAAACTTCAAATACATCCTCTCTTCATGACAGACACGACCTTGAAGATCGTTGCGGTCACAGGACGCGATAGGCTGCACTGTTCAGGGCAGATCGCTGGCGTCTTCGCGATCTGTTTCTAGTCAATTCTGGCTGATGCTTAAGCGAAAATAACTCGCCGCAACTGATGAGATTATTTCGCCAGCGAGCCCTGTGAAATCGGCGTACGACATCGGCCGTAAACGCTACATGATCCGCCGATGCGCGGGCGTGGCAGAGGGGATGAAGACGACAGATGACGGTGGAGGAACCAAAATCCACAGGACGCGCGCTGAACGTCGCCGCTGCGGTGATCGGCAATACGCTCGAATGGTTCGACATCCTCGTCTACGCGACGTTCGTCAGCTATATCTCCGCCAACTTCTTTCCGGGCGACCCGGCCGTTTCCATGCTCGCCGCACTCGGTGCATTCGGTACGTCTTTCGTCATCCGGCCGATCGGCGCCATCGTAACCGGCTGGATCGCCGATCGATCAGGCCGACGCAACGCGCTGACGCTGACCAGCTTCTTGATGTTTGTGGGCACCGCGCTGATCGCCTTCCTGCCCGGCCACGCGCAGATCGGCATCGCCGCGCCAATCCTGCTTATCGTGGCGCGCCTCATTCAGGGCTTCGCCGCGGGTGGTGAATTTGGCAGCGCCACCGCCTATCTCGCCGAGCAATCGCACAGCCAACGCGGCTATTATGCCAGCTGGCAGTTCGCAAGCCAGGGGCTTGGCGTCGTCATTGCCGCGCTGTTCGGCGGCGTGCTCAGCGCGCTGTTCACCGGGCAGGAATTGGCTGACTGGGCCTGGCGCATCCCCTTTTACTTCGGGATGCTGGTCGGGCCGGTCGGTTATGTCATTCGTTACCACGCCGACGAATCGCCGGAATTTGCCGCCGCCAAATCGCGCGCGGATGGCGTCGTGCGCCCGCGTCTGTCCGCCGATTTCTGGAAACGTACCGCCACGGCCGCCGCAATGGTCATCGTCGCCTCGGCGACCTTGCACCTGCTCATCTCGTTCCCGACGCTCGCGACGAGCCGGTTCGGTATCGATCGCGAACAAGGCATATGGACCCAGGCTTATGCCGGCATCACGCTGCTGATCGTCACCCCGATCGCCGGCACTTTGGGCGACCGCATCGGGCGGCAGTGGCTTGCCCTCATTTCGTGTGCGGCGCTGGTCGTCGCGCCCGTGCTGCTGTTCCGAATGCTCGATGCGACACCGACCGCTGGCCACGCCGTGCTCGTGCAGCTGACCCTGTCGTTTCTCGCCGCGCTGTTCCTCGGCGCGCTGGCGGCGATGATGTCGGATCTGTTCGTCGCCACCAATCGTTCGCTTGGCCTCGCCATTTCCTACAATGTGGCGGTACTGTTAGGCGGTGCGTTCGCGCCGCTGATCTATGCCGCGCTCAGCGTCTATGTCGGACGGATCGCACCCAGCTATTACGCCAGCGGCGCGGCGCTGATTTCACTCGTCGCCGTCATCATCGTCGTGAGCGCGCGCTGGCTGCCGCAAGATCAAACGGAGGAGTATAGCCATGCGCAATGCGCGTGAAGGCATCGTCGGACGAATGTTCGCGCGCAAGTCCGTGGCGCAGGTTCAGCGTGAAACAGCCGCCAGCGAACTCAAGCGCACGCTGGGCAAGTGGAACCTCCTGTTTCTCGGCGTCGGCTGTATCATCGGCGCGGGTATCTTCGTGCGCACCGGATCGGCGGCGGCGCTTCATGCCGGTCCGGCGGTCCTGCTGTCGTTCGTTGTCGCCGGCATCGTCTGCGCGTTCGCTGGCCTCTGCTATGCCGAATTGTCCTCGACCCTGCCCGTATCGGGGTCCGCCTATACCTATGGCTACACCGCGCTCGGTGAATTCGTCGCCTGGACGATGGGCGCCCTTTTGCTTCTGGAGTATGGGATCTCCGCTTCGGTCGTCGCGGTCGGCTGGGCGGGCTATGTCGTCAGCCTGCTCGCCGATTTCGGTCTTCACATGCCGGCGGAACTGACCGGGCCGACCGGCTATCCGTTGATGCGCGACGGCGTTCCGGTGCTGGTCGATGGTCGCCCGGTAACGACCCTCTTCAACCTGCCCGCCTTCGCCATCTGTCTGGCGCTGGCCGCCCTGCTCATCCGGGGCGTTTCGGAATCGGCCAAGGTCAACAACGCCATCGTCGCGATCAAGGTGAGCGTGCTGGTCGCGTTCATCGTCGCGGGTGGCGTGCTCGTCCTTTCGCAACTTGGCGACCTGGTCGCGCGGAACTGGACGCCCTTCATCCCCGCCAACCAGGGCGACGGCAAATTCGGCATCGACGGCATCATGCGCGGCGGATCGATCGTCTTCTTCGCCTATATCGGTTTCGAAGCGGTCTCGACGGCGGGACAGGAAGCGAAGAACCCCCAAAAGGACATGCCGTTCGGGATCGTCGGGG
>JASBTC010000011.1 GCA_030148625.1 Sphingobium sp. | reverse complement strand
TGCCATGATTGCCTTTGCCATCGATTACCTTCGAAAACCGGATGGCGGCTATTATACGCCGCCTATTCCTGAATTATGCCTCGTCCGCAAGCATCAGATTCGCGAGTCGCGTCTCAAGCTCCGCCTTGCGCCGTACCAGCGCTACCTGACGATCGAACGCTTCGTCGCTGAAACGCGCCTGAACCGCAGCGGTTGCCTCTGCCAACGCAGCATCGACCTGCGGCCTTGCGACAAGCACCGCGATCGCTTCGCCAAGATCGAGCGCCGCCCGTTCCGCGTCCCACTCTTTCTGCGTGAAGGTGAAGCGAAGCGCGTCGGCGCGGAGCAGTTCCGCAGCTATCTGATCAAAACCGGACGCCGCCAATATGGTGCGCAGGCGAGCGGTATCAAGCGCCTGATCTTCAAGGGCGACATCGATCACCGCCTCGAACAGCCGGCCCAGTGCGCCGTCGGCGACACGAAGGCTGGAGAGTGTCTCCATGTGACGGGCGATCTCTGCCGGATGGCGGATCAGACCGGCGAGCACCGCCTTGGCGAGAACGCGGTCGATCCCGGTCGCGCCCACCGCCTGTGTGGCCGGGCCGGGGGGCGGTTCGGGCGGCTGCCAGCGCGGGCCGGAGCGGCCAGGCGCGCGGCCTCCCTGCGCGCGCGGCGTGAAGGTGCGCGGCGCAGGGGCGAAATGGGCGTCGCAACGATTGCGGAACTCGGTAATGTATTCGTGGCGGACATTGCCGTCCTGGATCGTCGCCGCGAGATCGGACAGGCGGCGTTTGAGGCCCGCACGCGCCTCGGGCGTCTCCAGCGGTTCGGCGGCAAGCTCGTGCTGCCAGATACGGTCGGCGAGCGGCTGGGCGGCCTGAAGCAGTGCCTCGAACGCCTGCGGGCCCGCGGAACGGACGAGATCGTCGGGGTCCTGGCCGTTGGGCAGGGTGACAAAGGCAAGGCTGCGGCCGGGCGCCAGATTGGGCAGGGCGCGATGCGCCGCCCGCATCGCCGCCTTCTGTCCCGCCGCGTCGCCATCGAACGCGAGCAGTGGAATGTCCGCCATCCGCCACAGCCGCTCCAGCTGGTGCTCGGTCAGCGCCGTACCGAGCGGCGCCACCGCCTCCCCGAACCCCGCCTGCGCCAGCGCGATCACGTCCATATAGCCTTCGACCGCGATCACCCGCCCGGTCTTGCGCGACGCGGCCTGGGCACGATCGAGATTGTAGAGCGTGCGCCCCTTGTCGAAGAGCGGGGTCTCGGGCGAATTCAGATATTTGGGCTCGCCCTCGCCGATGATGCGGCCGCCGAACGCGATCACCCGGCCGCGCGCATCCTTGATCGGGATCATCAGCCGGCCGCGGAACCGATCGTACGGCTCCTTGCCCTCGACCTGGATCAGCATCCCGGCCTCGACCAGCATCGGGTCGCCATAGGCTTTGAGCGTCTCGCGCAATTTGCTGCGCGAATCCGGCGCGAACCCCATGCCGAAGGCGCGCGCCGTATCTGCGGTGATCCGCCGCCGCTCGAGCAGCGCGCGCGCCTCCGCCCCGGCGAGCCCGTGGAGTTGATCGACGTAGAATTTGGCCGCATCGGCCATCGCTTCGTGCAGACCCTTGGCCTTTTCCGCCTTCTCCGCGGCGCGCGGATCGGCCTGAGGCACGTCCATTCCGGCGGCGGCGGCGAGTTCCTTCACCGCATCCATGAAAGGCAGGCCCTGCTGATCGGTCATCCACCGGATCGCGTCGCCATGCGCGCCGCAGCCGAAGCAATGGTAGAAGCCCTTGTCGTCGTTGATCGTGAACGACGGCGTCTTCTCGTTATGGAACGGGCAGCACGCCTTCCACTCCCGCCCCGCGCGCGTGATCTTCACGCTGCGCCCGATCAGGGCGGACAGCGTGGTTCGGGCGCGCAGTTCGTCGAGAAAGGCGGGGGTGAGACTCATTCCCTCAGTACAGCATGTTCAGGGTGCCTCCGCGGCACGGGAGCGAATGGGAGGCAGATCGGCGGCCCGGCTGACCAGACCCCGGAAGGCATTGTCGAACCGGACATCGGCTATGATCGGGGCGATCGTCACGCCACGTGCCTGCAGGTCGGCTGGGATGGCATCCGAAGCGTTTGGTTCGTCGTGCACGATCGTGAACGACATGACGATGTTCATCAACGTTCCGAAACGGACAAGGTCGTCGGACAGTTTGGCGGCCTGCAACCGCGTATCCTTTGCCTTGCCGTTTTCCCAGCTTCCGCTGACCCGGCCGACATAGGTGAACTTGCCGGGTTCGATATCGAACCCGTAAGATCCCAGCGAGAGCGCGGTTTCCCCGCCATGATCTCCGGTTCCGCCGATCACCCATCGCCCCGGGGTAACCGGGATGACGAAGAAGGAGCCATGCGCGTTGGTCGCCCATGCGCGACCCTTGGTGATCTGGGCCACATCGAGATTCTTGCTCGAACCCGGAGAGCCCAGGCCATATTTCCAGACCAGCTTCCCGGTCGCCGGATCCAAGCGGTTGAGATAGATGAAAGGGATGTCGGATTGCGGATGAACGGCAATCACGATGTAGCCCAGCTGATGGTCGACCTTGAGCTCGTTCGGCTTGACGGGCTTGGTCGCATTCGCGGCCGGAATAGCCAGAGCCGTTCCGAGAGCCGCGAGCAGGAGAAGTGCGCGTTTCATGGAGCCAGCCTTTCTTCACCAGGCCGTGCGGAAGCCGCGAGTGCCGCAAATTTCTGCAGTGCCGGTTCGTTCAACCCGTCATCGACGACGGCCATGTCGCCCTTTCCGACGATCGCGTCCCATGCGTCCGGTTTCATGGCATAGCGATCATAGCCGTGTGCGTGCATGCAACGCCGCATGACGGCTGCACGCATGTCGCTGCGATCCTTTCCGCCCATGTAGTTGCCGAGAATGCCCTTGTTGTTGCCGATCATGTCGTTGAGCGAGAGCACTGGAAGCGCCTGCTCCGCACAGAAACGGTAATCGGCAAGCGCGGTCTCCTCCGACGCTCCCGGCGCATGAAACATGAAATGGCGCATCGGATTGATCGAAGGCGCCTGTGTCGATTGCGCGAAGGCCGGGCTGACCGAAAAGCCCGGCAAGAGCGGAAGCACCGTCAGCGCTATGACGATTGATTTGCGCGAAACCCCCATTTGCCCCGATCTCCCTCTCTTAGCTTAGCGCCGCCTTCACCAGTCCGCTCGCCTTGCTCATGTCGAGCTGGCTGGCATGCCGCGCCTTCAGCTCGGCCATCACGCGGCCCATGTCCTTCATGCCGCTCGCGCCGAGCTCGACCTTGATCGCCTCGATCGCCGCCGTGGTTTCCGCTTCGCTCATTTGCGCCGGGAGGAAGCGCTCGATCACCGCGACCTCGGCCTTTTCCTTGTCGGCGAGCTCCTGGCGGCCGCCCTTCTCGAACATCTCGATCGATTCGCGGCGCTGCTTGACCATCTTCTGCAGCACCTCGACCACCAGCGCATCGTCGTCCGCGACCGGACCCTGTGTCCGCACCTCGATATCGCGATTCTTGATGGCACTCTGAATCAGGCGGATGGCGGCCGTGCTTTCCTTGTCGCCGGCTTTCATGGCGGTGACGAGTGCGGTCTTGATGTCGTCGCGGATCATGGTGGTCTTCTCACAGGTGAATCGGAATTATCCGGCCTTAGACCCCGCGGCGCCCCGAAGCGAGGGTTGACGAATTGGGGGGAGGGGTCTAGCGGGCGGGCCTTAGCACACATTGCCGGAAA
>JASBTC010000010.1 GCA_030148625.1 Sphingobium sp. | reverse complement strand
TCCGCTATGCCCATGGCTTCTTCCTCAACGAGCCCAATATGTCGCCGATGGGCACCAACCCGCTGGCGTTCGGCCATCCCGGTGCCGGCGGCGCGCTCGGCTTCGCCGATCCCGAGAACCGCATCGCATTCTCGTACAGCCCGTCGCTGATGTGCGCGGGCGGCGGGCTCGGCGAACGCTGCGCGGCGCTTGCCGCTTCGGTGTACGCATGAGCGGCATGTTCACCGGCAAGGTCGCACTCGTCACCGGCGGGAGCTCCGGCATCGGCCAGCGCGTCGCCGAGCTGATCGCAGCCGAAGGCGGCAGCGTCGCCGTCGTCGCCAGCAGCAATGTCGACAAGGCGGCGGCCGTGGTCCGCGGCATCGAAGCCGCGGGGGGCAATGCGAAACCCTATGCGGTCGATGTCCGCGACGCGGCGGCGCTGGCCGGGCTGGTTGCCCAGGTCGAAAGCGAGCTTGGCGGCATCGACCTGCTCGTCAATGCGGCGGGGGTCTTCTATCCGACGCCGGCAGGCGCGACCGAGCCCGCCGATGCTGCGCGCTTGCTCGACATCAACATCCAGGGGCCGTGGAATGCGATATCCGCGGTCGTGCCGGGCATGCGCGCGCGCGGCGGCGGACGGATCGTCTCGTTATCCTCGGTCGCCGGACAGATCGGGGTCAGCGGCTTCGCGCTCTACGCCGCCAGCAAGGCGGCGATATCGATGATGACCCGCTCGCTTGCCGCCGAACTCGCGCCGCACGGCATCGCCGTCAACGCGGTCGCGCCGGGCAACACCGCGACACCGATGAATGCGGACGTCCGCGCGAACCCGGAAATGGCCGAAGGCATGCGGCGGATGACGCCCAGCGGCAATGCGTTCAGCGATCCCGACGATATCGCGGGCATCATCCTGTTCCTGCTCTCCGAAAAGGCCCGCCCGGTCCACGGTGCGACCTGGCTCGCCGACGAAGGCGTCTCGGCGGCGCTCGGCTGATGGCGATCCAGGCGCCTCTTCCCATCAGGGCAGGCGGTTATGCCTGGTATGTCGCGCTGCTGCTCGCGTCGGCGCATCTGCTGTCGTTCGTCGACCGCTTCCTGATGAGCCTGGTGATGGAGCCGTTAAAGGCCGATCTCGGCGTCAGCGACGCCCAGCTCGGGCTGCTCCAGGGCACCGGCTTCGTCATCCTCTACACCGTCGCCGCCATTCCGCTGGGGCGGATGGCCGATCGGGTCAATCGCCGGAACCTGATCATCGCGGGCATCCTGATCTGGAGCCTGGCGACGGCTTTGTGCGGTCTCGCCAATTCGTTCGGATCGCTGTTCCTCGCGCGCATCGGCGTGGGTTTCGGCGAAGCCGCCCTGGTGCCCGCCGCCATGTCGCTGCTCGCCGCCTATTTCCCGCGCAGCCAATTGGGCCGTGCGGTCTCGCTGTTCACCACGGGCGCATCGCTCGGCAAAAGTCTGGCCCTGGTCGGCGGCGGCGCATTGCTCGCCGCGCTGGTCGTGGCGGGCGGGCTCCATATCCCCGGTCTCGGGCTGCTCGCCCCCTGGCAGGGAACCTTCGTGCTGATGGCCATTCCAGGCCTGCTGCTCGCGGCGATCCTGCTGACCGTGCGCGAACCCGCACGCGTCGAGACCGGCGTGGCGCGGGCGAGCATGGCCGAAGCCTTTGCCTATCTGCGCGCGCACCGTGCGGCCTTCATCCTCCACATCGCGGCGGCGGCATCGGTGGTGCTCGTCGTCCAGTCCTTCACCGCCTGGACGCCATCCTATTATGTCCGTTTCTTCGCGCTGACGCCGTCCGAGGCCGGCCTCGCCGTCGGCGGCGTGATCCTGATCGGCGCCCCGCTCGGCCATTTGTGCGGCGGCATCCTGACCGATTTCTTCCAGACGCGCGGCTATGCCTCGCCGGTGGCGCCGGTCATGATGGCCGGCCTGCTGGGCGGCCTCGCCGCGCTGCTCGCCTTCGTCTCGAGCACCGATCTGGCAGCCTCGCTGCTGCTGCTCGGGCTGCTGAACTTCTTCATGACGCTGGGTGCGCCCGCCAGCCTGGCCGGCGTGCAGATGCTCACGCCCGATCGTCTGCGCGGCGTCGTCACCGCGGTGTTCCTGGCCTGCACCACCTTGATCGGCATCGGTTGCGGCCCGCCTCTGGTGGGCCTGACCTCGGACCTGCTCGGCGGTCCGCTGCATCTCGCCACCGCATTGGTCATGGTGCTGTCGGTGATCGCCATCCTCGGAAGCCTGGCCGCCTTCGCCAGCCGAAGGCCCTTCGCACAGACCGTCGCGTTCAACGCGTCCCACTAAACCGCAGAAAACAGGGAGTTTCCGCATGCGCCGTACCAGCAAGGCGATCATCACCTGCGCCGTGACCGGATCGATCCATACGCCGTCAATGTCGCCGCATCTGCCGATCACGCCCGACGAAATCGCCGAACAGGCGATCGAGGCGGCTGAGGCCGGCGCCGCCATCCTGCACCTTCACGCGCGCGACCCGCGCGACGGGCGCCCCTCCCCCGATCCCGAACTCTACATGCAGTTCCTGCCGCGCATCAAACAGGCGTCGGACGCCGTGATCAACATCACGACCGGCGGCGCGCCCGGCTTCAGCGAGGAGGACCGCATGGCCGGTCCGCTGCGCGCCAGCCCCGAAATGACTTCGCTCAACATGGGATCGATGAATTTCGGTTTCTGGCCGCTCGCCGACAAGTTCGAATGGAAGCATGACTGGGAACGCGAGCTGATGCTCGGGTCCAAGCGTTTTCCCGCCAATCACAATTTCGCGCTGATCGAACGGATCATGATCGAGCTGGGCCAGGGCCATGGCACGCGCTTCGAATATGAATGCTACGACATCGGCCATCTCTACAACGTCAAGCATTTCGCGGATCTCGGCATCATCAAGCCGCCATTCCTGATCCAGGGCATTTTCGGAATCCTCGGCGGCATCGGCGCCGACCTCGAGAATTTCATGATGTTCAAACAGACCGCGGACCGGCTGTTCGGCGACGATTACATGCTGTCCTGCTTCGCGGTCGGCCGGCCGCAGATGAAATTCCTGACGCAATGCGCGCTGGTCGGCGGCAGCGTCCGGGTCGGGCTGGAGGACAGCCTGTATATCGGTCGCGGCGAGCTCGCGACCAGCAATGCGCAGCAAGTCCGCAAGATCCGCGCGATCATGGATTCACTCGATATCGAGATCGCGACACCCGCGGAGGCGCGCGAAATGCTCGGCCTCAAGGGCGGCGACTCGGTCGCTTTCTGACGGACCGATCATGCGTCTTGCAACCGATACTGGCGGTACCTTCACCGATCTCGTCGTTGAGGATGACGACGGCTCGATCACGCTCCACAAGGCGTCGACCGTGCCGTCGGATCCGGTCGCGGGCGTGCTCGACGCGCTGAGCGGCGCGGCGGCCGCGCGGGGCATGAGCCTGACTGCACTGCTCGGCCGGTGCGACAGCTTCATCCACGGCACCACCCATGCGATCAACGCGATCATCACCGGCGGCACCGCGCGCACAGCGCTGATCGTCACCGAGGGCCATCGCGACATCCTGCTGTTCCGCGAGGGCGGGCGCACCGAACCCTTCAACCATACCATCCCCTATCCCGCGCCCTATGTGCCGCGCGCGCTCACCTTCGAGGCGCGCGAGCGCATCGGATCGGATGGCGGCGTGATGATCGCGCTCGACGAGGCGGGCGTGATCCAAACGCTGGAGCGGGTGCGTGAGAGCGGCGCGGAGGCGCTTGCGGTCGCGCTGCTCTGGTCGACGGTCAATCCCGCGCACGAGCGGCGCATCGGCGCGCTGATCGAACGGCATTTGCCCGGCATCCCCTATAGCCTGTCGCACGCCGTCAATCCGACCCTGCGTGAATTCCGCCGGGCGTCCTCGGCCGCGATCGACGCGTCGCTGAAACCGCTGATGACACATTATCTGGGCGGCCTGACCGCGCGCCTCTCCGAAGCGGGCTTTGCCGGCAAGGTGATGGTGCTGACCAGCGCGGGCGGCATGGTCGAAGCGGAGGAAGTCGCGGCTTCGCCGATCCGCGTGATCAATTCCGGACCCTCGATGGCCCCGGTCGCCGGCCGCCATTATGCGGAGCGCGAAGGCACCTGGCGGACCGCGATCGTCGCCGATACCGGCGGAACGACCTACGACATCAGCCTGGTCAGCGACGGGCGCATCCCGATGACGCGCGACCTGTGGATCGGCGAACCCTATCGCGGCCATCTTGCCGGCTACCCTTCCGTCGACGTCAAGAGCGTCGGCGCGGGCGGCGGCAGCATCGCCGCGGTCGATTCCGCGGGCCTGCTGCGCGTCGGTCCGGGCAGCGCGGGCTCGACGCCCGGCCCCGCCTGTTACGGCCGCGGCGGCACCCGCCCGACCGTGACCGATGCCTGCGTGACATTGGGTTATATCGACCCCGATTATTTCCTCGGCGGCGCGATGCAACTCGATGGCGATGCGGCGCGGGGAGCGATCGCGCGCGACGTCGCCGATCCGCTGGGCATCAGCGCGGAGGACGCCGCGTGGAGCATCCTCGACCTCGCCACCGAGAATATGGTGCAGGCGATCCAGGACATGACGGTCAATCAGGGAATCGATCCGGCCCAGGCCGTGCTGATCGGCGGCGGCGGTGCCGCCGGGCTCAATTCGGTGTTCATCGCCCGGCGACTGGGATGCCGCGAACTGCTGATCCCCGAAACCGGCGCGGCGATGAGCGCGGCGGGCGCGATGATGTCCGACATCGCGGCTGAGTTCCCCACCACCACCTATGCCTCGACCGCCGGTTTCGACCTGGCGCGCGCCCATACCGCCTTCGGCGCGGTCCGCGAGCAGGCGGAGGCGTTCATCGCCCGGGCGCAGCTGACGGGGACGATCAGCTATGTCGCCGAAGCCCGCTATGACGGGCAGGCCTGGGATATCGACGTGCCGATCGACGATGCCGGCTTCGCGACCGAAACGGACGTTGCGCGCTTCCGCACCGCATTCGATGCGATGCACGAGCAGCTCTTCACCATCCGCGACGAGGATTCGGCGGTCGAGCTGATCGGGCTGCGCGCGCGCGTCGCCTGCCCATCCCGTCCCGACGCCGAATTCCGGCTGAAGCACGATGTGCAGGGCGCCGCCCCATCGCGCTCCCGGCCGGTCTATTTCGCCGGCCAGGGCTGGCTCGATACGCCCGTGCTGCGCTGGGATACGATCCCGGTCGACGAGGTGCAGGCCGGGCCGGCGCTGATCGAATCCGCCTTCACCACCATCGTCGTCGATCCGCCGGCGCGTTTCCGCCGGACGGCTGCCGGCTCCATCCTGATCGAGGCCTGATCATGACCGACGCTCCCATGAACGGCGCCGAAATGGCAGTGCTGCGCAGCCGGCTCGACGGCGTCGTGCGCAAGATGTCGAACACGTTGCTCCGCACCGGGCGGTCGGGCGTGATCAACCGTGCGCGCGACTTCTCCTGCTGCCTGCTCACCCGCGACGGCGAATTGCTGACCGCGGCGGACAGCCTGCCGATCCATGTCCTGTCGGGCCCCGACATGATGGCGCGCAGCATGAAGCAATTCCACCCGGAGCTGCGCGCAGGCGACGCATTCCTGCACAATTCGCCCTATCATGGCTGCTCGCATCCCGCCGATCTCAGCGTGATCGTGCCGGTGATGGACGAAGCGGGCGAGCATCGCTTCACCGTACTCGCCAAGGCGCACCAGGCCGATATCGGCAACAGCCAGCCGACCACCTACATGGCCGAGGCGCGCGACGTCTATCACGAGGGCGCGCTGCTCTTCCCCGCCGTCCAGGTCCAGCGCGACGGCGAGGATATCGACGACATCATCCGCATGTGCGAGCTGCGCATCCGCGTGCCGCATCAATGGCGCGGCGACTATCTCTCCACCGTCGGCGCGGCCCGCATCGGCGAAAAGGCGCTGACCGAACTGGCGCGCGAGGCCGGCTGGGACCGGCTGGAGGCCTTTGCCCGTCAATGGTTCGACTATTCCGAAGCGCGGATGGCGGATGCGATCGGGCGGCTGCCCGCCGGCCGCGTCATCGGATCGAGCACGCACGACCCCTTTCCCGGCCTGCCCGCCGAAGGGCTGAAGATCACAGCGAAGGTCGACGTCGACCCCGCCGACGGCCGTATCGCGGTCGACCTGACCGACAATCCGGACTGCCTGCCCTGCGGCATGAACCTGTCGGAGGCCTGCGCACGCACCGCCGCGATGATCGGCGTCTTCAACAGCATCGATCATGACGTGCCCAAAAATGCCGGATCGTTCCGCCGGATCGACGTGAAGCTGCGGGTGGGCTGCATCGCCGGCATTCCGACCCATCCCTTTTCCTGCTCCGCCGCGACAACGAACATCGCCGATCGCGCCGCGAACAGCGTGCAGACCGCGCTGGCGACATTGGGCGAGGGCATCGGCATGGCCGAGGTCGGATCGGTGATCGCGCCCTCCGCGGGTGTCGTGTCCGGCATCGATCCGCGCACCGGCCGCCCCTTCGTCAACCAGATCTTCCTGGCGATGAGCGGTGGCGCCGCCAGCCATGCCAGCGACGCCTGGTGGACGATCGGCCATGTCGGCAATGCCGGGCTGTGCTGCATCGACGGCGTCGAACTCGCCGAATTGTCGCAACCGATCATCGTGCATCGCCGCGGCTTTTTGACCGACACCGAAGGTGCCGGCACGCAGAATGGCGCACCATCGACCATCGTCGAGTTCGGGCCGGTCGGCGGTGGCATGGATATCGGCTATCTCTCCGACGGCCATGTCAATGTGCCCACCGGCGTGCGCGGCGGACAGCCGGGCGGCGGTGCGGATCAATATCTGATCCAGCGCGACGGCAGCCACAGCGAACTTCCGGCCTGTGCGCAGGTGCATATCGCGGATGGCGAGCGCATCGTCGCGATCTCCTGCGGCGGCGGCGGCTATGGCGATCCGCGCAAACGCCCGGCGCAGCGCGTGGCGGACGACGTTGCGGGCGGGCTGATCAGCACCGACCGCGCACGTGAAATCTATGGAGTGGTGATCTCCGGCAACGGCGCGCTCGACGCGACCGCGACGGACGCCGAACGGAGCAGAACAGCATGAGCAACAGATCCGTCCTTGTCACCGCCGGCGGATCCGGCATCGGGCTCGCCATCGCCGAGATCTTCCACGAACGCGGCGACCGCGTGATCGTCTGCGACGTCGATCAGGGCGCGCTCGATCGGCTGGGCGAGAGCCGGCCCGGCATCGTCACCAGCCTGACCGATGTCGCCGACCCTGTCGCGGTCGCCGCGATGATCGATCGGGTCGGCCCGGTTTCGGTGCTGGTCAACAATGCCGGCGTCGCCGGACCGATCGGCGCGCTGGAGGACAATGATCCCGAGGATTGGGCGCGCTGCTTCGCGGTCAACGTCCATGGCGCCTTCCACATGATGCGTGCCGTCGTGCCCGCGATGCGCGCCGCCGGCAGCGGTACGATCGTCAACATCTCGACCGCGTCCACCGTCACCGGCCTGCCCGGCCGATCCGCCTATATCGCGTCGAAATGGGCGCTTGAGGGGCTGACGAAGAATGCGGCGCGCGAATTCGGACCGGCTGGAATCCGCGTCAACGCGATCCGCCCCGGCTTCATGGATACGGAGCGGATGCGCGGCCTGATGGCACGCGCGGCCGAACACCGGAACCTGCCCGTCGCCGAGGTCGAGGCGGAAGCGCTCGGCTATATCTCGCTGCGCACCAAGATCCAGCCGTCCGAGATCGGCGAGATGGCGTGGTTCCTCGCATCGGACACGGCACGTCATATCACGGCGCAGATCATCGGTGTCGACGGCAATTCGGAATGGGAAGGCTGATCGATGGGACGCATGGCTCTTCTGACGCCCGAAGCATTGCTGGCAAAGGGCGTCGATGCCGCGCCGTTCCTGGAGCATTTCGCCGAGCTTCCCGGCAGCGTCGCCACATTGGGCCATCGCCCCGAGATATTGAACGCGACGCTCGGCCTGTGGAACGCCGTGATGGTGCCCGGCGCGGTGCCGCTCGATCTCAAATACCTCGCGGGCTATCTCGCCAGCATGTCGGCGGGCTGCCGCTATTGCGCGGCGCATACTGCGAGCAACGCGGCGAGCAGCGGCGGCGGCAGCGAACGGATCGCGGCAGTCTGGGATTTCGAGCGCAGCCCCCTCTTTAGCGATGCCGAACGTGCCGCTTTGCGCTTCGCCATGCTGGCCGGCCAGTCGCCCTCGGGCGTGACCGACCAGGCCTATGCCGAGCTGGCGGCGCATTATGACGATGGCCAGATCGTCGAGCTGCTCGCCGCAATTGCCCTTTACGGCTTCTTCAATCGCTGGAATGACAGTCTCGCCATGCCGCTGGAAGCCACGCCGCGCGGCTTCGCCGAAACGCATCTGACGCCGCATGGGTGGGAGATTGGCAGCCATGACTGATTTCCCGGCCATCGATTGCGGCTTCACCGTCGTCCATCCCTGGCTGTGCGACGCGATGGGCCATCTGACGACGCGCCACTATCTCGGCATGTTCGACGATGCATCCTATCACCTGTACGCGTCGCTGGGTTACGATCCTGCGGCCGGCGCCGCCGCCAATCAGGGCTGGGCCGATGTCCGCCACGAGATCGAATATCACTCCGAACTCGCGGCCGGCGCGCTGGTGCGCATCGACGGCCGGCTGACCCATCTCGGCCGCACCTCGATCGCCAGCGAATACCGGATGTTCACGCGCATCGACGATCGCCTGTGCGCGACCTTGACCGCGCGCACGGTCTGCTTCGATCTCGAGGCGCGCCGCTCCCGGCCCCTGCCCGCCGATTTCGTCGCCCGCGCAGCGGAGCTGTTCGGCATCACGGCGTGATGCGCGCGGCACTGCCGCGGCTGATCGACGGCGTATCGCGCCAGGGCCGCGAGCTGCTGCGCCGCTACGCATCCTTCGTGTTCGACCGCCGCACCGATCAGGCGGGCTCGCGGATCGAGCGGATGGAAGGATTGGCACGCAGCCTGTTGTCGGGTCGCGGCGAAGCCTCCGGCGCGATGATCGCGGCCGACCTGCTCGATCTTTACGCCGAATCCGCCGCCGACGAGCGCCTCGCCTTCTTCCACCGGCTTGCCGAGGGGTTCGGCCCCGATCCGGCCGCGCTCGATGCGGCGTGGGCCGCTTATAAATCCGGAGGCCCGGCCGAGCTGCCGCTGCTCGCGCGCGCGGTGGAGGCCCCTCGTCAGGAGCTGTTCCGCCGCCTCAACCTCGCGCCCGGCGGCACCGCCCGGCTGATCGCGCTGCGCGCCGACCTGCTGCGCGCGATGAAAAGCGCGGATGGCACGCTCGACATGGTCGATGCCGATCTGCTCCACCTGCTCCAATCCTGGTTCAATCGCGGTTTCCTGGCGATGCGGCCGATCACCTGGTCGTCGCCCGCCAGCCTGCTCGAACGCGTGATCCGCTACGAAGCGGTCCACGACATCCGCGACTGGGCGGATCTGCGCAGCCGCCTCGACCCACCCGACCGGCGCTGCTTCGCATTCTTCCACCCGGCCATGCCCGACGAGCCGCTGATCTTCGTCGAGGTCGCACTCACCCGCAGCATGCCCGACAGCATCCAGGCGGTGCTCGATCCGGTGCGCGAGCCGATGGCCGCCACCAATGCCGACACCGCGGTCTTCTATTCGATCAGCAATTGCCAGCCGGGGCTGAAGGGCGTCTCCTTCGGCCATTTCCTGATCAAGCAGGTCGCGACCGATCTCAAGCGCGACCTGCCCGGGCTCGAGCATTTCGTCACCCTGTCGCCGATTCCGGCTTTCATGGCCTGGCTTGGCAAGGCCAAGCCGGCATTGGCCGACGCGGCGCGCGCCGGCGATGCCTCGCAGGCCGAACTGACCGCGCAGGCGATTGCCTATTTCACCGCGGCGCGTACCGCGGACGACCGCCCGGTGGATCCAGTCGCGCGTTTCCATCTCGGCAATGGCGCACGGCTTGAGCGGCTGAACTGGATGGGCGACATTTCCGAGAACGGCATGCGGCAGAGCGCGGGCATGATGGTCAATTATCTCTACGACCTGCCGAGCATCGAAGCGCATCATGAGGCCTATGCCAATGACGGCACCGTGATATTGGGCGATCCGTTCCGCACGATGATGCGGGACGCGGCGAAGCCCGCCGCTGGCACGCGGGCAGGGAAGACACGATGACCAATCTCTACACGCGGCTTTCGGCGCAATTCCCCCAGGGTCGCGGACGTCCCTTCGCGACGTTGCCCGATGGCGCGGTCGTGACCTATGCCGATGTCGACGCGCGATCCGGCCGTTTCGCCAATGCGCTGGCCGGTCTTGGCGTCCGGCCCGGCGACCGCGTCGCGGTGCAGGCGGAAAAGAGCATCGATATGCTGATGCTCTATCTCGGCTGCCTGCGCGCGGGCGCCGCGTTCCTGCCGCTCAACACCGCCTATACGGCCGGCGAACTCGATTATTTCATGCGCGACGCCGAACCCGCCTTGTTCGTCTGCGATCCGGCGCAGGAAGCGTCAATCCGTGCGCTGGCCGCGAAAGCCGGCGTTCCGCGCGTCGAGACGCTCGACGAGGCCGGCGGCGGCACGCTTGCCGCGATCGCGGCGGAGAGCGCCGGCGAATTCGACACCATCGCACGCGGCGACGACGATCTGGCCGCGATCCTCTACACATCGGGCACGACCGGCCGGTCGAAGGGCGCAATGCTGAGCCATGACAATCTGGCCTCCAACGCCTTCACGCTGAAGGATCACTGGCGCTTCACCGCCGACGACGTGCTGCTTCACGCGCTGCCGATCTTCCATACCCATGGGCTTTTCGTCGGCACCAATGTCGTGCTCGCCTCGGGTGCATCGATGCGCTTCCTGCCGCGCTTCGACGTGGAGGCGGTGCTGGCCGCGCTGCCGCTGTCGACGACGATGATGGGCGTGCCCACCTTCTATATCCGCCTGCTCGGCGAAGATCGTTTCGACCGATCGCTGGTCGCGCATATGCGGTTGTTCGTCTCGGGCTCCGCGCCGCTCTCCGCCGACATCCACCGTGAATTCCGCGAGCGGACCGGCCATGCGATCCTCGAACGCTACGGCATGACCGAGACCAACATGAACACCTCCAATCCCTATGACGGGGATCGGATCGCGGGCACGGTCGGCCTGCCGCTGCCCGGCGTCGACATCCGCATCGCCGATCCCGACACCGGCCGCGTCCTGCCGCAGGGCGAGATCGGCGTGATCGAGATCGCCGGCCCCAATGTGTTCAAGGGCTATTGGCGGATGCCGGAAAAGACCGAAGCCGAATTCCGCGACGGCCATTTCATCTCGGGCGACCTCGGCTTCATCGACGATCGCGGCTATGTCTCGATCGTCGGCCGCGCCAAGGATCTCATCATCTCGGGCGGCTACAACATCTATCCCGCCGAGGTCGAGACCGCGCTCGACGAACTCGAACAGGTCCGCGAATCCGCGGTGATCGGCATTCCCCATCCCGATCTGGGCGAAGCCGTGGTCGCCGTGGTCGTGCCGCGCGATCCCGATTTCGCCGACGGCAATGCGCTGAAGGCGTCACTCGCCGACACGCTCGCCCGCTTCAAGCAGCCGCGCCAGGTGCATTTCGTCGACGCGCTGCCCAAGAACGCGATGGGCAAGATCCAGAAGACGGTGCTGCGCGAGCGTTATGCCGGGGCGTAGGGGCTGATCCAATTGCTTGGTTGATCTTGTCATCCCCGCGCACGCGCACTGGTGTCCGGGATTTCAATCGGAGCGCGAGACAGCAAGAACTCTCCTCCCTACGCGTAGCGTGGGGAGGGGGACCGCGGCGCGAAGCGGCGTGGTGGAGGGGAAGTGGGATGCCTCCGCCCCGCACGGCTTTCGAACAGGATTCTCTCAGGATTCCCACCAGCTACCGCGTTGGATCATCCATCGCATTCCCCCTCCACCACCGACCTGCGGTCGGCGAGTATCGGGTCGATCGTGCCCCCGGCACGATCTTGGATTGCCGGGGGCAATCCAACCCGGCACTCCCTCCCCATCTGCGATAGGGAGGAGAGGTTCGGCTGCGACGGCAAGATCATGTCTCGACGACAGCATCTTAGGCACGTTCCTCCAGATTACGAGGCGCTCGTGGAACTCCGGCAAACAAATCCCGGACAGCAATGCGCGAAAGCGGGGATCCAGCTTCTTCCTTTTCTGACGCTTCACGGAAAAGCTGGATTCCCGCGCACGCGGGAATGACAGGATAGGGATCCTAGGCGCCGGACGCAGCCTCGTCCTCGGCCGCCATGCGCGCCAGCGCGCGGCGATAGACGGGCATGCCGATGGCGATGAGCAGGATGATGCAGGGCAGCAGCACGGCGCCGGCGAGCGAGATCGAGTAGCGCAGCGCGGCTTCGTCGCCGAAGCCGAAATCGGTGATCGCCGCGATGAAGCTCGCGCCCAGGCCGAGGCCGATCATGTTGACGCACAGCAGGGTCAGCGCCATCACCTGGCCCCGAAGCTGATTGGGCGTCACATCCTGGATCGCCGCGATGATCACGCCCTGCGCGCCCTGCCCGATCAGCGTTCCCACCGCCATCAGCGCGAGCGCGAGTTCCGGGGTGGGCATGAGCGGCCCAAGGATCAGCGGCAATGCCTTGAGGATCGTGGTCATCAACACGATCCGCATATTGGCGTCGCGCCGCCCCGCGCGCATCAACCGGCCCGACAGCCAGCCGCCGCCGAGCGTGCCGATCGTTCCGCAGATCAGCATCACCGTGCCGTAATACAGGCCGACATCGGTCACCGACATCTTGTAGGTGCGGATCAGGAAGGTCGGGTACCACAGGGTCACGCCGATCGAGAGCATGCCGATCAGCGAGATCGAACCGATCAGCATGGCGTAGAGCTGCCAATGCTGGCGAAGATAGGCGATGACACCCGACAGAGGCAGCGTACGCCCCTCATAACCCTTTGCCAGTTCGCGCCTTTCGGGCTCGCGCACCGTCATCAGCAGGCCCGCGATGATCGCACCGGGAAGCCCGACCATGACGAACACCGCCTGCCACGGCGACAGCGCGCCGATCAGCGGCAATGTGATGCCGCCGGTTCCGGTGAAATATTGCAGCAGGACCCCGCCGATGATCAGCGCCAGCCCGCCGCCGATCGGATAGCCGATCGCGTAGAAGCTGATCGCGAGCGCGCGCCGCCTCGAATCGAAATAGTCGCTGATCAGCGAATAGGCGGTGGGGCTGAGCGTCGCTTCGCCCACCCCCACACCGATGCGCGCGGCGAAGAGCTGGCCGAAGCTGCGCGCCAGCCCGCAGGCCATCGTCATGATCGACCACAGGATCACGCCCCAGACGATGATGCGGGTGCGGGCGCGGCTGGTATCGACCATCCGGCCGATCGGAATCGCGGCGACGCTGTAGAGCAGCGCGAAGGCAAAACCCTGGAGCAGGCTGATCTGGAAATCGCTGAGGCCCAGATCCTGCTTGATCGGGACGACGAGCAAAGTGAGCACGCGTGCGTCGATCGCGCTGAAGCAATAAGCGAGCGAGAGGACGCCGACGACATACCAGCGATAGGCGCCGCCGTCCGCAGCCTTGCTATCCTGCACGCCATTGGCGGCCAGTGTCGCGACATCCCCCATCACACGTTCCCTCACCAGGCCGAAGCGGGATTGGTTCTGGCAAGCAGCTCCGATATCCGCTCGCTCAACTTGCCGTCGCCGTCCGGACTTTCGGGAAGCAGCCAGAAACGACCCTGACGGATGCCGTCGAGCGCGAAGGACGCGACCTCCTCGGGTTCGGTCAGCGCCATTTTGAGACCCGTGGTGCGGACCAGATCCTCCATCGTCTCATAAGCGGGCTTGTTGCCGCCGGCATCGCCATAATCGGCGGGACGATTGCGGTTGGAGGCGAGGATCGAGGTGTTGACGACGTGCGGCCCGGGAAAGAGCACCGCCGCGCGCACGCGATCGCCCTCGCGCAGCAATTGCTGGTAGAGCACTTCGCTGACGCTGGTCACCGCCGCTTTGGAGGCGGCATAGATCGGCGTGTTGGGCAGCGAGCGCAGCCCGCCGTTCGACGAGGACGTGTTGATCACCACGCCTTCCTCGCCCGATGCCAGCATGCGCGGCACGAAGGACCGGATGCCGTGGACGACGCCGAACAGATTGACGTCGAAGCCCCAATGCCAGTCATTGGCGGGCAGCGACCAGATTGCGCGCTGCGCCTCACCCAGCCCGACCCCCGCATTGTTGAACAGCAGATGGACCGCACCGTGCCGCGTCCAGACCGCATCCGCAAGCGCGTCGACCGAGTCCGCCTTGGTCACGTCGACGCGCACGCCCGTCACATCGGCGCCGGTGTCCGCCGCGATCTCGGTCGAGACCGCATCGAGCCGGGCCTGATCGATATCGGCGAGCACCACCTTCGCGCCCGCCCGTGCCAATTGTTCGCCGAGCGCGCGACCGACACCGCTCGCGCCGCCCGTGATCACCGCGACGCGATCCGCAAAATCGCGCATCAGGCGGCCTTCGCGTCGGCGAGCACGATCTCGATGCCGGGATTGGCGAGCACGTCGTTGCGTTGTACCCAGAAGGGCGCGATCCATTCGCCGGGCACGGTGCGCAGCAGCTGCCCGCTGGTGTTGGTCGCCCCCTCGACATAATCGAGGCTCAGCATCCGCCGGATCGGCACGTCGACGATCGGATCATAGGCCGATTCATGGAACCGGATCGCGCCGTCAAAGGCGTTGCGCCGGCTATAGTTCCGCTTCCAGTTGAGCCGGGTCAGATAGACGTCGCCGTCGAATTCACCGGGCGTGTCGATCGAGGGCAGCCCCTTGTAGCAGTAGAAATATTCCTCGAACGGTTCGGGCGTGCCCTGATCGGCGCCGATCGTGCCGTCGACTTCGAAATAGGTGATGCCATGGCGCGAACAGGTGGCGCGGACATGGTCGCCATTCTTTTCGAATGTCGTTTCCGCGATCTTCTTGGGCTCGCCGAAACGCTCGCGGCCGCTGGTGACGACGGTTTCGCCCTCCATCGCCATGTGGAAGACATAGCCGCCGCGCGTCCCTTCATAATCGCACATCACGCCCAGGGTCAGCGCGCCGATCTCCACCGTCGTCTCCGGCGTCACATGCATCGCGACATGCGCGAACTGAAGGAAGATCTCGGGCCGCGCGGCGGGCACGAGCGGCCGGGGCAACAGCGCATGGGCGATCTCCGGATCGGTCTCGTAAAGCGCGCGCACCGTGCGGACGGAGTTGTTGATGCCTCAGGATTGCGGCTCCGCGACCGGACCCTGAACGTAACGAAGATTGACCATATCACCTCTCCTTTGCGGGCAATGACTCTCCAACCGCGCGAACCCCCCGTCCGCGCGCCGATCACCCTGGTTTCAATTGAGTGCGGCTAGACCGCGGCCATCTGCCGCGGCGTGTCACCCTCGGTATAGAATTGTTCGAAATAGCGCCGGAAGCGCAGGATCGGTCCGTCGCCGTCGCACAGCAGCGGGTGCGCGCGGTGGATCTTGTTGTGCCAGATCGGAATGTCGCCTTCGACGCCGCTTTGCCCGCAGGTATAGGCGATCGCGGTGAGCGCCGCCTTGTGCTCGGGCGATCCCTCGGGCGTCTCGGGGAAAGTGAAGCAGAAGCGCAGCTCGACCTGGTCGGCCTCGACCGGCGTCGCCAGCACCATCAGCGACAAGGTGACCACGCCCTTGAGCTGGGTGAATTTCTGTCCCGCGCCATTCTGGATCGTGTTGACGCTCGACGGGATGATCTTCGTCGTGCCGTCGGGGAGCGACACGGTGCGTTCGCCCTGGGCATCGCTGCGGCGGATATGGCCGTCATAGGCGGTCTTGCCCTCGGGCACCGCCTCCATCTTGTGGACATATTCGAAATGGGCGAGGTCGACGCCGTTCTCCGCAATCTCCTGCGGATTGCTGGCGAAGGCCCAGAAACGGCGGACGGGCGTGCTCCAGCCGCTTTCGGAAAAGGGCGCATGTTCGATCACGTCGAAAGTCGGTGCGATCCGGTCGGGATGATACCAGGCCCAGACGACGCCATTCTTCTCGACCACGGGATAGGGCCGCGCGATCGGCTCGCGCTTGGTGATCGGCGGGATCGCCCTTGCATAGGGAATGTCGACGCAGAAGCCGTCGGGGCGATAGGCCCAGCTGTGGAACGGGCAGCGCAGCCGGTCGCCGTCGACCGTGCCGCCATGCCCCATATGCGCACCCAGATGCGGGCAATAGGCGTCGAGCAGGCCGACCGTGCCGGATTCGCCGCGAAAGATGACGAGGTCGCGGCCGAAATAATGGAGCGGCTTCACCTCGCCCACAGCAAGCTCGTCGCTATAGCTGACGAAGAACCAGCCGAACGGAATGCCCATCGGGAAACGCTGAAGCACTATCCTATTCTCCCATCAGCCGGCTTTGCGCCGGTCCAGTATGTTCTTCATCCTGCGCGCTTCCCGCCCGGAAGACCGGTCCCCGCTTTACCGGGAAGCGCTGATCGCAGCATAGCCGCTTGGGCCTCCTGCGGAAGCGCACTGGCACGGACGCACTGTGCGTGGTGGTGCACAATCCTACCGGCTGCGATGCAGATGGGTGTCGAGCGCAGTCATCGCCGGCTGCATCCAGGGGCGCAGCTTGCGATGCTCGAAACTGACCGCCAGATGATCGATAAAGGCGCGCGTCGCGGCGGGCATCATGCCGGGCGAGAACACCGCCCAGACTTCCTTGTCGTAAAAGGCCCATTCCTGGTCGAGCGCGACCAGCCGCCCTTCGTGGAGGTCGTCGCGGATCACGCTGATCGGGATCTGCGCGATGCCGATGCCGTGCCGTGCGGCGGATGCGAGCGCGAGCCCGCTATTGCTTTTCCAGTTCCCCGAAACCTTGACCCGGCCGTTCGCCGCATCGTCGTCGTAGAAATGGAAATGCCCGCCCAGATCGGCCAGGCAGGCATGGCCGGCCAGCTCCGCCGGCGAGGCGGGCCAGCCATGGCGCGCGACGTAATTGGGCGAGGCGCACAGGCAATAGGAGAGATAGCCGAACAGCCGCGCCTTCAGGCTCGAATCGTTGAGCCGGCCATAGCGGATGACGACGTCGAACTGTTCTTGCACCAGCTCGCTCTCGCGCAGATAGGCGACGACCTCGACCGAAATGTCGGGATGCCGGGCGCTGAAATCGGCGACGATCGAGGACATGAAGCTGACGCCGAAGACATCGCTCAATCCCACGCGCAGCCGGCCGACGGGGCGGTCCTGGAATTGCGCCATCTGGCGTTCGACATCGACCAGCGAGCTGCGCATCTCCAGGCAGCGCTGGTGGAACAGGTCGCCGGCGGCGGTGAGCGACAACCGCCGCGTCGTGCGGAGCAGAAGCTGCGCATTCACGCGTGCCTCGAGTTCGCTCACCATCTTGCTGACATAGGATTTGGAAACGCCCAGCGCCTCCGCGCCCGCGGTGAAGCTGCCGCTGTCGACGACCGCCAGAAACTCCTCGATTCCCCGCCACGTCACCGGCCGCATCCCCCAATATGCCGCGTCGAGCGCGACCTTGCGGGCGAGGCTAACCGGGTCCGTCGCCGATGGAAATCCCGCACCGCCCCGATTGTTCACGATACGCGACAAATCGGGGAGGCGTTCGCGTTCAGGCGGCACGCTTTTCGAACTGCGCCTTTTGGGGACCGATCTTCGCGGCGAGCGCCCAGAGCCCGTCCGTATCGACGTCGTAGACGTTCAGCGCATTGCCGGCCAACATCTTCTGGATATCCGTATCGGGTAGGCCGCCCAGGCTGATCGTCATCTTGTCCAGCGTTGCCGGCCACGTACCCTCTGGGTGCGGATAGTCGGTGCCCCACATGATGCGGTCGATGCCGATCTTGTAATAGGCCTCGGTCGTTTCCTCGTCGGGCAGCGCCGAACAACCGACATGGATGTTGCGCGCGAAATATTCGCTGGGCTTCATCGTCAGGTTCGAATTGTAATCGCCCAGCTTGCCGCTGGTGTGCTTCACCGAGGCGCGC
>JASBTC010000430.1 GCA_030148625.1 Sphingobium sp. | reverse complement strand
GCTTCAGGCAGGCGGCCAGTGGGGGTGCGTTGACGGGGCGAAGGGGAGCCCCTTAGTCTTGGGTGAAAAAATTATCGGCGGCGTAGAAGGATGGCTCTCGCCGTGCGTTCGACCCTGAGACCGAACAGGATTGCGATCCGTTCAGCGAAGGCATCGGTCTCGCTGAGATGGAAGCGGCCGGAAACCTCAAGTGCCGCGCTCGCCGCATCGTCGATCACGAGCGGGATGACGGCATAGCGATTGGCCTCCGCAACCAGTCGGTCGAGCCTTATCGAACGATATTCGGCCCAGCCTTCGGGCCAGTTCGCGGGAATGTCAGACGCTTGGGCCCTGCCGAGCAGCAACTTGCCATCACGCTGGTAGGTCAGCGGTTTTCCCTGCGACAGCGCGGTCGCAGGACCGGTTTTGGCGTCTGTGCGCACGTCTGCCTCGCCGCGCCGGAGGACCGCGCTGACCGTTCCGGCCTCGTCGAGGCTCAGATCGATCTCGGCATCGTTCGCGATTGCTGCGCCTCGCCCGGCGTCGATGTGGAGCGGTATAGCCTGCTTGGCGATGGAAAGACGGACCCGGCCTTTTACCAAGCGGACGCCGCGGTTGCCGTCTCCGAACGCGACGTCCAGCCGACTGTCGGTATCGAGCGTCGCGCTCGAGCCGTCGGCAAGCCGGAACGTGCGGATCTCGCCGCGCTGCGTCATCAGCGGTTCGGCGGCGCGCGCTGTGGACGCGCTGCCGGGCTGGCCGGGAAGGGAGGCGCCTCCGGCCCCGATTGCTACAATCAGCAGCGCGATTGCCGTCGCGGCGGCGCCCCATGGCAGCCAGCCGCTTACCCGGCCCCGCCGAGCTTCGGCATGGCTCGTTCCGTACCGCTGCGATGTTTTGAGAACCGCCAACGCCGCCATTCGGTGTTCGGCGCGGCGATAGGCTTCGCCATGATCTGCCGACGCGAGGAGCCAGGCTTCAAACTCTCCGCGCAGCGCGCCGGCATCCTCGCCGCGCATCTTGATCAGCCACGCCTGTGCTACCTCGTCGACGGGGTAGTCGCCGCCGCTTGTGCTGGTCATCGGCCGCCGTCCACCACCTTCGAAATCTGACCGAGCGCTTTCATCATATGATATTCCACCGTCGCGATGCTGATGCCCAGCAGTTCATGTATCTCGCGGTAACTGAGTTCGTCCACCCGGTGCATGAGGAAAACGCGCCGCGTCTTTGGCGGCATGGCGTCAACCGCGGCTTCGTACAATCGCAGCAAGTCCGCCGCTTCGAGGTTCCATTCCTGCGCCGCAGGCGTCGCGCCGTCGCGTTCCTCGCGGAGCGGAAAGAAGGTCGCTCGCGCGGACTTCTGGCGACGCGCGCGATCGATAAGAAGATTTTGGGCGATACGGCGAAGAAACCCGCCCGGATTGACGAGCTGGTGGCGCTGGGCGCTCCCCGCGGCGCGAGCAAAGACTTCCTGCATCAGATCGGGCGCTTCCTCTGATCCCGCTTTGCGGCGCAGGAAATGGAAGAGCGATATGCGATGCGTCCGATATATCGCGTCCAGATCGTGCCCGGCTTCAGGCTGCTGCTCGACCGGCGGCGGACGATCGGCCGGATGGGCATGGCAGGCCGAGGACACCGAAAAAGGGTGACGCGGCGGGGCACGGTCGCCGCAGGTACAGGAAGACACGACATAAATCCCGGAGGCACGAGCGGGTGCGACCGGCGCCTGCCGGATACCCGTCTCCCAGTGCTGTGCCGCCGTTCGGTCGCTTGCGCGGACCATGGTCCGGTTGGGCCGCCGGTCCGAGTGGGGACTGGCGCAAATGATGCCTGGCGAAATATTCCGCGCAGGAGCTGCCAGCGATGCTCGTGCGCGGACGAATCATGTCAATTGTGGGCGGGCCTGACAAGCAAAACGTCACTTCCCTTTCGGCAGCGATCAAGGCTGTCGACCCGGATGCCCGGCGAGCGTCCGGGCGTAGGCTGCCGCATCATGCGCGCGCTTCTCATGATAGCCGAGCAGGAGGCTCCGAACGTGCGCCTGTGGTTCGGCTTCGGCGACAGCGTGGGCGATCGCATCATACTCCGCGTCGACATCGGCGAGGATCGCGGCATCGAAATGACGCGATAGCTGAAGCCGGTCTCCAATCGCCGCAATGCTGGCGACGATCTCGCTGTTCGACGAGCGTTCGGCGATAGCCAGGAACAGGTCCGCTACGCGATCGGGATAGGGTTGGTCAGCGGGGACCGACGTTGCCGACCCCTTTGGCGCCGTCGCGAGCGCGGCGAGCAGCAGGATCAGGTGCAGTTCGAGCAGGTCGCGAAACTCGGTTTCGGTCAGGCGATGGACATGGAAACCCTCGCCCGGGGTGAAATCGACCATCCGCTCGCCATTGAGCCGGTAGAGACTGTCGCGCACCGGGGTCATACTGACCCCGAGATCGTCGGCGAGACGGGCCGCCTCGATCCGGGTGCCGCCCGCCCATTCGCCGTTCATCAGCCGACGCTTGATCGCCTCATAGGTCGGCTCGAACACATGCGCCGGGCTCATTGGCCGTTCCTTTCGCCATCGGCAAATTCGGCCACCGCATCCGTCTGGTCGGGACGCAACGCATCGATCGCGCCGATATGATCTGGCTTGTCATCTCTCAGCAGGACCGAAGGGCATTGGCCTTCATAATTGCCGAGATTGGGTCGGTGCTGCGCATAGCCGGCGAGCGCCGCCAGTTCTGGCGGAAACGTCCTCGCGACCTCGGGCGGATAGGCGAGCCACAAATTCTCATAGGGCTTCAGCCATCCGAGGCTGTAGCTGACGAGCACGCCGCGCCGGACATCTTGGCTGAGGTTGGAGCCCGCCCCGTGCGCGGTCGATCCCAAAAAGCAGATCGCTGCGCCGGGCTTGCCTTCGGCGAAAATGGGTGGGCCAAGATCGGTTTTCGCCATTCCCTTCACGCCGTGGCTCTTCGGAAAGATTCGCGTGGCGCCATTCTCTTTCGTGAAGGGCGTCAGCGGCCAGAGGACGTTGACGAGATATTCCTGGGTGCCGTCGGCGCCGCGCCACATGTCCTGGTCGCGGTGGGGAAACTGCCGCACTTCACCGGGATGTATCTCGATCGCTTGCGTGAGGTTCAGCTGGATCCGGTCGCAGCCAGTGCCAAGGATCGTCTCGACGGCGGACAGGATGATGGGGTTGAGCACCAGTTCGGCCATGTGCGGCGACCTTTTGAGCAGGCTGCCGAACCGTTTCGTGCGGCGACCATAGAAATTGCCCTCGCAAAAGGGCGTCGCGGCAAAGATGGGGTCGAGATCCCTCGCGAGCGCATGGACACGCGCGACCGCCTCGTTGCGAATGATGCAATAGCCTTTGCGGCGCAGCTCATCGACGAGCAGGCCAGGAAGATCGGCTTCGGTCAGATCCTTTTTCATCGCCCCGGCTCCCCGCCATCTTCGAACTTGAGGACAAGCGGCGCATAGGTGCCGGTGCGCTGCAATCCGGGAAGTGTGTCCTGGTCGACCGCTATGCTGAGGGCGAGTAGCCGGCACGCGCCATCCCGCTGAACGGGACCTAGCGTGCGGCATGTCCAACCAAATTTGCTGATCGTGTGATACCAACCGGCCTCGGCGACCCCGACATACTGGTGTATTCCGTGGTGGAGAGCATAGTCGGCCAGCGCGGTGACCAACTGGTTGCGCGCGTCGCGGCGCTGGGCCGGCGTTTGTGCGGGGTCGAGGCAGAAGCGGCTGATCTCCCCCACGCCTTCACCGGACGGCGCCCAGACGGCGCAAAGATGCGAATAGATGTCGCCGAGCAGGTGCGGCGCCGTGGTT
>JASBTC010000422.1 GCA_030148625.1 Sphingobium sp. | reverse complement strand
GCCGGTGATCCACGATCTCGATGCGTGGCACGACATGAAGCGCCGGGGCGCCGAACGTCCGCTCGCCGGATTCCGCGATATCCATATGCCCAGCAACACCGGCGCCGGTATCATCCTGGCGGGCATCAGCACCGTGCTCGGCTTCGCGCTGATCTGGCATATCTGGTGGCTGGTCGGGCTGAGCCTGATCTCGCTGATCGGCGGCGCGATTTTCCACAGCTTCAACTACAAGCGCGACTTCCACATCCCCGCCGCGACCGTGGCGACGGCGGAGGACGCGCGCACCCGCCAGCTTGCAGCGGCCGGAGCCTGATCCGATGAACACAGCCACCCTCGCCCGCGACGACGCGCCGGTCCGCTTCTACGACCTGGACGAGCATCCGCATCCCGAAGGCCACAGCACCATGCTGGGCTTCTGGATCTATCTGATGAGCGATTGCCTCATCTTCGCGATCCTCTTCGCCTGCTACGCCGTGCTCGGCGGCAATTTCGCCGCGGGTCCGGGCCCAAGGGATTTGTTCGACCTCGATCTGATCGCGCTCAACACCGCGATGCTGCTCTTCTCGTCGATGACCTATGGCTTCGCGATGCTGTCGATGCAGCGGAACAGGCTGCGCCAGACCCAGATCTGGCTGGGCGTGACCGGGCTGTTCGGCTTCGCCTTCCTCTCGATCGAACTCTACGAATTCCAGCACCTGATCCATATCGGCGCGACGCCGCAGCGCAGCGCCTTCCTCTCGGCATTCTTCACGCTGGTCGGCACGCACGGCCTGCACGTCACCTTCGGCATCGTCTGGCTGACGACCTTGATCGTCCAGCTCAACCGGCACGGCCTGATCGCGGCCAATCGCCGCCGCGTCGCGTGCCTCAGCATGTTCTGGCACTTTCTCGACGTCGTCTGGATCGGCGTCTTCACCCTGGTCTATCTGATGGGAATGCTGCGATGAGCCACGATCATCCCGCCGCGGAGATCCCGCACGCATCGATGCGCGACTATGCGATCGGCTTCGTCCTGTCGGTGATCCTCACCGCCATCCCCTTCTGGCTGGTGATGGCGAAGCCCTTCGCCGCCGGCATCACCGTGGCGATCATCATGGCTTTCGCGGTCACGCAGATCGTCGTGCACATGGTCTATTTCCTGCACATGACGCCCAAGGCAGAGGGCGGCTGGTCGATGACCGCGCTGGTCTTCACCATCATCGTCGTCCTGATCATGCTGGCCGGGTCGCTGTGGGTGATGCACCATCTGAACACCAACATGATGCCGATGCCGCACGACGTAAGACAGATACCGTGACCGGCCGGGCACGCAGGCGCTCGACACGCGCCCGTGCCATATTCGCGGGCGCGGCGCTGCTATGCGCCGCCATCTTCGTCGCGCTGGGCATCTGGCAGGTCGAGCGGCGCGCCTGGAAACATGCGCTGGTGGCCGCGGTCGAAAGCCGCGCCCATGCCGCGCCCGTCGCAGCGCCCGGCCCGGCCGCCTGGCCCGGCATATCGGCGGATAGCGACATTTATCGCCGGGTGCGCGTGACCGGCCGTTTCCGCCACGATCGCGAAACTCTGGTGCAGGCGGTCACCGATCTGGGCGGCGGTTACTGGGTGCTGACGCCGCTGGAAACGCCCGGCTTCACCCTGCTCGTCAATCGCGGCTTCGTGCCGCCCGACCGCCGCGATCCCGCCACGCGCGCGGCAGGCAATCCGGCGGGCCTGGTCACCGTCTCGGGCCTGCTGCGCATCTCCGAGCCGGGCGGCGGTTTCCTGCGGACCAACGATCCCGACAATCGTCGCTGGTATTCGCGCGACGTCACCGCCATCGCCTCAGCTCAGGGGCTTGGACAAACGGCGCCCTATTTCGTCGATGCCGATAGCGCGGCCAATAAAGGCGGCTATCCGGTCGGCGGGATGACCGTGCTGCGCTTTCCCGACAATCATCTGCAATATGCGCTGACCTGGTTCGCGCTCGCGCTCCTCTCGCTCGCCGCCGCATGCTATGTGCTGCGTTCACCCGCCCCGCACAGGCCATTGCCCGCGTGACAGAGACGACGATAAACGCCCCACCAGAGGCCGATGCCGGTCGCCGCAACATGCGATTGCTGGTCCAGCTGCGCTGGCTCGCGGTCGGCGGACAGCTCGTCACCATCGCGGTCGTGCACGCGCTGATGGGCATCAGGCTGCCGCTGGCGCCGCTGTTCCTGGCCATCGCCATGCTCGTCGCGATCAATCTCGCAAGCATGCCCTTGCTCCGCCGGCGCAAGGCCGTGACCAATGCCGAACTGACCTCGGCCTTGCTGTTCGATGTCGCGGTGCTTGCCTGGCAGCTGCATTTCTCGGGTGGCCTCGCCAATCCCTTCGCCTCGCTGTTCCTGCTCCATGTCGTGCTCGGCGCGATCCTGCTGACGCCCCGCGCCGCCTGGGCGATCGTCGCCGCCAGCATGGTCGCGCTGGTCGCGATTTCACTGCATCCGACCCCGCTTGCCCTGCATCCGCCCTATGACGACGATCCGCTCGCGCTTTATCTCAAGGGCAGCCTGGTCTGCTTCGTGCTGATCGCGGTGCTGCTGGTCGCGTTCGTGACGCGGATCGGCCGCAACCTGCGCGATCGCGACGCCGCGCTGGCCGCGATCCGGCAACGCGCCGCCGAGGAGGATCATATCGTGCGCATGGGCCTGCTCGCCTCCGGCGCGGCGCACGAACTGGGCACGCCCCTGTCGTCGCTGTCGGTGCTGATCGGCGATTGGCGCCGGCTGCCGCGCCTGGCCGGCGACCAGGAGCTTCAGGACGATATCGAGGACATGGATGCCGCCATCCAGCGCTGCAAGGCGATCGTCAGCGGCATCCTGATGTCGGCCGGCGAGGCGCGCGGCGTCGCGCCCAAAGTCACATCGATGCGCGGATTCCTCGACGATATCGTCACCGAATGGCGCGCCAGCCGCCTGCCCGGCATTCTCGATTATGACGACCGTTTCGGCGAGGACGTCACCATCGTTTCCGATCCGGCGCTGCGTCAGGTGATCGGCAACGTCATCGACAATGCGGCGGAAGCCTCCCCCACCTGGATCGGCGTGACCGCCCGGCGCGAACAGGATTCGCTGATCCTCGAGATCGCCGATCGTGGCCCCGGCTTTCCCGCCGAGATGATCGAACGCTTCGGCCAGCCCTATCGCTCGACCAAGGGCCGCACCGGTGGCGGGCTCGGCCTGTTCCTGCTGGTCAACGTGTTGCGCAAGATGGGCGGCACGGCATCGGTCGAGAATCCGCCCGGCGGCGGCGCCTGCGTCAGGATTCTCCTGCCGCTCGCAGCACTCGCCTATGAACGAAAGGCCCTGTCATGAGTGAGGCCGGATCATGAGCGAAGAACGCCTGCTCGTCATCGTTGAGGACGACGAGCCCTTTGCGCGCACATTGCGACGCTCCTTCGAACGGCGCGGCTATACGGTGTTCTCCGCCGCGAACCATGACGGCCTGGTTGCGCTGCTGGCGGAGCATCGCCCCGGCTTCGCGGTGGTCGACCTCAAGCTCGGCGGCGCATCGGGCCTCGCCTGCGTCCAGACGCTGCGCGCGGGCGATCCCGACATGAAGATCGTCGTCCTCACCGGCTTCGCCAGCATCGCGACGGCGGTCGAGGCGATCAAGCTGGGCGCATCCCACTATCTCGCCAAACCCTCCAACACCGACGACATCGAAGCCGCCTTCGCCCGCGACGACGGCGATCCCGACGCGCCGGTCGACGGCCGGCAATCGTCGATCAAGACGGTGGAATGGGAACATATCCACCAGACCTTGGTCGAAACCGACTTCAACATCTCCGAAGCCGCGCGGCGGCTGGGGATGCATCGCCGGACGCTGGCGCGGAAGCTGGAGAAACGCCAGCTCAGATAAGGACCTATGATCCGACCGAGACGACAACCTTCCCGATCTGCTGCCCGGCGCGAAGATAGTCATAAGCCTCGAGTGCATCGTCGAAGGGGAAAATCTTCCCGATCACCGGCCTGAGTTGTCCCGATTCCAGCAGGTCGCGGATGAACGCGACGGCCCGCCCCCTCATCAGCGGATCGTGCGAGAAATTGGGTGTCGAATAGGCATGGACGCGAATGTCCCGCCGCACCGCTTCGATCAGGGGAAATCCGACGATCGGGTCTCCCGACAGGTTGCCATAGGCAAAGATCGTCGCGCCCTTCGCCAGACCGCCGATATAGCGGCCGACAAGATCTCCGCAGACGGCGTCATAGGACAGGCCGATCGGCCGACCCTGTGCGGCGGTCTCGATCTCCCGTGACAGATCCGGTTTCCCTCGCGTGGCGACCACCGCATCATAACCCAGCGACCTGAGCCGATCCGCCTTGCCCTCATTCGTCGTCAAAGCGATGGTTCGCGCCCCAGCAAGCTTCGCCATCTGACAGGCGCCAATGGCTGCGCTGCTCGACGCTGCGGTGATCAGCATCGCCTGCCCGCTCGCAATCGGCGCAAGCTCGAACAAAGGATAATAGGCCGTCAGATATTGCATCCAGGCGCTGCATGCTTCCTCGGCAGACTGAATGTCGGGCCAGGGGGCCAGCCATTCGGCGGGCGTGATCGCCCAGCCGCCGTTCACACCATAAGCATCGCTGGCAAAGGGCAGCGAGCAGACATGATCGCCGATACGGAAGGCTGTTACGCCCTCGCCCACGGCATCGACGATGCCGCTTGCCTCATAACCCAGACGAACTCCGTTGCGGCGCGGGACATAATGGCTGTCGTCCATGAAGAGCAGTTCGGACCGGTTGAGCGCGAATGCCCGCACCCGATAACGGACCTCTCCCGGTCCGGGCTCCGCCGGTGCCATCGCACGAAGGTCGAGCTTGCCGTTCTCGAACCAGGCAACCCTGTCGCCGGCCATATAATCCTACCCCTTCTGGACACTCAGAAAGTCGAGACGATCGATCCGATCATTGCGGATCTCGGCCCAGCCGCCGACCAGTTCTGTGCCCTCGGCTCCGTTCGCCCGAAAATGCACCCTGTGGCGCGTGTAGATCCGATCGCGTTCAGGCGATGCGAAGCAGGCGAGAAAGGGAAGTTCGATGGCGACGTGATCGGTGGTCGCCTGCACGGTCCGGAAACGCCCGGCCAGGCCGCGCAACCCCTCTGCCCGGATCTCGCCATTGATCCACATGCTGACATCGTCGGAAAAATGCCGCGCGAGAGCCGATTCCGAAAATCCGCCAGCCTCGCCATATGCGGCGTTCCACCACGCGAACATATGGCTGAGCGGATCGCTGCCGATATCCCCCGGTTCGCCGCTCATCGTTCGCATCCCACCGGGTAGAGCAGATGGCGCTTATCCGCATATGGGGTTCGCTCGTAGAACCATGCCAGCCGCGCCATGGGATTTGCCGCGAAGCCGGGATCGCGCTGGAGGTTCGCTTCGAATTCCGCGCGTAGCGCAGCATCGCGCTGCAGCATCCTGTCCGCCAGCGGCGCCGCGACATAGGCTTCGAGATAGTCGGTGCGTTCCATCATTCCGGCAAAAAAGCCCATTGCAAAGAGCGAGTCCGGGCTGGCCGGCTCGAGCAGCAATATCGCGACCGTTCCCAATGGCTGGTCGGTTGGAACACGGACCGATCCCGGCGCGAACTCGATCACCCGATTTTCCGTCTCCGGCGCCAGACCTTGCCAGGCAACACGACGCTCGCTCATTCCTGGAGCCATTCGGATCTCCCCGAAGCGCGTCATTTCGAGTGCGATCGCTTGTCCATCGGACAGTGTCTCCATTCCGATCCCATGTCGCCGAAGACGCTCGATCGCCTCCGCCTCGGCGGCCGGCACCCAATAGGCGCGCGGTCGGGTTGCGACAGCCAGAGGCATCGAACCATGAACATCCACTTCGATCGGCTCCGCCGGCGTCCCCAGCCATCGGACCTCCTCCGCGCCGGACGCCAGCGAGCGGTAGAATTCGCGCTCGACAGGATGGAACAGCGTATTCCGGACCGGCGCTACCGCGGACTGCCAGTCGGTGGTCATCGATGCCGGTCGCCTGGCCCGATCCGCATCGATCGCCGACGCAAGCGGCGCGCTCCGCTGCCCGAGGATGCCAAGACTGGCCTTCAGCAGGACATAGGTACCCAATACGCGCCGACGCACCGGCTTGAGCGAATGATTCTCCACAAGCACCGTCGGCAAATGCCTGGCATCGCCATAACCATGCGAGAAGCGCGGCGGAAACGCCGGCAGCATCAGGCCGCGATCGGGATCCCGATCGTCCAGCGCGAGAATGAGCGACCCAGGCATATGGCCCGCCGCAGCAAGCGCATCGTCGACGGCCGGCCGATAGACCGTCTCGAGCCATTCGCCGATCGACGGAGAATGAGCATAGGGCGCATCCTGAAATCCGAACGTGATATCGTACTGATAATCGAGCCCATCGGACACGTGCAGATCGATATAAAGATCCGGATCGATATTGCCGATCAGCGCAAGCAGCGCCGTCATTTCGGGTGAATCGACCTTCATATAGTCGCGATTGAGATTGAGGTTCTGCGCCGATGCCCGCCAACCCTGGTTGCTCGGCCCCCGTTGGTTGGGCCGATTGAACGGCGACGGCTGCTCATGCCCATCGATGTTGAGGATCGGCACGAAGAACCAATCGACATGATCGAGCAGCGCGCCCGCCTCGCCGAACGCGATATCGCGCAGCAGCATGAGCCCGGCATCCTTGCCGTCGATCTCACCGGGATGAATGCCACATTGCGCGAGCAGCCGCGCCCGCGACTTTGCCGAGCGCGGCGCATCCGCCTTCGCAAGGTCGCGGCTCGCCACCACAAGCAGCAGTTCGCGAGATTCCGCCGTCGTGCCGAACGAACGCAAGGTGATCAGCGGCGAGGCAGCCGCCAATCGCTCAAGCCACTCACGCGTCTCGGCATAGGATGGCGTGGTTTCGAAATCGCACCGCTCGGCCGGCGTGCACCAGGGATGATCGGGCGACACGATCAGCGCTTCGCTTCCGCCGGTCCAGTCCTGGACCGGCGGAAGGGGTGCACGTTCCTCGGGTGGCCAGGAACAGGGCGTCCTCATCGCATCGATGCTCAGAACTTCACCGATGCTTCCACACCGATCCGGCGAGGCGAGTTCACGCTGCGGAGCGTTCGCCCCGGCCCGAGCGCATTCGCGCCGACGGCAGCGGGAGTCCGTTCGTTGGTCAGGTTGCGCGCATAGGCGGCAAGCGTCCAGGCGCCGGTTTCCACGGCCAGCCGGGCATTCAGAAACGTCTTGGGCGTCGATCGCAGCTGGTTTTCGATGTCCCAATAGACATCGCCACGATGCTCGACGTCGATCCGGCCGATCACTGTGACGTCCGTCGTGATCGGCGCAGTCACCTCGGCCGTGCCACCCAGCGTCAGCCCATAGACCTGCGGCGTACGATTCCCGCGATAGAGCGAGGTCGTGTCGAATTTCTTGATCGAGGTGTCGTTATATCCGAGCGTCCCGCGCAGCATCAGGAAGCGCGCCGGTCGCCCGGTGATCTCCAGTTCACCGCCATTCACCGCAGTTTTCGGGATATTGACGATCACACGGTAGATGCCGGTGCTCGTCGCGCGCGAGAAGAAGAATTGCTGATTGCTGAAATCGGTGTGGAACAGCGCGCCATTGGCCGTCAGCCGTCCGCCCAGGAAGCTCGCCTTCACCCCGGCTTCGTAATTCTCGGACACTTCATTGTCGTAGATCCGCAGCGCAAGCGGCGAATTCTGATTGAAGCCGCCGGTCCGGAACCCCGTGGCATAGCTGATATAGGTCAGGATGTCGGGCGTGATCTTGTAGCTCAGATTGACCTTGGGCTGCCAGCGCTCGAAAGTCTTGCGGTCCTTGGGTTGCGCTGGATCAAGTGGATTTTCGGCGCGCTGGCGATCGCGATCGTAACGCAGGCCAAGCGTGAGTTGCAGCGCGTCGGTCACATCATAGGATGCCTGACCGAACACCGCCCAGGCCTTTGAGCCGTATTGATTGGCATTGGTCGAGAAATAATCGACCGCGCCATTCGCCTGGATCGCACCGAATTGCGTGATGTCGGTGAGCTTATAGTCCTGATAGAACAGCCCAACGACATATTGCAGAGGCCCCTTGCCATCGCTGGCGAGCCGCACCTCCTGGCTTATCGATCGGCTGTTGGTCAGCCAGGTCTGCGCGTTGCTCGGCGTCGGCGAGAAATCGCCATCGGCGAAGAGGAACTGGTCGGCCTTGTTATAGGCGGTGATCGACGTCAGCGTCGCGCCGCCGAGATCGACGTCGATCTTGCCGGACAGGCTGTACAGGTCACGCTTGTCGATGCCGTCGATATCGGTGGACGGCAGGGCCGAGTAATTCTCGAAATCCGCATTGTCGACGGGCACCAGCCACAGGGCGCCATCCTTGCCGTGCGAATAGCTGCCGTTGATATCGATGCTGACATCCGGCGATGGCGTGAAGAGCAGCCGCGCCCGTACTTCGGTATCCTTGCGCTGGTCGACCGCATTGCCAGTCGCCTGATTGGTGATCTGACCATCGTCGTCGACATGATTGAGCGACGCCCGAAAGAACAGCTTGTCCTCGATCAGCGGCGCCGAAATCGTGGCGGTCGCCGTCCAGCCCGGCCCTTCGAAATAGCCTGCCTTGACCGCACCTTCGACGGTGTTGCCGGGCCTTTTCGTGACGATGTTGATCGCACCGGCGATGGCGCCCCCACCATAGAGCGTACCCTGAGGGCCGCGAACCACTTCGATCCGCTCGATATCGACCAGATTCTGCGCAAGATATTCCATGCCCGGCTGCTGCACGCCGTCGATGATCGTCGCGAACGGCGCCTTGCCACCCTGAACGGTGGTGAAACCGCGGATGGATACCGTCTGGATACCTGGGCGAAGTTGATCGATGATGACGAGGTTGGGCGTAAGCTGCGCCACATCCTGCAAGGTCTGCACGCCGGCGCGTTCGATGGTTCTGGAGCTCAGCACCGAGATCGAATCCGGTACCGATTGCACATTCTCCTCACGCTTGCGGGCAGTGACGATGATGTCGTCCTGCGCGATCGCCTCGGCAGGTTCGGCACCCGTCCGTGTCTGCGCCACCGCGACACCGCCAAGGCAAGAGCCCATGGCAGCGGTGGCGAGAAGCCTGACGATCGTCAGTTCAAGTCCGTGACGGCTGCGTGTCATTCCGGTCCCCCCTTCTTCTAGGTCTGACCGTCACAATGACGTCACATCGCACTGCATCAATTTCAAAGGCGGGCAGTCTCGTTGCGCACAGCGCAAAAGCGATCAGGCCGTCGTTGCGACAACCCGACGCTGACGGTGCACGAGCATGATCAGGCCATAGCTCAGGGTGGCGGCCAGCAAGGCATCGAGCGCGGGGACATTGGTCAGCCGCCATATGCCCAGCCCGGCGGATGCGGCAGGAAGCGTCGCCCAGCCCACAAAGGTACCGAACGCCCATGCGACGAAGGGAAACGGCCGAAAGCGCGGCGCATCGTCAGAGCCCGTCACATAACGTTCCGGCCCAAGCAGGAAATCGACGGTATAGACGCCAGCGACGGGCGCGATCAGCAATCCCATGAAGATCAGGAACGCGATGAAGTGCGCAAAGACGCCGAACGCCGCGAAGCCGATGCCGACGATCGCAGCGCCGGCCGTCAGCAGCCAGCGCGGATAGCCGGGCAGCAGCGCCGAAAGCGAAAGCGCGGATTCGTAGAGATTCTTGTCGTTGCTCGACCATGTGGCGAGAACGAGAATGATCAACGCGGGGGCGGCGAGCCCGGCGGCGATCATGATCCCGACCAGGTCGCCGGTCCCATAGATCACTGAAAGCGACGCGGAGAGCAGCAGCAGGAACGGAAGCGCGATCCCCAGGCTCACCAGGGGACCGAAAACCACGTCGCGCGGCGTCCGCAGAAACCGCGAGACATCGGGCGTCGTCGTGATCGCCGTCATATGGCCGCCCGCGATGATCGAGACGATCATCCCGAAATCATAGGGTGTCGCAAGCGCCGGCGCCGCCAGGCGCGCGGGAACGTCATGGGTTCCAAACGCGATCCATAGCGGGACGGTGATGACCATCAACAGGAATGGCACGGCGAAATAAGCGAGCTTGCCCAGGGCCCGGAATCCGATGATGCCGGTCGTGCTGATCAGCGCACCGCCGGCGATGGTGATCGGCAGTATCGGAACATCGATCCCGAACTGGCTGTGAAGCAGCCCGACAAGCGCCCTGGCCAACATCTCGGTCTGTATCCCGAACCAGCCCAGCAATGTGACGATCAGGATCGCCGCCAGCACCTTCGCGCCGGTTCTGCCGAAGGTATTGCGTGTCAGCACTGCCGTCGGCACGCGCGCTTTCATACCGACATAACCGGTCGCGACGGCAAGCACCGCAATGATGAGCGCGGCGACGATCACCGCGGGCGCCAGCTCGATGAATCGGGAATGACTTCCCAATTCGCCGCCCAGCGCGAATGTCGGCACGCAGATGGCGGTTCCGATCTGGATTGCCGCAAAGAAGGTCCAGGGCCGCAGATCGCCATCCGCCACACGCTCGGCGGCGTTGTGCTCGACTATCCGGCCAAGCCGACGTCCAATCCAGCCCAAATTCCTGTCCCTTTCTTCGACGCGGCTGTCAGACGGATTTCGCGACGGCACCGGCATCCAGCGCGGTCCAGCGACGCAATCCCCCCTCCAACATGGTCAGCAGCGCAAGCGCGGAGGGCGGCAACCGACGACCGGCGCGGGTAATGACGCTGATGGTGGTTGCTGCCAGCGCGGCGCTTTCGATCGGTATGGCGACAAGCCGGCCTTCGCCCAGCTCCGCGTTGATCGGCAATGCCGGCAGCAAGGCCGCGAATTTGCCGGTTTCGACGCAACTTTTGAGCAATGCGATCGAGTCGGTCGACATCACTTCGCTCAACATCAGCCCCTTTTCGGCCTCCGCCTGATTGATGAGTTGCCGGATGCGGAAATTGCCCAACGGCATGCACAGATTCTGCTCGGACAATTCGTCGAAGGTGACGCTCGACCGCACCGCCAGCCGATGCCGCGCGGAAACGATGCAATAGATCGGTTGCGGCAACGTCGCCCGGGTTTGCAGGCGATCGCTGGCATGGCCCTCGAACAACAGGCCGATATGCGCCTCGTCGTCGGCGACCCTGGACGAAAACCGATTGGTGCCCCCCACAAGAA
>JASBTC010000412.1 GCA_030148625.1 Sphingobium sp. | reverse complement strand
GCCGCCACGACCGCCGCCGCCGCCGAAGCCGCCACCGCCGCCGCCGCGCGGGCCGCCGAAGCCGCCGCCGCCGCCGCCGAAGCGATCGCCGCCCCCGCCGCCGAAGCGATCACCACCACCGAAGCCGCCGCCGCCGAAGCGATCACCGCCGCCGCCAAAGCGACCGCGATCCTCGTAGCCACCGAAGCTGTCGTCGCCGAAACCGTCGCGCTTATCCCTGCCACGACCACCGCGCTCGCCGCGGCGTCCTCTATCGAAACTCATGCCCTGTTGGTCTTTCCCGGTTCGCCCCAATCCAATCAGAAGCTCGGCGCCGGGCGACGGACACAGAAATCTGGGCGCGAAAAAATGACACGCCATGATTCGTCATAAAGCAAAAAACACAACGCCGCGACATATTTCCTCTTGCCAATGTGATAGCGGCGCGAAGGGCCCTTGCCGCGACCGCGCGGGCCGTGCGATGGCTCCGTCCTATGACCGAAATCGCAGCACTTCTCGCCGATCCGGCCGCCTGGGCCGCTCTCGTGACTCTGATCGTCATGGAAGTGGTGCTCGGCATCGACAACCTGATCTTCATTTCGATCCTGTCGAACAAGCTGCCGCAGGAAACGCGACAGAAGGCGCGGCGAATCGGTATCGCGCTGGCGCTGATCATGCGCCTGGCGCTGCTTTCGATGATCGCCTGGATCGTCGGGCTGACCGCGCCGGTGTTCGATCTGGGCCTGGTCGGGCCGGTCGGAGCGCATGGCGAACCCGCGTTCGAGACCAATTTCTCGTGGCGCGACCTGATCCTGATCGCCGGCGGGCTGTTCCTGCTGTGGAAAGCGACCAAGGAGATCCATCATTCGATCGATCCGGTGCCATCGGACCATGGCGTGCTCGACAAGAAACAGGTCGCGCAGCTCACCTTCACCTCCGCGATCGTCCAGATCCTGCTGCTCGACATGGTGTTCTCGATCGATTCGATCCTGACCGCGGTCGGCATGACCGAGCATGTCCAGATCATGTATGTCGCGGTGATCGTGGCGGTCGGCGTGATGCTGATCGCGGCGGACCCGCTGGCGGAGTTCATCAACCGCAACCCGACCGTGGTGATGCTGGCGCTCGGCTTCCTGCTGATGATCGGCGCGGTGCTGATCGCCGACGGCTTCGGCGTCCATGTGCCCAAGGGCTATATCTATGCCGCGATGGCCTTCTCCGCGCTGGTCGAGACGCTCAACATCGTCTCACGCCGCGCCCAGGCGCGCAAGGCCGGGCACGCGGCCGAAGACTCATCGCCAAGGATCGATTGAGCCGCCGCGTGGAAACGCGTAAGGCCGCGCCATGACTGTGCATTTCCACGAAGAAGATCTGCCCGCCGACGTGCTGGCCCCCGGCCCCGTCGCGGTCGATACCGAGACCATGGGCCTCATCACCCCGCGCGACCGGCTGTGCCTGCTCCAGATCTCCGACGGCGGCGGCGACGAGCATCTCGTCCGCTTCGCGCCGGGCAGCGACTATGCCGCGCCCAATCTGCGCGCGGTGCTCGCCGATCCGACACGGATCAAACTCTATCATTTCGCGCGCTTCGACCTCGCCGCGATCCAGCATTATCTGGGCGTCGTCGCTGCGCCGGTCTATTGCACCAAGACCGCGTCGCGGCTGGTCCGCACCTATACCGACCGCCACGGGCTCAAGGAGCTGGTCAAGGAGATCCTCCAGACCGACATCTCCAAGCAGCAGCAAAGCTCCGACTGGGGCGGCCCCGAGCTCAACGACGCACAGCGCGATTACGCCGCATCCGACGTGCGCTACCTGCACCGGCTGAGGACGGAACTCGACATCCGCCTCGCCCGCGAGGGCCGCACCGCGCTCGCCCAGGCCTGTTTCGACTTCCTGCCGCACCGGGCCGCGCTCGATCTCGAGGGCTGGCCCGAGATCGACATCTTCGCACATGTCTGAACGCGCCGATCGCTTCCGCGGGCAACGCCAGATCTGGGCGGCGCCCGGCGGATCGCATGATCGGCTGATCGGCTTTCTCGGCTGGCTGCTGCCGAGCGCGATCGGCGTGCTCGCCGCCTTTCTCGCGATCGCGCCGCTCGCGGTGCGCGGCGACATCAGCTTCGTCCTCGCCAAGGACAAGGTGGAGATCGCCAAGGAACGGATGCGCGTGACCCAGGCCACCTATCGCGGCGAGGACAGCAAGGGCCAGCCCTTCACGTTGACCGCGGGATCCGCGGTGCAGAAGACGTCGCGCGACCCGGTGGTCAACCTGTCGCGCCTGTCGGCATCGATCCGGCTGCCCGACGGCCCCGCCACCTTCAACGCCGATCAGGGCCGCTACGACATGAACCGCGAGACGGTGGCCGTCGACGGTCCCGTCCATTTCGCGGCGGCGGACGGATATCAGCTTGAAACATCGAACGTCGCGGTCGATCTGAAGAGCCGGAAAGTGACGAGCACCGGGCCGGTGCAGGGCAAGATGCGGCTCGGCACCTTCGAGGCCGGCCAGTTGCGCGCCGATCTGCCAAGCCGCACCGTCACGCTCGACGGCCGCGTGCGGATGCGGATCGTGCAGGGAGGGGTGAAATAGGATGAAGACCATGCGCACCATGATCCTTGCGGCGTTGACCGGCGGCGGAATCGCAGCCGCGACGATCGGCGCGCCGGCGCTCGGCCAGGCGCTGCGCAATCACAATGCCAGCGGCCCCGTCGATGTCGAAGCCGACCGGATCGAGGTTCAGGACCGGTCCGATCGCGCGGTCTTTTCGGGCAATGTCCGCGTCCGCCAGGGCGGGATGACGCTCGATGCGGCGCGGCTGACCGTCGCTTATGCCAATAGCGGCGGTGGTGGCGGTAGCGGCGGGGTCAACATCCAGCGGCTCGACGCATCGGGCGGCGTGGTGGTGCGCACCGCGACCGAAACCGCGCGCGGCAGCGTCGCGATCTACGACCTCAATCGGCGACTGATCACCATGGTCGGCGGCGTCACGCTGGAACAGGGCGCCAATCGCGTCAATGGCGGCCGGCTGGTCATCGACCTTACCAGCGGCCGATCGGTGATCGACGGCAGCGCGGTGGGCGGCGGCGGCAATGTGACGAGCGGCGCCGGCGGACGCGTGACCGGCCGCTTCACCGTGCCGGAACGCAAGACGAACTGATCCGATCGCGCTGCGACGGCGGTCATCCCATTTCTACGAAGGTGCCCCATATCGTCACCCTGAACTTGTTTCGGGGTCCATGCTCAAACGGGCGCGATGGTGCGGGTTGCGGCATGGATGCTGAAACGAGTTCAGCATGACGATGCAGTGCCCCTGGCTCTGCGGGATAAGCGCCGAACAAGTTCAAGGTGTCAGATAGCGGCTCTGGTCGTGTCGATTGCGCGCGCGGCCTGCAGGGTTCGCCAATGCGGCTTTGCCATGCGACGAATTTCTTGCATGCATGAATCTTGCCAATTGGCGAGGGCGTCGCATCTTGGTAACTCTCCGCGCGCATTGAAGCGGATCAGGTTCTGGGGTTGCCGGAAGGAACGGGCATGGACGACGCAGTGACGATGGAAGCGCCGATGACCGCGGAGGCCGCACGTGCGGTCACCAACGGGCTGGCGGTCGTCTCGATCGCCAAGGCCTATGACAAGCGCAGCGTCCTGTCCGACGTGTCGCTTTCGGTCGCGCGCGG
>JASBTC010000403.1 GCA_030148625.1 Sphingobium sp. | reverse complement strand
GCGATAGAAGATGTGCGCGCCGACGATCGCGGTCTTGGTCAGGCTCGGCGCCCAGAAGGGCGACACCGCGAGCGTGTGATAATGGGTGGCGAGCCCGACCGGCGCATAGACGGTGCCGGCCAGCGCCTCACGCGCGATGCGGCTGGCGCGCGCCCAGCCGGCCCGCGACGGAGCGCGGCTCAATGCGCCGTCACAGGTGAAGGAGAATTGGCAGCCCGTGACCCGTTCGGACCCCTGATAGACCACGCCGCACACGCTGTTGGGGAAAGCGGGATGGCGGACGCGGTTGAGCACGACCTGTGCCACTGCGCGCTGGCCATCGTCGCTTTCCGACGCGGCCTCGTAATAGATGGCGGTGGCAAGGCAGACCGAGGCGCGCAGCGAATCGGTCGCGGTCGCCGAGCGGAACAGCGCAGGCGCCGCGGCGGCACCGGGGCCGCCGGGCATGGGCACGAGATCGCCGAGCCCGGCAAGTTCCTGCGGCAGCGGGAAATAGCCCGTCGCCCCCGCCGAGGACGCGGCATTATCCTCCTGCACGAAATAATAGGCCGAGCCCGGGAAATGCTCATAGCCCAGCTCGCCGAGCGAATCGGCCCGCGGAATCGCGCGTTCCTGCTCCGCCTGTTCGGCGATCGCGCTCAACCCGGCATGCGCCGATGCCCCCGCGCTCGCGAGCACCGCCAGCGCGAACGCAGCCAGCCGCCGCCGGCGTTTGCCGTGCGCGCGCTGCTGAAACATCGGTCCGCGAAATTCGGTCATGCCCGCCCTAATTGGCCCCGCACATGGGCGGGGATGATGCGCTTAGCGCCGATCGATGCGCGAGGCTTCCCCCCAAATCGCGCCGTCCCGCGCTGGGACATGGTAACAAGTGACTGTTAACTGGTTAATTTCGGCGTGGGGCGCGGAAATGGCCGACATTCGGGATCACAGCGCGCCATAGCTCGCATAATGGCTGTAGAAATCATTGTCCGCGGCGAAGCCGGTGAAGGACAATCCGATGGTCACATCGCGCGACTCGACATGGTGCCACCAGCCCACGGGCAGGAAAAGCGCCTCGCCCGGGCCGATATCGATCTCCGCAACGGCCGGCCGGCCGTCGCCCGCCGGGCCGGGCCCCAGTTCCTCGGTCCGCCAGTCGCTGAAGCAATGGCGGCTGTTGCGCATCAGCGGCAGCGCGCTGCTGGACGCGAGGCGGACGCGCTTCGTACCGGCGATCTGGAGCAGCAGATTGTTGGTGAGATCATGATGCCACGGGGTGATCGTACCGCGCGGCCCGATCCACAAAAATCCCTCGCGACCCGGCTCATGCGCCAATATGCCCGGAATCTCACCGACATCGGCCCATAAGGGGGCAAGCGCGCGCCGATTATGGTCGTGATTATTGGCGGTCATATAGACGTCGTTGGTCGGCGCATCCCTACGCAGACGCGCGATGAATTCGCCGAAGCGGCAATTGCGGCCATGCGCGTCGGAATTGATTTCATAGTCGCGGTCGCGCTCGCGGTCGGCCTGGACGCGGATTTCGATATCGCCATGCTCGGCCTCGAACATGTCGAGGCTCCAGCGCTTCATCGCCGGCCAATGGTCGATCAGGCCGCCGAGCAGGACCGGGCGATGCGCGTGGTAGAAGTCGCGGAAGAATTCTTCCGGATCGATATGATCGCGGCGCGGCACCGCCACCAGATCGCCGGCATGCATCCGGGCATGGTTGGCCAATACCCAGTCGCGCTTGCCGAGCCGCGCCTGGAGCCGCCCGGCCGCCGCGAAATAGGGACTTTTTTCCGCGCGCTCGACTTCGGCCGCAGCCAGGCCGCCCCCGATCCCCGAGGATGCCAGCCGCTGGATCACCCGATCGCGCGGCACGCCGAGCAACAGATCCTCGGCGATCCGCCGCCGCAGATCGTCGTTCATCACCGCGCCATTGCCGGCGCCCTGCTTTCGCTTGTTCGTCATGTTGCCGCGCTAGGCATGCAATGTTTCAGAACTGTGTCAATTGGCGTGGGCCCCGAAGGCTTGCGCACGGGGTCGCAGCGGCACAAAGGATAAGCATGCAATTCGAAATCGACGTGATGCTCGACTATCAACTCGCCGAGCCGGCGGACGTGCTGCTTCAGATCGAGGTCGCGCAGATGGCGGACCAGCGTCTGATCGGCGACAATCTGACGGTCAGCAGTCCCGAACCGCTGCGCCCCGTTCCGGGTGGCGACGGCATCGGCCAGCGCACCTGGCTGCGCGCCGACGGTATCCTCCACATCACCTATAGCGCGATCGTCGAGGTGACGCGGCGGCAGCCGCCGCTCCTGACGCTCGAAACGGCGCCCGTGCGCCTGCTGCCGGCAGAGGCCGTCCCCTATCTGTTGCCCAGCCGCTATATCGGGTCGGAGCAGTTCGAACCCTTTGTCGAAAGCCGTTTCGGCACAGTCGAGGGCGGTGCGAAGATCGCGGCGATGCTCGACTGGATCGCCACCGAAATGGCCTATGTGCCGGGCGCCAGCCATGGCGCCACCAACGCGGCCGACAGTTTCGTGCAGCGCCAGGGCGTCTGCCGCGACTATGCGCATCTGCTGGTCGGTTTCGCGCGCGCGGCGGGCATTCCGGCGCGCGTCGTGTCCGCCTATGCCCCCGATGTGACGCCGCAGGACTTCCATGCCGTCGTCGAGCTGTGGCTGTCCGACGGCTGGCATCTGATCGATCCGACCGGCATGGCCGAACCCGACGAGATCGTCCGCGTCTCGGTGGGCCGTGACGCCACCGATATCGCATTCATGACGATCCTGGGCAGCGCTGAGATGAAGGCGCAGCGCGTCGGTGTTTCCCGGCGCCCCTGAGGCCGAAGCCTGACGCCTGCGGAATATTGTAACAAAAGCGACTTTTCCGGGGACATCTTCCAGTCGCCAACGCCACTTGTCGAACATTGAATGTCGTTCGTCGGCGCGAACGCATTTCGCCGACGCGCGCCGTCATCGGTCGAAGCGGGCATGAAACGATCCGGCGGCCCGGCTAATCAGGATGTGCGCGGCGGGTCGAACGGTGTTCCCAGACCCGGATCGATCCGCCCGCACCCCCTCCGGCGCCTTCTCCCCTTGGAAGGCACCGAACCGACCAAGACCAAATCACATTCGGGAAGGATAAGTCATGCACGCGTCCAAGCTATCTTTCATGCGCCCCGCGCTGATCGCAGGGCTGGGGCTGGCGGCGATCGCCGGCGCAACCGGTGCTTCCGCGCAGGACAACGGCACCGAAACACGCACGATCGAAGTCCGCTACAGCGATCTCGATCTCTCGGCGTCGGGCGATGTCGATCGGCTGCGGACGCGCGTTCGCTCGGCCGCCCGACAGATCTGCGCCTATTCGGGCATGCGCGGTGTCGAAATCGAGATGATGCGCCGGGAATGCCTCGACCAGGCGCTCAACAAGGCGAATAGCGACATCGAAGTCGCAATCGCGGAAAGCGGCAATCAACGTTACGCAAGCCGCAAGACGATCGGGGTCGGCACACGCTGACTCCCGGCACCGGGGAGAGGTTGAAGCGGTTTGCCTCCTCCCGGTGTGACGCCCGAAAGGGTAGGACGCTCCCGGCCTTCCCTTGGGCCGGGAGCGTTTTCTTTGCCCGGCATGGGCAATGGACGTGAATCAGGCCCTTTTCACTAGAGCATGTGATCCGCTGGAAGCGGATCACATGCTCTAGGCTTTTGTATTGTCGCGATTTTCGAGTCGTTCGATGATTCCATCGAACTACAAATCGCTCTAAGGCCTAGCGTTCCTTGGTCGCGCTGAACCGGATCTCGGGATTGCGTTCCTGCACATAGCCGACTTCCCAGGCGCTCTTGGCCATGAACACCAATGCGCCGTCGCGATCGCGCGCAAGCTGCGACTGGCTGATCGACACGAAAGCCTTGATCACCGCCTCGTCGCCCGAGATCCAGCGCGCCGTATCCCAGGGCGAGGGCTCGAGCTTTGCCGCCACCTTATATTCGGCCTCGAGCCGGCTCAGCAGCACTTCGAGCTGAAGCTGACCGACGACGCCGACCACCCAGCTCGATCCGATCTCGGGATAGAAGACCTGGATCACCCCCTCTTCCGACAGATCGTCCAGCGCCTTGCGGAGCTGCTTGGTCTTGGTCGGATCGACCAGGGCGACGCGGCGCAGGATCTCGGGCGCGAAATTGGGCAGGCCGGTGAAACGGATCGCCTCGCCCTCGGTCAGCGTATCGCCGACGCGCAAGGTGCCGTGATTGGGAATGCCGATGATGTCGCCGGGCCAGGCTTCCTCGGCGAGTTCGCGATCCTGCGCGAAGAACAGGATCGGGCTGTGCACCGCGATCGGCTTGCCCGAGCCCGACGGCGTCAGCTTCATGCCGCGGCGGAACTTGCCCGAGCAGAGCCGCATGAAGGCGATACGATCGCGATGCTGCGGGTCCATATTGGCCTGGACCTTGAACACGAAGCCGGTGACGCCGCCATGGTCGGGCGAAACCGACACGGGCTCGGCAGGCTGCGACCGCGGCGGCGGCGCGAAACGCGCCAGCGCATCGATCAGTTCGCCGACGCCGAATTCCTTCAGCGCCGATCCGAAATAGACCGGAGTCTGGTCGCCGTTGCGATAGGCCTCGGGGTCGAACGCACCATAGCCGCCCATCGCCAGTTCGGCCTCGTCGCGCAGCCGCTGCAGCCCCTGCGCCGAAAGCGCCTCGGCAAGCTTCGGATCGTCCAGCCCCGCATAATGCGCAGCCTTGCCCTCGAACGCCTTGCTGTCGCCGCTCGGCTGCATCAGCCGGTTGGCGTTGAGATCGTATATCCCCTCGAACAACCCGCCCATGCCGACCGGCCAGCTCATCGGCGTGACGTCGAGCGCCAGCATGTCGGCGATCTCGTCGAGCAGCTCGAACGCATCGCGCCCTTCGCGATCGACCTTGTTGACGAAGGTGATGATCGGCACCGAGCGCAGCCGGCAGACCTCGAACAATTTGCGCGTCTGCGCCTCGATGCCCTTGGCGGCGTCGATCACCATCACCGCCGAATCGACCGCGGTCAGCGTGCGATAGGTGTCTTCGGAGAAATCCTCGTGGCCCGGCGTGTCGAGCAGGTTGAAGGTCACCCCTTCACGCTCGAACGTCATGACCGACGAGGTGACGGAAATGCCGCGCTGCTGCTCGATCTTCATCCAGTCGGATCGCGCACGCCGGTTCGCGCCGCGCGCCTTCACTTCGCCGGCAAGATGGATCGCGCCACCGAACAGCAACAGCTTTTCGGTGAGCGTGGTCTTGCCGGCGTCCGGATGGGAGATGATCGCGAAAGTGCGACGTTCGGGTCGATTCATTTCGTGGATCAGCCTTCGCGGTGGACGGTGAAACCGGCGAAGCTCTGGTTCACGGGCATCAGTTCGATCGTGTTGATGTTGAGGTGCGGCGGCAGTTCCGCCACCCAGAGCAGAGTCGCGGCGATATCGTCGCCCGTCATCGGGCCTACGCCCGAATAGAGCGTATCGGAGGTCTGCTGGCTGCCGGTGCGCACCAGCGTGAATTCGGTCTCCGCCATGCCGGGTTCGATCGAGGTCACGCGCACACCGGTGCCCGCCACATCGGCGCGCAGGTCCAGGCTGAACTGGCGCACGAACGCCTTGGTGCCGGCATAGACATTGCCGCCGGCATAGGGATAGTTCGCCGCCACCGACGAGATGTTGATGATCGCGCCGCGCCGGGCGATCAGGCTGGGCAGCATCCGGTGGGTGATCGACGCCAGCGCGGTCACATTGGTATCGATCATCGTCTTCCAGTTGGTGAGTGAGGCCGCCTGGGCGGGCTCGGTGCCCAGCGCCAGCCCGGCATTGTTCACCAGCAGGTCGATCTCACCGAACCCTTCGGGCAACGCGTCGAGCGCCGCATCGCGCGCAACCTCGTCACGGACGTCGAAGACCGCGCCGTGGAAGGCCGCGCCCAATTCGGCCGCCAGCTGCTCCAGTCGCTCCGCGCGCCGGCCGGTGCCGACGACGCGCCAGCCCGCCTTCACGAAGGCGCGCGCAGCCGCCTCGCCGAAACCTGATGTCGCCCCAGTGATGAACGCCGTACGCATAGTTTCTCCTTCAACCCCTGAGCGCCGCGCCCTGCTTGGCCGCGGCGGCCACGATCCGGTCGGTGATCGCTTTCAGTTCTTCGTCGGTGAAGCTCTTCTCGCCGGGCTGCAGCACGACCTCCACGGCAAGGGATTTCCACCCATCCTCAACGCCCTGGCCGGAGAAGACGTCGAACAGCCGTACCGCGACAATCGCCTGTTTGTCGGCGCCTTTGACCGCGCGAACGAGCGACTCCGCGGGCTGGTCGGCCGGGACCAGGAATGCGAAATCGCGCGTCACCGCCTGCAGTGCCGGTGGTGCGTAGCTGTTGCGCATATGGCCGCTGGCGCGCTTGACGGGAATCGCGTCGAGGAAGATCTCACCCGCCATCACCGCGCCATCGAGGTCGAACGCCTTGGCGGTCAGCGGATGCAGCGTGCCGAACGCCGCGAGCACCGTCTTGGGTCCGAGCCGCAAAGTCGCCGACTGGCCGGGGTGATAATGCGCGCCCGCCTCGCCGAAATTCTGCAGATTGTCGATGGGTGCGCCCGCGGCGGCGAGCAGCGCGAGCGCCTCCGCCTTGGCATCGAACGCGTCGAAGCGCTGCGCCTTGCCCGACTGCCAGTTGCGTGGCTGGCGGTCGCCGGCAAGCACGAACCCAAGCGTCAACCGCTCGCCATCGGCGAAATAGCGACGCCCGATCTCGAACAGCCGGATCGCCTCCGCCCCGCGCGCCTGATTGCGTGCGGCCGCGGCGAGCAGGCCGGGCAACAGCGAGGGCCGCATCACCTTCATATCTTCGGAGATCGGATTGGCGAGCGTCCATGCGCCGCCGCCGAACGCCGCTGCGTCCTTTTCCGACAGGAAGCTCCAGGTCACGGCTTCGTTCAGCCCGCGCGCCGCCGCCATGCGTCGTGCGCGCCGTTCGACCAGCTGCTCCGACGTCGCGGTGGGCGTTGCCACACCCGGCGTGCGCGGCAACGGAGTGGAGGGGACATGGTCGAGCCCGACGATGCGGATCACTTCCTCGACCAGGTCCGCCGCACCGATGACGTCACGACGCCAGCTTGGTGCAGTCACTTGCCAGGGCGTGGTTTTCTCGATGACGAAGCCCAGGCTTTCGAGGATCTCGGCCTGACGCGCCTCGGGCACGGCGACGCCGGCCAGCCGCTCGGTCAGGTCGGGATCATAGCCATGGGTCGAGGTGCCGGCGGGTGCCTGACCCGCGCGGGTGATCCCGCTCGGCGTGCCGCCGCAGATCATCGTCACCAGCCGTGCCGCGATGGCAAGACCGTCTTCGAGGAATGCGGGATCGACGCCGCGTTCGAAACGGCTGCGCGCGTCCGAGGTCAGCGCCAGCTTCTGGCCGGTCCGCGCAATATGCTCGGGCGTGAAATAGGCACATTCGATCAGCACGTCTTTGGTATCGAACTCGACGCCCGAATCCTCGCCGCCCATGATGCCGCCAATATCATGGACATGCGTATCGTCGGCGATCACGGTCATCGAGGCTTCGAGCGTGTAGGTGCGCCCGTTGAGCGCCAGCACGGTCTCGCCGTCGCGTGCCCTGCGCGCGACGAGCCCGCCGGTCAGCTTTGCACGGTCATAGACGTGGAGCGGACGGCCGAGATCGATCATCACATAGTTGGTGATGTCGACCAGCGCGGAGATCGGCTTCTGGCCGATCGCCTTCAACCGGCGCGCCATCCAGTCGGGGCTGGCGCCGTTGGTCACGCCCGAAACCGACTGGCCGAAAAAGGCCGGGCAGCCCTCCGGATCGTCGGTCCGCACGTCGGGACCGGGGCCCTCGCCAGCGACAGGCGTCGCATCGAGCGGTTTGAGCGTGCCGAGGCCGGCCGCCGCCAGATCGCGCGCGATGCCGCGCACGCCCATGCAATCCTGCCGATTGGGCGTGATCGAGACGTCGATCACGGGATCGTCCAGCCCGGCCCATTCCGCATAGGCCGTGCCGACCGGGGCGTCGGCTGGCAGTTCGATGATGCCGTCATGCTCGTCGCCGAGTTCGAGCTCACGCACCGAACACATCATGCCGTTCGATTCGACGCCGCGGATCGCCGCGACTTTCAGCGTGATGCCGCTGCCGGGCACATAAGCGCCGGGCGCACCGAACACGCCGACCAGGCCGGCACGCGCATTGGGCGCACCGCAGACCACCTGGAGCGGTCCGTCGCCGGCATCGACCGAAAGCACCTGCAGCTTGTCGGCCTGCGGGTGGGGCGCCGCGGTCAGCACCCTGGCGATGGTGAAGGGCGCGAGCGCGCGCGCGGGATTGTCGACGCCCTCGACCTCCAGGCCGATGGCGTTGAGCGTGTCGAGAATGGTCTCGAGCGACGCATCGGTGTCGAGATGCTCGCGGAGCCAGGACAAGGTGAATTTCATGCGCCGACTCCTCCGCTCAGCGTGGGCACGTCGAGCGCGGCGAAACCATAATGGCGCAGCCAGCGCAGATCGCCGTCGAAGAAAGCGCGCAGATCGTCCATGCCATATTTGAGCATCGCCAGCCGATCGATGCCGGTGCCGAAGGCGAAACCCTGCCATTCGTTCGGGTCGAGCCCGCATGCCTCGATCACGCGCGAATGGACCATGCCGCTGCCGAGCACTTCCATCCAGCCGCCATTCTCGGCATTGCCCGATCCGCCGAGCACGCGGCGGCCCTTCTCGATCGTATAGCCGATATCGACCTCCACCGAGGGCTCGGTGAAGGGGAAATAGCTCGGGCGCAGGCGCAGGACGATGTCGTCACGTTCGAAGAACGCCTTGAGGAAAGTCTCCAGCGTCCATTTGAGATGGCCGAGATGGATGCCGCGATCGATCACCAGTCCCTCGATCTGGAGGAACATAGGCGTATGGGTCGCGTCCGAATCGGAACGATAGACGCGGCCCGGCGCGATGATCCGGATCGGCGGCGGCTGCGACGTCATCGTGCGGATCTGCACCGGCGAGGTGTGCGTGCGCAGCAGCATGTCCCGCCCGTCGCGCTGGTCGGGGAAATAGAATGTGTCGTGCATCGCGCGCGCCGGATGGGTTTCCGGGATGTTGAGCGCGGTGAAATTATGCCAGTCGTCCTCGATCTCGGGGCCGGTCGCGACCGAGAAGCCGAGATCGGCGAAGATCTCCGCCAGTTCGTCCATCACCTGGCTGACCGGGTGGACGCTGCCCTGCGCGGACGCGGGCGGCGGCAGGGTCATGTCGAGCGTCTCGGCGCCCAGCCTGGCGTCGAGCGCGGCGCGCTCCAGCCCGGCCTTCTTGTCGCCCAGCGCCTGGGTGACGGCCTCGCGCAGCGCGTGGATCCTGGGGCCTTCGTTCTGGCGCTCTTCCGGGCTCATTGCGCCCAGCGACTTGAGCAGCGCGGTGACCGCGCCCTGTTTGCCGAGCGCCTTCACGCGGACGTCCTCGATCGCATCGGGCGTCGCGGCGGCCACGATCGCGGCCATCAGCTCGGTCTGGAGAATGTTGAGATCGGTCACGAGGATTCCCGCTCTGAAATGTTCGCTGGGGCCTTACGAAGCCAGGCCCCAAAAGCAAAGGGCGCGGATGGCATTGCCACCCGCGCCCTTGTATTCGTCTCGCGCCAGGCCGGGTCAGGCGGCCTGGGGAAGCGCCGCCTTTGCCTGAGCGATCACGACGCTAAACGCCGCGGCCTCGTTCATGGCGAGATCGGCCATCACCTTGCGATCGAGTTCGATGCCGGCGAGCTTCACGCCGTTCATGAACTGCGAATAGGTCAGGCCTTCGGCGCGAACCGCAGCGTTGATGCGCTGGATCCAGAGCGCGCGGAAGTTGCGCTTGTTAACCTTGCGGTCGCGATAGGCGTATTGCCCGGCCTTTTCGACGGCCTGGCGAGCGATACGGATCGTGTTCTTGCGACGGCCGTAAAAGCCCTTCGCCTGATCCAAAATCCTCTTATGCTTGGCTTTGGTGGTCGTACCACGTTTGACGCGTGCCATTTATAGTACTCCTTATCTCAGACCGTA
>JASBTC010000390.1 GCA_030148625.1 Sphingobium sp. | reverse complement strand
GTTTATCGGGCGGGGGGGCGATTTGGCATCCCACCTCAACAATATCGGCATCGAAAAATCCCGTCCGCGGGGGGGCGCGATGCCGCCGCCCCCCCCGGCGCCCCCATGATCGCTATGCGCATCGAAGCGTCGCTCATGAGCTTCATGACGGCATGCCGCGCGTCACCTGCACTGACATCGCACGTTCGCAGGACGCATCGGAACAATCGGCCCCACCCAGGCGATATGTCTCTGCAAAGCCGACGATTTCGGTGATCGGGATACGGGCCGTTAACCGCTTTGCGCTAGGATTTCGGCATGACGAGCCCCACAGACCGTCGTTCTGCTCCGCCGCGTATCTCCAGGCGGAACTGGCTGGGTCCGCAGATGCCGATCCCGGATGCCGTCTATCGCGAACTGATCGACATGCTGTTCGAAATGCGGCTTCCCGTCGTCGCCCTGGGTACCGTCTTCATCGGCGTCGCCGCATTTCTGGGCTACCGGTTCAACGACATCACCCTGATCCTGATCGCACTGTCTGCGACGGTGGTGACCGCCGCCCGCTTCGTCAGCATCACCGGCTATCGCCGTCACACCCGCCGCTGGACCGTGGACGAACTTCGCATATGGGAGCGCCGATACGCGATCGGCAATTATCTGTCCGCGCTGTTACTCGCCGCGTTCAGCGTTCGCGTCCTCCTGTCGCACGCGCCGATCCAGCATCTGATCGCGGTCAGCCTCGTCTTCAGCTTCTGCGCCGGGATCGTCTCCCGCATATCGATCCGGCCGATGATCTGCGCGATCAGCGTATTGCTGGCGGCGGTACCGACCGTCGTCAGCCTGGCGCTGCACGCAACTAGCGGTCATGACATCCCCGCGCATGCCGAACTGTTCGCGATCGAAGCGCTGCTGGTGGCGATGGTCACCGCGCTCAGTCTCAACACCGTCGGCCATCTCTATCGCTCCGCGGTGGAGCATCTGACGACCAAGCATGACCTTGCCCAGCTGGCGACACAGGATGCGCTGACCGGCCTTCCCAATCGCCTGCTGCTGCGCGAGCGCTTCAACGAGAGCATCCTGCCCGTCGCACAATCGTCGGGACAGCTCGCGCTGCATTTCCTCGACCTCGATGGTTTCAAGGCGATCAACGACATTCATGGCCACCCCGCCGGCGACGCCCTGCTCAGGGAAGTATCGTCCAGATTGACCGCGATGGTGCGCGAAACCGACACGGTGGCACGCATGGGCGGCGACGAATTCGTCGTCGTCCAGGGCGGTATCACCGAAGGCAGCGAAGCCGAACTGCTTGCCCGCCGGATCATCAAGCGGCTGAGCGCGCCTTATGAGATCGACGGAGAGACCATGCATATCTCGGTCAGCGTCGGTATCGCCATGGCGCCCGAACAGGGGCTCGATCTCGAGCATCTCGCATCCTGCGCCGACCTTGCGCTCTATCGCTCGAAGCGCGGCGGCAAGGCCCAGCTCCATTTCTGCACACCGGACGAAGCGGTTACCGTGCGCAGCGCCTGAACGGGATGTTCCACTGGCGTGGCGCACTCGTTTCCGATGTACTTATGTTAGGGTCGAGGCCCGATCATGGAGGTTGCGATGCGAATTCTCCTTCTCATGCCCCTGTTGCTGACGAGCGTTGCCCCAATACCCGCGCTTGCCGCCCCTCCGGGCACGCTTGCCGGCGCGGAACCGGTTGCCGGTGCGCCATCGGGCGCGCGGGCATGGCGCGTCCGTTACTGGACGACGAACGATCGCGGGCAACCCGTCGAGGTGACCGGCATGGTCATCGCACCGGTGCAGGCGGCCCCGCCGCGCCCCCGGCCGGTGCTTGCCTGGGCACATGGAACATGGGGCGTCGTGCAGAAATGCACGCCCTCGCTCAGCCGCAATTTCTTTACCGCGACGCCGGGACTGAGCGATGCGATCCAGCGCGGCTATACCGTGGTCGCGCCCGATTATCCTGGCCTCGGCAGCGCAATGCCGCACGGCTATCTCGCTGGCGTCAGCACGGGCCGGTCGGTGCTCGACGCGGTCCGTGCCGCGCGCGGGATCCGCGATGCTGCGGCGGGCAATAGTTTTGCCGTCTGGGGGGAATCACAGGGCGGCCATGCCGCATTGTGGAGCGGGCAACTTGCCCGGAGCTATGCGCCGGACCTGAAACTGGTCGGGGTCGCAGCCGCGGCGCCCGCGACCGATCTCGTCGAGAATCTGACATCGGGCAGCGATCCGTCGATCCGCGCCTTCCTCACCGCCTTCGCCGCCTATAGCTGGTCGCAGCATTTCGGCGCCCCCTTGTCGACGCTCGGCAACCGGTCGACACAGGGCGTGATCACCCGGCTTGCCCGCAACAATTGCATCGAGATCGGCCAGAAACCGAAGCTGGGAACCGCGCTTGGCGTGCTCGTGCTCCGCCGCGACCTGAAGAATGTCGATCTCGGCCGCATTCAGCCCTGGGCCCGCCTCGCGCGCGAGAACAGCCCGGCCGCACGGCCCTATGGCGTGCCGTTCCTGATCGCGCAGAACCCGAAGGACGTGCTCGTCGGCCCCGCCACGACACGCGCATTCGCGCAAAAGCTCTGCCGGAACAACGCGACGGTGCATTTCATCGACATCGTCGGCAAAGGGCATGAAACCAGCGCAGCCGACACGGCCGGCGTCACGCTCGACTGGATCGACGCGCGCTTCGCCGGCCGGCCGGCGCCGAGCGATTGCGGGCGTATCTAGAGTGATTTCGAGGCAGGTGGAATCACCTGCCGACTCGGAAATCACGGAGGACAAAGGAAATCTAGAGTCGATCCGGTTCGACCTGAACCGGGTCGACTCTAGGACGGCCGGACTTGCTCCTGCGCCACCGCCGGTGACGGTTTCGGATAAAGCTTGTCGCGACATGTGCCCAGATCCGCCTTTGCGAGATCGCTGACCTTGGCGGCGTTCCACGGGCTGCCCATGCGGTCGCCCTCGCGATACCAGAAGCCGTAGAGCTGATCCTTGGCCGCGACCAATGTCGCAGCGCCGATGCTGTTGCCGCTCGCTTCATACCAGCCGAGCCGCATGATGCGTCCGAAGATCACCCCCTCCAGCTGGCCATTGCCATTGTTGTAGCAGCCATGGATCCGGTTGCCGTCCTGGCGCAGCAGGATCGGGCCATATTCATGGGTATAATAGCCGCTCACATCGGCGACACCGCCCGCACCGCGGCTTTCGAGCTCACCCTGAATCTCGAATTCGGACAGACGGGTCTGGCCGCCGCCATTCCAGTTATCCTTCACCACCAGCTTGATCCAGCGCGCCGAAATCGGTGTCTTCAGCGTGAAACGCGATCTTTGGTCCTTTGCCGCTTCGCCGTCATAGATCTTGAAATAAGGGCCGTCGGGCGACTCGGTGGCGCCCAGCACGGTGAAGCGACGGACCGGAGAGCCCTCCGCGCTCACCGACGCGCTGCCATCCTCGCGCGCGACCGGCGCGAAGGTGGAATCGAGCGCGAAGCCGCTGATCTTGCCGGGGCCGGCCAGTTCGAATTTCAGTTCGTGCGGAAAGGTCACGGTCTTTTCGGACATCCAGCCATAGCCCTGGCTGCCGTCGACGAGATTGATCGAGAATTCGGACCAATGGCGCTTCGCCTCTCCCGTATCCGCCATCGCGATCCCACCGGCGGTGATATGCAGGATATTGTTCGGCTCGGGTTCCGACGCCGGCTTGTCCGGCGTATTGGCCGGTTGCGAGGTGCAGCCGGCGCACAGCAGCAGTGCACCGAACAGGGCATGGTTCCGCATCGATAATCCTCTCAAATGAGCAGCGCGACCGCCGCGACTATTTGCGTTCGGGCCAGATCTTCGCAGGCATCCCAGCCTTCGGCGCGCCGAGCAGCGGTGTCGACAGCGCGTAGAGCCCGTTGGTGGAAAAGGCCCAGATGATGTTGCGGTCATATTCGGTAAAGACCGCGAAGGTCGTGTTCTCGAACGTATATTCGGGCAGTTCCTCGGCGGTCGGGAAACGCGGCACGAAATAGCCCGCGATCCTGGGCTTCGCCGGATCCTTGACGTCGAAAATCTGGATGCCGGCATTGTAAAAGGCATAGGGGACCACGCCCTGCCGGCCATGAAGCGGCTGGCCGTTGCCGCCCGACCGCTTGGGGCCGAAACTGCCGCGCCGCTGGCAATAATCGGTGAAGCCCGCGCCCTTGGGCGGCGTCGGCCGCGGGAATTTCGCGGCCACCCTGGGATTGGCCGGATCGCGGACATCGATCGAATAAATGTCCTTATAGGGTTCGAAGCAGCTCGCATTCATCGGATAGCCGTTCGAAAAGACGAAGCCGGTGCGATCATATTGGCTGACATCGACATTATCGAATTCGGTGCCGGCGAAACTCGGCGGCACGCTCAGATGGCCGAGCATCCTGGGCTGCGCGGGATCGGCGAGATCGAAGCTGTAGAAGCCGAGGCCGCCCATGCCGCCAAAGCCGAGCTTGCCGCCATCCTCGATCGGTTTCGGCAGGAACAGCGGATTGCGCGAGCCCATCCACGAAGTGCGATTGCCCGCGCGCGGATTGGCGAGATAGGCCGCCTCATGCGCCTTGTCGCCCGCGATCTGGCCGGGAACCGCGATCTGCGAGACGAATTTCGGATCGGCGGGGTTGGACATGTCCCAGAGCTGGAAGCCCGGCGAATGCAGATAATCGGGATATTCGGTGAGGGCATAGCTGTCGTCGGGTGCGGAGGAGAGTATCATATATTTGCCGCCCGACCATGCCGGCGCATCGAGCGAGCCCGAGCCCTGCTGCTGGCCGATCGGCGCATCGGGATGCTTGTAATCGGTGGTCCGCGTCGCCAGCAATTCCCACTGGTCGGGCAGCGGGCCATTCATCGCGAAGACCTTGAAGCCCTTGAGCGAATTATAGTTGCGCAGTGAGGCGACCTTGTCGGGCTGGCGCATCTTGTCTTCGAAGATGCCGAAGCGGCCGATCTCGTAGGATGCGACGATCACATTCTTGCCGAGCGCCTTGCTCCACACGATCGTCGCGCCGCCGAGATAATTCTTGACGTTCGCGGCGTCGAATTCCTCGCCCGATCCGGATTTGCTCCAGACGCCGCCCTCGGAGAAGACGATCTTCGCCTTGCGCGGATCGGTGACGTCGAGGATCCGCAGATAGTCGCGATCATGTGTGTAGAGATATCGGCGCCCGCCGAAATCGGCGACATTCGCCCAGGCATGCCAGGGCGACGTGACATGGGGGTAGAAAGCGAGAACCTTGACGTTCTTCGCGTAGCTTTTCTGATCCCAATGCGTCAGCTGTCCGGGAAAGGCCGGCGCATCATTGGTCAGCGGCGTCGCCACCGGCGCGTTGAAGCGGCCGGTCGCGGCATCCATGCCGTAATCCTTGCCCGGCACCGGGGGTGGCGGCGGATTGTCGCGGGTCAGGTCATGCCATGCCTTGAGCCAGGGATCGGTGATGTTGACCGGGCCCGCCGGTGCCTCCCCGCCAGAGGCGGACGCGGCACCGGCGATCCCGCATAGCGCGCCGGCGGCCAGGGTGACGCGCAGCATGCGAAGCCAGGATCCTTTACCCGTATCGGTCATCGCCGAATTCCCCAGAAGCATGTTCAGAAGCGCCATTTGCCGGTGATGCCGTAAGTGCGCGGCGGAATATAGGTGCCGTAGATTGTCCCGAAGAGATCGAGCTTGCTGGTGTAATTGAGCTCGTTGGTCAGGTTCTTGACCCAGGCCGTCAGCTCCCATTTGCGCGCCTCGTCGCGAATGCCGAGCCGGGCGTTGAGCAGGATCTCGCTATCGAACTTCAGCGCCGGCGTGTTCGGATTGTCGAAGAAATGCGCGCCGGTATATTGGAAGTCGCTGCCGCCGACGAGCACCAGCCGCTCGCTGATCGGCTGGTCGAGATTGGCGGCCAGGCCGAAGGCATGTTTGGGCGTCCGGCGGCAGCTCTTGCCGTCGAGATCGGTGCCCTCATCGTCGATGATCAGTTCGCCGGTGAAATTGCACTTGGAGAAAGCATAGTTGCCCGAAAGGCTGAGCGCGTCGGTCAGGCGCGCCTGGATGTCGAGTTCCAGGCCATAGGCGCGCGTGCCGTTCTTGGCATTGACGACGAAATTGTCGGGCGGTGCACCAGGGCCGGGCGACAGGAACTGGTTGGTCTGCAGATTGTCGTACAGCGTGTAATAGGCTGCGGCATTGATGAAGACGCGGCGATTGGCCAGCGCCAGCTTGGCACCCAGTTCGAAGCTGTCGGCGGTCTCGGGATCGAACGAGACCAGCGCCTCGGCGGGATTGTTCGCATCCTCGCCCGTCCAGCCGCCCGGCTTGTAGCCCTTGGCATAGCGCGCATAGAAGGTCGCATCGTCGCTCGGTTCGAAGCGGATCGTCGCGCTGGGCAGCCATGCATCCCAGCTCCGCTTGTCGGTGACGGTGAAGCCCACCGGCTCGCCTTCGAACGACACGCCCGACCGTGCGTTCGAATAGGCCTTGCGATCATAGGCGTAGCGCACGCCGGCATCGACCGAGAGCCTGTCGGTCAGATCGTAGCTGACCTCTCCGAACAGCCCGATATTGTCGTTGTGCGAAGTCGTGACGGTGTTGTTGGTGCCCGGAAACGGCGAGGCGGGCGTACCGCCATAGGCGATCGCAAAGGCGAATTCGGTGATCGCCTGGAAATCGGGAAACAGGAAATTGACGGTTTCGGAACGGCGGATCTTCTCGCGCAGATAATAGCCGCCGGCTTCGAGATGGAGCCGCCCGCCATCATTCCAGCGCACACGGACTTCCTGCGAGAATTGCTTCACGTCGTCGGTCTTGGCGCTGTCGAAATAACTGTCCGGCACCGTCTTGAGATAGGTGTTGATCCCCGCCAGCATCGCGGAGGTGATATCGGGCGCATTGGTCGCGGGATCGATCGGAAAATTGAAGAACATCCCCGCCCCGTCCTCGCGCGCCGACAGCGATGAATCGCGATAGGCGGTCTGCGCGGTGACGCTGACGCTGTCGCTCGGATCCCAGGCGACGGTGCCGCTCAGCCCGTACATGTCCGAATTCTGGAAGCCGGTGAAATTATGCGCACCCTTGCGATGGTTCGCGCTTTTGAACGGTGCGTTGCGATTGGGCAGGACGAAACCGGGTAATCCCGGGATCGGCGGCGCGAAGAAGCTGTTATACGTCACTTCATGGCTGTCACGGGGATCGATGATGTCGACCCAGCGCGCGCCGTCGCGGTGGCGCGTATAATCTGCGGCGATATTCACATCCAGCGTGGCGTCGGGCTGCCAGCGAAGCTGGGCGCGGATCGCCTGGGTGTTCTGATCCTCCTCGTCGCCGCCGCGGATATTCTTGGCATAGCCGTCATGCGTGCGCGAACTGGCCGTCAGCCCGAAGCCGACGGTATCGGAGATCGGGCCACGCACCGCCGCCGCGATATCGAGCTTGTTGTAATTGCCGTAAGTCGCCTCGACGCTGCCCTCGAACTCGCGGGTCGGCTTCTTGGTGATATAATTGATCAGGCCGCCGACGACGCTCTTGCCGAAGCGCAGCGCCTGCGGCCCCTTGAGCACCTCGACGCGCTCCAGATCGTACAGGTCGACCAGCGAGCCCGAACCGCGCGACATATAGACGCCGTCGACGAAGATGCCGACCGCGCCATCGGCGCCCGCGCCCTGGATATCCGATCCGATGCCGCGGATGAAAAGCTCGGTATCGACCGCGCGCTCGGCGCTCAGCTTCAATCCCGGCACGCGATAGGCGATCTCCGAAAAGTCACGGATGCCCGCGCGCTCGAGCGTGGCGCCGCTGAACGCCTGGACGGAGAGTGGAACGTCCTGAAGGCTTTCCTCGCGCTTGCGGGCGGTCACGACGATCTCGTCGGCGATCCCCGCCGCCTCGGTCGCTTTCGCTTCGCCAGCGGTCTGCGCCGCCGCCGAAACCGGAACCAGCATCACCGCGGCAGTCGCCAGACACATGCGCCGCGTCGATCGACTCAAAACCATTCATATCCCCCCATTTTATCGCAATGCGCACTCCCGGGCGCCGCCGAGGCCGAGGCCTTTGTGCGATCGGGTGGCTTGCCGTCGGGGGGGAACTAACAAGTGCACCTATATCAGAATAATAGTAATTTATCGCGCCGCTATATCGAGATGGAATATTTGGATCGGCACCGCGTCGATCACTGGCCTCTGGCCGATCTCGCGCGGATTCGGCAAAACGCCACCATGACGCTGCTTCTGCTCCTGATCGCGGTCGGATTGGCGCCGCTCGTCGCCGGGCTGGCGCTGCTGAAACCGCGTGCCCAGGCCATCCCGCTGGTCCGGCGCGATGGAATCGGCTCGATCCTGTTTTGTGCGCTGGCCTTCACCCTGACATTCTTCTGGCAGGAATTGTGGCTGGTCATCCCGAAGGCGCTCACCCCCGGGCTGCACCCGATCCTCTATCACAATGATCATGACTGGACGGGCAAGGTCCGGATTGCCGAACTGTTGCAAGGCAGTGGTGCGATCGCGACGCTTGCCAGTGGACTGACGTTTCTGGGAGCGCTTTCTCTTGCGCGAAGCATGTCGATCAGCTGGCAGCTGTTCTTCTTCTGGATGGCCTTCCAGGGCCTGTATCAGGCGCTGACGCAGCTCGCGATCGGCACGTTGCTGCCCGGCAACGATGTCGGCCGCGCACTGGCCTATCTCGCGGTGAGCGGCACCGGCAAGGCACTGCTCCTGATCGCCGCCGTGGTTGCGATGGCATTTGCCGGCACGACACTCGCCAGCGCCTTTCCGTTGGCTGAATCCCCACCGTCCCGACGGTCACGGGCATTCGCGATCGAGATGCTGATCGCCGCGCTGCTGTCGGTCATGCTCATCATCCCGTTCCGACTGCCGCGCGAGATCATCGAGGTCGTCCTGATCCCCCTGATCGTCAATCTGGTGGGCGTGGGCTGGCTGATCATGGGCATGGCGATCACGCGATATCGGGCCGACGATGGCGGTCTCCAGGCCATCAGCCTCCTGGGGCCGACGCTTGCATTGGGCGTGACGCTCACCCTGTTTCAATGCGTCCTGAGACCAGGCATCGCCTTTTGACGCACGCGCCGCCCTGCCCGCTTGGCGCGAAACCCATCGGAATTTTCCGATAGGAATTGACAGCCGGACATCCCATCGGTAATTTCCGATGAATGGATACGGAAATCGCGCTTGCCGCACTCGCGGCCCTGGCCCACCCGACACGACTGGCCACGTTCCGGCTGCTCGTCCGCCACGAGCCCGAGGGTCTTTCGACCGGCCAGCTCGTCGATGCATCGGGGCTGATGCAGAGCACTTTCTCCACGCATCTCGCGGTGCTGGCGAAGGCGGATCTCGTCATTGCCGAAAAGCGGGGTCGCCAGATGATCCAGCGCGCGAACATCGACGCGCTCCGCGCACTGATGCTCTTCCTCGCCAGGGACTGCTGTCAGGGCCGCGCCGAACTTTGCGAGCCATTGCTCGCCGAACTCGCCTGTTGCTGAGGGACAATCCGTGACCGACATCGTCATCTACCACAATCCCGAATGCGGCACCTCGCGCAACGCGCTCGCGATGATCCGCAACGCCGGGATCGAGCCGCACATCGTCGAATATCTGAAGACGCCGCCGTCACGTGCGATGCTGGAATCGCTGATCGTCAGGATGGGTGGCGGACCACGCCCGCTGCTGCGTGAAAAGAACACGCCCTATGCCGAACTCGGCCTTGGCGATCCGTCGCTCTCCGACGCGGCGCTGGTCGATGCGATGATGGCGCATCCGATCCTGATCAACCGCCCGATCGTCGTCTCTCCGCGCGGCGTGAAGCTGTGCCGCCCCTCCGAAGCCGTGCTCGACCTGCTGCCCGATCGACAGCAAGGCGCCTTCGCCAAGGAGGATGGCGAGCAGGTCGTCGACACCGACGGCAATCAGCTCCTCCGCAGATCCTGACATGGCCGCCGCTCCCCGCCCGGCGATCGGCACCTTCGAACGCTATCTATCGGTCTGGGTCGCGCTGTGCATCGTCGCCGGAATCGGACTGGGTTACGCCCTTCCCGGCCTGTTCGCCGCGATTGCCGCGGCCGAGGTCGCCCGCGTCAATCTCGTCGTCGCGATCCTGATCTGGCTGATGATCGTGCCGATGCTGCTGAAGATCGACTTCGGCGCGCTGGCCGGGGTCCGGCAGCATTGGAAAGGCGTCGGCATCACGCTTTTCATCAACTGGGCGGTCAAGCCATTCTCGATGACCCTGCTCGCCACGCTCTTCCTTGCAGGGCTGTTCGCACCGCTGCTGCCAGCGGGCGAGATTCCATCCTATATTGCGGGCCTCGTCATCCTCGCCGCGGCGCCATGCACGGCGATGGTCTTTGTCTGGTCCAACCTCTGCGACGGGGATCCCGGCTACACGCTCGGCCAGGTCGCGCTGAACGACCTGATCATGGTCGTCGCCTTCGCGCCGCTCGTCGGATTGCTGCTCGGCGTGGCGTCGATCACCGTGCCATGGGATACGCTGCTGCTCTCGGTCCTGCTCTATATCGTCGTGCCCGTTATCGTTGCACAGGCGATCCGCCGCCGCGTCCTCGCCCGGGGCGGCCAGCACGCGCTCGATCGTCTGCTGCGCATGTTCGGGCCGGTTTCGCTGGCGGCGCTGCTCACCACATTGGTGCTGCTGTTCGGGTTTCAGGGCGAAGCGATCGTGGCGCGGCCGCTGGTCATCGCGCTCATCGCGGTGCCGATCCTGGTTCAGGTCTATCTCAACGCCGGACTCGCTTATTGGCTCAGCCGCCATTTCGGCGTGGCGTGGTGCGTGGCCGCACCATCGGCGCTGATCGGCGCCTCGAATTTCTTCGAACTGGCGGTCGCCGCGGCGATCAGCCTGTTCGGGCTGAACTCCGGCGCCGCGCTCGCCACCGTGGTCGGCGTGCTGGTCGAAGTGCCGGTCATGCTGTCGGTGGTGGCGATCGTGAAACGATCGCGACCCTGGTACGAGCGCGGCGGCATATCCGCCTGAATCCACCGGGGATGGATCATCCTCAACACTATTTCCCCCAAACATCAGGACACAGATCGATGCCTCTCCGCACGCTGCCCGATCCCGACCACCTGCCCAATCTCGACCGGCGTTTCGCCCATGAGCAGCCGGCACTCGGGCTCGGTATGCCGGTCCCCGCGCCGCGCGTGCTGCTGCTCTATGGTTCGCTGCGCGAACGCTCCTTTTCGCGGCTCGCCGTCGAGGAAGCGGCGCGGCTGCTTCGCCATTTCGGCGCGGAGATCCGGATCTTCGATCCGTCGACACTGCCGCTTCCCGACCAGATCGCGGGGGACGATCACCCCGCCGTCCACGAATTGCGCGACCATGCATTCTGGTCCGAGGCGATGGTCTGGTGCAGCCCGGAGCGTCACGGCCAGATCACCGGCATCATGAAGGCGCAGATCGACCATCTGCCGCTCGAGATGAGGGGCATGCGCCCTACCCAGGGCCGGACGCTGGCGGTGATGCAGGTCTCGGGCGGATCGCAATCCTTCAATGCGGTCAACACACTGCGCCTGCTCGGCCGCTGGATGCGGATGTTCACCATCCCCAACCAGTCCTCGATCGCCACGGCCTATAAGGAATTCGACGCAGCGGGCCGGATGCGGCCATCAAGCTATTACGACCGGATCGTCGACGTGATGGAGGAGTTGGTGCGCTTCACCGTGCTGATGCGGCCGCATGCCGGTCAACTGGTCGACCGCTATTCCGAACGCAAGGCCACAGGCATGCCGATTCCGACCAACGAGGATCACTCGGCCATCGCGATCAGGGCAGGATGAACTCGCCACAGCCGATTAGCGAAAGCGCTGAACGACCGGCTTAGATCGTTCAGCGCCCTCGGCTTCGTCGCTTTCCGCAAATTCCGGTCAGGCATTCACCCGACAGAAACTGCAGCGCGTCGGTCAGAAGCGATAATTGACCGTGGCGGAGACCGCCGACGAGTTGAACCGCTCACCGGTACGGCGGAAGTCGGTGCCCTTCGCACCATTGCGGATAAAGGCGTTGCCTGCAGCGCCGCCCGCCGCATTCACGCGATAACCGTCATCCTTCAGGCTGGTGTAGATATATTGGAGACCAACCGAGAGCCCGCCGCCGAGACGCTGCTCGACACCGCCGCCCAGCTTGTAACCCCAGGCATCGTCATTGCCGTTGGTCGTGTAGGTCGGAGCACCGGCAACGCCGGTGTTGGTGGTCTCGAAACGGTTCTTGATCTTGGCCCAGGCGCCGCCGCCCGTGACGAAGAACAGGGTGTCACCCGTCGCGAAACCGGCGCGCAGACGCAGACCGGCATTCTTGCCGAGCTTGCGCGTCATGACATAGCTATCGGGGCCGGTGCTGAACGCCGAGACGCTGTCGCGGATGTTCGACATGTTGAATTCGGCCACGGCACCCAGCACGAGGCTGCCCATCTGGACGTCGTAACCGGCGTGGACGCCCCAATCGATCTTGTTCTTGTCGTCCGAGCAGCCATCCTTGGGCGCCCTGCCCTTGGCCTTGCCGCCGCAAAAGCCCGGCGAGAAGATGTTGGTCGTGGGCGCCGCGGCGGTCGAGACAGTGTCGCCGAACTTGCCGTCGAGATTGGTGTCGAACTCGATCTTTTCATTCTTGTCGTTCGGCTGGAAACGATAGCCGCCCTGGACGCCGACATAACCGCCGGTCCAGCTTTCATCGGATTGTGCGAATGCGGGGGTAGAGGCGGCGACGCCGGAAACGACAAGCGCGGCCGCAAGCAGGGATACTGGTTTCATGATACGCTACCTTTTTAAGCAAACAGGGGAACAACAGGGAGCCGCCATACTCGGCGTGCTCCGTTCCCGGTGCGTAATGAACCGCATTCGCAATGAACGGAAAATGAATGTAAAGCGCTACAACAAAGATGAATTTTGCGAAGGCATGTTGCCGATGGCCCGATCGAATATCGCACGAAACTGGTGATCTTTCGGCAAATACATATAGATCATGAACGCAGTATTCTGTCACAATTTCCGGCAATGACGACTGAACGATTACAACCACAAAACCCAAAGCCTCACGATGTTGATCATGGACTTCGCCGACGGCATTTTCAGGTTATAGTTGATCGCCCACACCGCAAGCCTGACCGGCATATCATCTCGACAATGCACCGGCGATCGCCTCGAATCGACCCTTCCGGTCGCCAATGCGATCACCGTTGAAAATCAGTCTCAATAGCGAATAGGGAGAGGCATGGATCGCCCCACCCGCTCTTTCGATTCCCCGGCGACGCGTGCACGTCTCGCGATCGCCACTCGCATATTCAGCGCGTCGCTGGGCGGCTATCTCCTGGCCAGCGCGGCCGCCTTCGCCCTGGCACGCGGCCTGCCGCTGAGCCGGGCCGAGGCGACGACCGCAGCTTCGCTCGCCGCGATCCTGGTCATGCCTGCCGCCGCGATCTGGGCGTTCGCCGCGCAGCGCGCCTGGCGGGCCATTGCCGACATCGTCGGATTGGCTGCGCTGCTCGGCTGTATCGCGTGGCTGTTGGGTCGGCCGGCATGAGCGCGGGTTTCCGGCAGTCGATGTCCGGCCTGCACACATGGTCGGGCCTGCTGCTCGGCTGGATCCTGTTCGCGATCGTTCTGAGCGGCACCGTCACGATGTTCCGGTCGGAGATCAGCGGCTGGATGCGCCCCGAAGTGGCCGGGACCGCACCGCCCGCCAAGGCGATCGAAGCCGCGATCACATGGCTCGAACGCAGCCATCCCAAGGCCGCCGGCTGGTATCTGACCGCGCCCGACGATCGCGGCGCAACGGTCCAGGCGGTCTTCGACGATATGACCGCACCGCTCGGCTATCGGGATATCGCGCTCGATCCCCTGACCGGCAGCCCCGACGCGATCCGCGCCACGCTGGGCGGCGAATTCTTCTACCGCTTCCATTTCGAGCTGCAGCTTCCCTATCCTTGGGGACGCGTTCTCGCCTCCGCCGCGGCGATGCTGATGCTGATCGCGGTGATCACCGGCATCATCGTCCATGCCCGCATCTTCAAGGACATCTTCACGCTGCGCCCCGGCAAGGGCAAGAGAAGCTGGCTCGACGCGCATAATGTGCTGGGCGTGCTCGCCCTCCCCTTCCACCTGATGATCACCGTGACCGGTATCGTCACATTGATCACGCTCACCATGCCTTGGGGACTGACGGCGAATTATGGCGACGATCTCGCCGCCGCCTTTGCCGAGATGTCACCGGGCCTGATCAGCCGCGAGGCCGCGGGCAAGCCGGCCAGGCTCGCGCCGATCGGCGCGATGCTGGACGAAGCCGAACGGCGCTTCGCGGGCGGGCGGATCGGGCGGGTCAGCATCGCCAATCCCGGCGATGCGAATGCGGTGGTGACGGTCAGCAGGCACGACGGCGACCAGCTCGCTTATGCCGCGACCACGATCAGCTTCGACGGTGCGACGGGCAAGGTCATCGGCCAATATACCGAGGCGCGGCCCGCACGGCTGACCCATGACGTGCTGTACGGACTGCATATGGGACGGTTCGCGCCTTGGGTCAGCCGCTGGCTCTATGTCCTGTGCGGGCTCGCCCTTGCCGGCACGATCGCGACCGGACTGGTGCTGTGGATCGAGGCACGCAAGGGCGCGAGCGGATTGGGCCACAGGCTGGTGGCGCGGCTCAATATCGGCGCGATCGCCGGCCTGCCGATCGCAACCCTGGCCTTTTTCTGGGGCAATCGGCTGCTGCCGTTCGGCCTTGCCGGGCGCGATGCGGCGGAGGTCGGGGTGTTTTTCTGGACCTGGGGGGCCACGATCGTCTTCGCCTTTGTCCGCCCGCCGCGGCGTGCCTGGATCGAGGCATTCGGTCTCGCCGCGCTCGGCGCCGGCCTGCTGCCTATCGCATCCTTCGTCCTGACCGGACGCGGCCTGTGGCGGGCGGCCATGGCGGGCGACTGGCTGTTCCTGGGCTTCGACCTGATGATGTTTGCGCTGGCAGCGTTCTTCGCGACGATCGCGCGCAAGGTCGCGATCCACAAGCCACCCGTTCCACGCCGGCGCAGCCAAGCGGCCATGGCATGAGCGCGCTCGCATCATTCTCGCTCGCGTTCGGCGGGATGGCGCTGACCGGCCTGTCCATGGATCGCCATGCCCGCCAGGCCGCGTTCGCGATCCGGGCACGCTGGCTGCGGCCCGCCGGCTGGCTGCTCATCGCACTGTCGCTCGTCGCGGCGCTGGGCGCGCCCAATTGGCGCTTCGCGCTGGTCGAATGGGTGGGGTTGCTCGGCGCCTCGGCTGGCCTGGTCGTGCTGACGCTCCATTATCGCGCCCGCACGCTGCCCGCCTTCGCCCTCATCGGCAGCGCGCTCGGCCTCGTCGCCTGGCTTGCCGCGAGGCTCACCTGACGGCAGCGCCTATATATGCAATTGACTCGCATTATCATATAAGCCTATCGGGCCAGCCCGCGCTTCCGGTGGCGATGCGCAATGCTGGAGTGTCCGATGATGTTGATGCGTAACCGCCTGCTGATCGGCGTGTCGGCGATCGCCGGCCTGATGACCGCCCATGCCGCGCGGGCGGCGAGCGATGAGAGCCCGGCGGACACCGACAAGACCGCGTCTGACATCATCGTGACCGGCATCGCACCCGATCAGGGACAGAATATCGCCACCAGCAGCGGCGCACTGGGCAACAAGACGCTGCTCGACACCCCCTTCTCCGTCACCGTCATCGATGCCGACGATATCTCCATGCGCCAGGCGACGACGATCGCCCAGATATTCGCGAACGACCCTTCGGTCTCCTCCTTCGCGACGGCGGGCACGACCAATTGGTGGGGCACGCAGATCCGCGGCCTGGGCGTACGCAACTATTATGTCGATAACATCCCGCTGCTCCTCTACTGGGGCGGTGACTATCCCCTGGAATCCGTGGCGACCGTCGAGGCGCTCAAGGGGCTTTCGGGTTTCATGTACGGCTTTGGATCGCCCGGCGGCGTGATCAGCTACAAGACCAAACGGCCGACGGCCGAACCCTTGCTCACCACCGAAATCGGCTATCGCACCAACAGCGTGTTCTACGGCCATGTCGATGCCGGTGGACCGCTCAATCGGGACGGCAGCTTCGGCTATCGAGTCAACGTGGCCGGAGAAAAGGGCACCGCCTATAATCAGGCCGGGGTCAATCGCTGGGTGGGTTCGCTCGCGCTCGAATATGCGTTCAGCCCGACACTCAAATGGCATGCCACCGCCAATTATGAGGACAGCAACCTCAAACACGAACCGCTCCAGATCTACTGGAGCAGCTATTCGGGCACGGCGCTGCCCCGGCCGACTTACAAATATGGCGATCTCAACATCGACAACAGCTTCTACAAATCGAACACGCTGTCGACCGCGACCGGCCTCGACTGGGCGTTCGCGCAAGGCTGGTCGGCCAGCCTGACCTATGGCTATACGAGCAAGCGTCACCGCTCGAACAAGATGTTCGTCTATATGCTCGACGAAACCGGCGACTACGAAGGCTATGCCTATAATTTCGCCGAACTCGATCGAAACCATTTCGCGCAGACGATGCTGCAGGGCGAATTCGAGACCGGCCCCGTCCGCCATGCGATCGTCGCCGGCCTGTCCCTCCAGATCAGCAAGGCAGCCTTCGGCATTGACGATTATTATTGGAGCAATGATTTCAACGGCAATATCTACCGGCGGCAGGATTTTCTCGTCACGCGCGATATCGGGTTCAGCACCGCCGGTTCTCCCTCCGAAGAGCAGCAGCGCGCGGCTTTTCTGAGCGACACGCTCTATATCGGCGATCATGTCCAGGCGATCTTGGGCGCCCGCTACACACGCTACGAGCTGCTCGATCTGGACGGCGATCCCGCGGCCGATTCAGGCTATCGCACATCGGCGGTGACGCCCACCTTCGCGCTCATCTTCAAGCCCGCCGATCATGTCAGCCTTTATGGCAGCTATGTCGAATCGATGGAGGGCGGATCGCGTGTCGGCGGCGAATATGCCAATTTCGGCGAGATCCTGAAGGCGACCGTCAGCAAGCAATATGAGGTCGGCCTGAAATACGAGCATCGGGGGATCAGCTTCACCGCGGCGGGCTTCCGCGTCGAACGCGCCAACCAGATCGATCAGATGATCGACAACAGGCGCTACCTGACCCAGGACGGTCTGACCGTCTACAAGGGGCTGGAAGCGATCGGCAGCTACCGCGTCAATGATCTGCTCAGGGTCGGGCTCGGCGCGGTCTATCTCGACCCCAGCATCCGCAATGTTTCAGCAGGCAATGAAGCGATCCGCGGCAATATTCCCGAACAGGCGGCAAGATGGCAGGTGGTCGGCAATGCCGAATATCACATCCCCGGCCTGAAGGGCCTCAGCGTCCACGGCAATGTCCGCTATTTCGGCAAGGCGCCGACCAGCGATTTCAACACGCTCTATATCCCCTCGCGCACGATCGCCAATCTCGGTTTCCAGTACGAAACGCTGATCGGCGAGCGCCGTGTCGCCTTCACCGGCAACGTCAACAATCTCTTCAACAAGAAATATTGGGGACAGAGCAATATCGGCGAAGGCATCAATGGCGCGCTGAGCGTCCGCATCTACTGGTAGGCGGCCCGCCCAGGCCGCTATAAGATCCGCCATGACCGAGACTCCGCCGCTCTTCGTCATCACCGGCGCTATGGCGGCGGGCAAATCCACCGTCGCCCAGGCGCTGGCGGAAGCCCTGCCGAAATCGGTGCATCTGCGCGGCGATCTGTTCCGCCGGATGATCGTGAACGGCGCGGTCGCCATGGGGCCGGAACTGGACGAGGAAGCCCGCCGCCAGCTCGATCTGCGCCACGCGCTCGCCTGCGACGCTGCGCGGCACTATCGCGGCGCGGGTTTCGCCGTCGTCTATCAGGATATCATTCTCGGCCCCGATCTCGCCGCGGTCACGGCCAGGCTTGCCGATCTCGCGCCGCGCGTGGTGGTGCTGGCGCCCGATGCGCGCACGCTCGCCGCGCGCGACCGGGCCCGCGCGAAGACCGGCTACGGCCCCGATTTCCCACCCGAGATCCTCGCCGACGCGGTTGCCGACACAAGGCCGCATATCGGGCTGCGGATCGACAGCAGCGCGCTGGACGTCGATGCGGTGGTCGCGCGCATCCTGGCGCACGGCTGGACGTGACCGCGACAGGGCATCGGCAGCGCCCTTCGATATTTTTCTCGCGCAATGTCACACGCGCCGATCCTGGCTCGTCATATCGTCGGACCCAATGAAAGGAACCCGACCATGACGACCAAGCTCGATCCCTTCGCC
>JASBTC010000383.1 GCA_030148625.1 Sphingobium sp. | reverse complement strand
TCGCGCGCTGGGACGATATCATGGACCGGCTCCACAATCCGGAGGGAGAGGTCACGATCGGCGTCGTCGGCAAATATGTCGGCCTGGCGGACGCCTATAAGTCGCTCAACGAAGCGCTCGTCCATGGCGGCATCGCCAACCGGGTGAAGGTCAACATCAAGTGGCTCGACGCCGAGCTGTTCGAGCAGAGCGAGGGCGATATCGCCGCGATGCTCGAGCCGATGCATGCGATCCTCGTGCCCGGCGGCTTTGGCGAGCGCGGATCGGAAGGCAAGATCGCCAGCGTCCGCTTCGCGCGCGAAAAGAACGTGCCCTTTTTCGGGATCTGCCTGGGCATGCAGATGGCCTGCATCGAAGGCGCGCGGAACACCGCGGGCATCGCCGCGGCATCGACCACCGAATTCGGCCCGACCGACGAGCCCGTGGTCGGCCTGATCACCGAATGGATGACTGCCGAGGGCCTGCAGAAGCGCGAGGCAGGCGGTGATCTGGGCGGCACGATGCGGCTCGGCGCCTATCCCGCGATGCTTACGGGCAACAGCCATGTCGCAAGCATCTACGGCACATCCGAGATCAGCGAGCGCCATCGTCACCGCTACGAAGTGAACGTCCATTACCGCGATCCGCTGGAAAAGGGCGGTCTGGTCTTTTCGGGCATGTCGCCGGACGGCGCGCTGCCGGAGATCGTCGAGCGGCCCGATCATCCCTGGTTCGTCGGCGTGCAGTTCCACCCCGAGCTCAAGAGCAAGCCGTTCGCGCCGCATCCGCTGTTCGCGAGCTTCATCGAGGCCGCACTGAAACAGTCGCGCCTGGTCTGATCCACCGGTCCGGCGGGCCGACCTCAGTCTTCGCGTCTTGCGCCGTCGAGCAGCCGCTCGGCGCGGTTCTTTTCCTGCGCGTCCGCCGTCTTTTCCGCCTTGGTGCGCCCGAATTTCGCGCGGTTCGCGGCGGCCTGCGTCGCGGCCGTCGCGCGGGCCTTGGCCTTGCGCGCGGATCTCAGGTTGATGACGTCGCCCATGTGCATCAGTCTATCAGCGCACATGTCGAAATCGAAGGTCTTTCGTCACCTGTGACCGCCGTCACACCCTGATCGCGCCGGATGCGTCATCCGGGTGCGGACGGCGAATCGGAAAGCATCCACGCCGGAAGGGAACGCACATGAAACCCGAACAACTCGCCGCCTTGCTGCCCGAGCATTCGCTTTTCGCGTCATGCAGCGAAGAAGAGCTTGCCGCGATCATCCTGCACGGAACGCTCCAGGCCTATACCAAGGGCAAGGAGATCATGCGTCAGGGCGACGAGGGGGATTCGCTCGTCATCCTGCTGACCGGCACGGCGCGCATCTCAATGGTGTCGAGCAACGGCCGTGAGATCATTCTCGATTATGCCGAACCCGGTTCGGTGATCGGGGAGATCGCGCTGCTCGACGGTGGCGAGCGCACCGCGACGGTGACCGCGCTCGAGCCGGTTCAGGGCCTCAAACTCTCGCGCGCCGCATTCGAGGCGATCATCGCCCAGCATAGCGGCATGGGCCTCCGGATCCTGCGCGAGCTTGCGCGGCGGCTGCGCCAGGCCAACAGCACGATCGAGAGCGACCGCGCTTTCACCTCCGGTCCGCGGTTAGCGCGCTTCCTGCGCCGGCTCACCCTGGACGGCTCGACCGACGGACGGCTGCGCCTCGATCTCAGTCAGGGCGAACTGGGCATGTTCGCGGGCATGTCGCGCGAGCAGATCAATCGCCAGCTCGGCGCTTGGTCGGATTCGGGCGTGATCGCGCTCGACGGCGGGCGGATCAAGATTCTGGATAGCACCCTGTTATCGGAGATCGCCGAAACAGCCGATTGACCGGAAACGTGGCCTATTTGCGACCCGGGCCGCACCTTTCCGCATCGGTGGCAATCCGAGGTGCTTTTGGGCAGCCGGACGCGTTTGTGTCCGGCTGCTCCTTTCTTTTTCGAATTGGTGAACCCGCCACCCGGAAATACGCCCGGGCCGGCGTCGGCCCGGGCGCTTCGGATGACAGGTTTTCGCGATCAGGCGGCTTTGCGGGCGTCCTCGATGGACTCGACGGCGGCGCTGTCGATCGCCGGCGCGGCGCCGATCGCGATCTTCTGCGGTTTCATCGCTTCGGGAATCTCGCGCAGCAGGTCGATGGTCAGCAGGCCATCGGCCAGATTCGCATCCTCGACGCGGACGAAGTCGGCCAGCTCGAAACGGCGTTCGAAGCTGCGATTGGCGATGCCGATATGCAGGAACTGGCTGCGATCCTGCTCGGATGCGTCCTTCTTGCCCGTGACGAGCAACAGATTCTGCTGCGCGGTGATCTCGATCTCGTCGCGTTTGAAGCCGGCGACGGCGAGCGTGATGCGATACCGGTCCTCGCCGCGGCGCTCGAGGTCGAAGGGCGGGTAATTGTCGCCCTGCGCCTGGCGCGCATTATTCTCGAGCAGATCGAACAGCCGATCGAAACCGACGGTGGAACGGCGATAGGGGGTGAAATCAAAGGTCCTCATGTCAAAAATCTCCATTGAGCATTTTCGAGCGCACGAAGCCCGCCATGGCGGCACTTCGGGGCATCCGGCCCGGATCGGCACCGGATATGAGTGAGTTAGGAGGGGCGTCGCGGGTTTCAAGAGGATGCGCAATGGCCTGAAACGGCAAGTGCCCGGACCGTTTCCGATCCGGGCACCCGCGTGACGAATGCTCGTCAGCCCCCTTGGATTTGACTTCAGCACGCTGGCGATGCCGGTCCCTTCATCGTCATCGCCGGGCGAAGCCCACTCCCCGAACCACGGCCTTTGCCTGCGTTCAGCACATTAACGCTACGCAAACGTCATCGCCTTGTCATGAAGGGAATCGATAGGGCTGAACGATTGAGTCGATGCTGTTGTCATTTGGCAACACGGCAGTTCCGGTTGCCAGCACCGTCGCCCATGCCTAGACGGACATTATGCCGTCGACCTATCAGGATCCAGCCGAATGATCCTTTCCCGCTACGAGCGGATGATCGCAAAACGCTATCTGCTTCCAGGAAAGGGCGAGGGGTTCATCTTCCTCGTCGCCGGGATCAGCCTGTTCGCGGTGATGCTCGGCGTTGCCGCACTGATCATCGTGATGAGTGTGATGAACGGTTTCCGTGCCGAACTGTTCGACAAGATCGTCGGTTTGAACGGCCATGCCGTCGTCCAGGGCTATGGCGGGCGGCTGCCCGACTGGCGCAACGTGCTGGCCGAAGCGAAACGCACGCCGGGTGTCGTCGCCGCCACGCCGCTGATCGAGCAGCCTTTGATGGCGAGCTCGGAGGGGCGGGTCGAAGGCGTGATCGTCCGTGGCATGACGCTGCCCGACATCAACGGCAATCCGATCATCGCCGGCAACGTATTGCGCGGCAATCTGCGCGAATTGCAGCCGGGCAACGACAATGTCGCGATCGGTGCGCGACTGGCCGAGCAGCTCGGCGTCCAGGTCGGCAGCCAGATCAGCCTGATCAGCCCGCAGGGTCAGACGACACCGTTCGGATCGGTGCCGCGCATCGTCGCCTATCGCGTCGCCGCGATCTTCGAGGTGGGCGTCTATGATTACGACAAGGCGTTCGTGATCATGCCGATGGAGAATGCCCAGTTGCTGCTGCTGATGGGCGATCAGGTGGGCATGATCGAGGTCGAGACGGTCGATCCCGACCGCGTCGGCCAGATCCTGGCGCCGCTCGGACAGAAAGTGGCGGGCAGGGCGGTCGTTTCCGACTGGCGGACGATGAATTCCCAGCTTTTCGAAGCGCTGGCGGTCGAGCGGGTCGCGATGTTCGTCGTGCTTTCGATCATCATCCTGGTCGCGGTCTTCAACATCCTGTCGTCGCTGATCATGCTGGTGCGCGCCAAGAACCGCGATATCGCGATCCTGCGGACGATGGGGGCGACGCGGCGCGGGCTGATCAAGATCTTCGTGACCGTGGGCGTGACGATCGCATCGCTCGGCATAATTGCCGGGATCGTGCTCGGCTTCATCTTCCTGTTCTTCCGCCAGTCGGTGGTGAATTTCATCCAGTTCGTGACCGGGCAGAATCTGTGGGACCCCTCGATCCGTTTCCTGACCGAGCTGCCGTCCAAGACCGATCCGTTCGAGGTGATCGGCATCTGTGCGATGGCCTTGCTCTTCAGTTTCCTCGCGACGCTCTATCCCGCGTTCAAGGCGGCGAGCACCGATCCGGTACAGGTGCTGCGCTATGAGTGACATTCTCGCCACGCAGGGCCTGCGCCGCAGCTTCGTCCAGGGTGATGTGACGATCGAGGTCCTGCGCGGCATCGACCTGCATGTCTCGCCGGGCGAGATCGTCGCGCTGCTCGGGCCGTCGGGATCCGGCAAGTCGACTCTGCTCCAGGCGGTCGGTCTGCTCGAAGGCGGCTTCGAGGGCTCGATCCAGATCAAGGGTGAGGAAGCGTCGCGGCTCGATGCCGATGGACGGACGACATTGCGGCGTGACGCGCTGGGTTTCGTCTATCAATTCCACCATCTGCTGCCCGATTTCGACGCGACCGAGAATGTCGTGCTGCCGCAATTGATTCACGGCGCCGAGACCGCGGATGCGCAGGTGCGGGCAAAGGCGTTGCTGACGTCGCTGGGGCTGGGCCACCGCCTGACTCACCGGCCGAGCCAATTGTCGGGCGGCGAGCAGCAACGTGTCGCGGTGGCGCGTGCGCTGGCCAACCGGCCGGCGCTGGTGCTGGCGGACGAGCCGACCGGCAATCTGGACGAAGCCACGGCGGAGGTGGTGTTCGCGGAATTCCTGGCGCTTGTCCGTGGCGAGGGTTCGGCGGCGCTGGTTGCCACGCACAATGAGCGTCTGGCCGCCCGCATGGACCGGGTGGTGCGCTTGCATGAGGGCAGGCTCGAATAGGGAGAGGGGCAATGCGGCGGATGATCCTGGGCGCGGCGATGCTGGGTGGTACGGCAAGCGCGCAAATGCCCCCGCCGGTCCCACCCGCCAGCCTTCCCGCCAATTGCACCGCGGCCGAATATCGCCAGTTCGATTTCTGGATCGGCGAATGGTCGGTGTTCAACACCGCCAGGCCCGACGAGATGCTCGGCGGCAGCACGATCGAGCCGGTCTATAATGGCTGCGGCATCCGCGAGAATTGGCAGCCCTTCACCATGCTGAGCGGCGGCAGCCTCAACAGCTATGATCAGCGCGACAGGGTGTGGAAGCAGAGCTGGATCGATTCGTCGGGCGCGCGGGTGGAGTTCGCGGGCGGGCTGGAGAATGGCAGGATGGTGCTGACCGGGTTGTGGCGGAGCCGCCAGGGGCCGGAGAAGGATTTTCTGCAGCGCATGACCTTTTATCCCGAGCGCGGGACGGTTCGCCAGATCGGCGAGGATTCGCGCGACGGCGGCAAGAACTGGTCGCCCGCATTCGATTTCACCTACAGGCCAAGGAAGACGCAATGACCGGAGTTGCCGATTTTACCGTCGCTTTGCCCGGCGGCGCCGAAAAGGCGTTGGCGGATTATGCAGGCAAGGTCCTGCTGATCGTCAATGTCGCGTCGAAATGCGGTTTCACCCCGCAATATGCCGGGCTGGAAGCGCTGTATCGCAAATATCGCGACCGTGGGTTCGAGATACTGGCCTTTCCCTGCAACCAGTTCGGTGGCCAGGAGCCCGGAAATGCCGAGGAGATCGCGAATTTCTGTTCGCTGACCTATGATGTCAGCTTTCCGCTGATGGCCAAGATCGAGGTCAACGGTTCGGGCGCGGACCCGCTTTACGACTATCTCAAGGCCGCCAGGCCGGGGCTGATGGGCAGCAAGGCGATCAAATGGAACTTCACCAAGTTCCTCGTCGGTCGCGACGGCAAGCCGGTGAAGCGCTACGCGCCGACCGACAAGCCGGAATCATTGGAAAAAGACATAGAGGCGCTGCTGTAATCCCGGTTCGGGGGAGTTGGCGGTTTTCCGAATCGCGCTGGCGTGGTTAAGCTGACCCATGGCTCACACCCCGTTCGTCCCCCTGCGCATCTTTTCCTCCTACACGATGCTGGAAGGGGCGATCGAACCCAAGGCGATCGCGAAGCGCGCGCGTGAACTCGGCTTTCCGGCCGCCGCACTGACCGATCGCAACGGCCTTTATGCCGCAATGGCCTATTCCGATGCATGCAAGGGCACGGGCGTGCAGCCGATCATCGGCGCGATGCTGTGCGTCGCTCGGCCCGACATGCCCGATGGCGTCGAACCGATTTTCGACTGGCTGGCGCTCTATGCGCAGGACGAGGCGGGATACGACAATCTCTGCGCGCTGGTTTCGGCCGCGCACCTCGATCGCCCGGTCGAGCAGCAG
>JASBTC010000381.1 GCA_030148625.1 Sphingobium sp. | reverse complement strand
CACCAACCTTGAATATGCGCCGATCGCCGAGATTCTGGGGCGTTCGCCGATCGCGTCGGAGGTATTCAATTGCCAGTTTCCAGACAGCGGCAATATGGAGCTGCTGCTGCGCTACGGCACGCTCGAGCAGAAGGAACGCTGGCTGCGCCCGCTGATGAACGGCGACACGCGTTCGGCGTTTCTGATGACCGAGCCGGGGATCGCCTCGTCCGACGCGACCAACATCCAGACCCGCATCGAGCGCGTTGGCGATCATTATGTGATCAATGGCCGCAAATGGTGGACATCGGGGATCGGCGATCCGCGTTGCGAGGTCGTGATCGTGATGGGCAAGACCGATCCCGACGCGCCGACGCATTCGCAGCAAAGCATGGTGCTGGTCCCGATGAACACGCCCGGCCTGCGGCTGGTGCGGCCGCTGACCGTCTATGGCTATGATCGCGCGCCGCATGGCCATTTCGAAGTGGCGTTGGAAAATGTCCGCGTACCGGTCGAGGAATCGCTGGTGCTGGGCGAGGGCCGGGGGTTCGAAGTCGCCCAGGGACGGCTCGGGCCGGGGCGCATTCATCATTGCATGCGCAGCATCGGGTCCGCCGAGCGCGGCCTGGAGCAGATGGTCAAGCGGCTGATGAGCCGCAAGGTGTTCGGTAAGTACATCGCGGAGCATTCGGTCTGGGAGGAGCGCATCTCGCACGCGCGGATCGAGCTGGACATGACCCGCTTGCTTTGCCTCAAGGCCGCGGACATGATGGATCGCGCCGGCAACAAGGCAGCGCGGCTCGAGATCGCGATGATTAAGATCCAGGCCCCGCGCATGGCGTTGAAGGTGCTGGACGACGCGATCCAGGCGCATGGCGGGGGTGGGGTCGGCGATGATCTGGGGTTGGCGCGCGCCTGGGCACATGAACGCACGCTGCGCTTGGCCGACGGCCCCGACGAAGTGCACAACCGCACCATCGCGCATCTCGAAATGTCCAAATATGCAGAGCTGCATCAGCAGGTGCGCGCCGACCGAAAGGCCCGCGGGTGCTGAGATGCAGGCGTGGCTAAGCCATGCGCCGGGTGGTCCGGAGACGCTGGCGCTCGACGATGTGGCGCCACCGTCGCCGGTGCCAGGGCAGGCGATCGTGGAAGTGCATGCCTGCGGCGTGAACTTTCCCGATCTGTTGCTGATTGCGGGCAAATATCAACAGTCGCCGGATCGACCCTTTGCGCCTGGCGGAGAGATTGCCGGGATTGTGCAGTCGGTCGGGGCGGACGTGACGCATGTCGCAGCCGGCGACCGCGTGCTGGCCAATATCGGCTGGGGTGGATTGGCCGAACAGGTCGGCGTCGAAAGTGATCGGGTCGTTCGCATTCCGGATGCGATGCCGTTCGATCAGGGCGCCGCGTTTATCACGACTTATGGCACAAGCTATCACGCGTTGACCGATCGCGCGCAGTTGATGGCGGGCGAGACGGTGCTGGTTCTGGGCGCGTCGGGCGGGGTCGGCATCGCGGCGCTCGACCTGGCGCTGACGCTCGGCGCGCGGGCGATCGCTGCTTGCTCGACACAGGAGAAAGTCGATTTTTGTCTGGCGCGCGGTGCGCAGGGCGGGATCGTCTATGGTGACGCGCCGACGGATCGCGACAGCCAGCGCGCGTTGACGCAGCGGCTGAAGCAGGCAACGGGTGGCGCAGGGGTCGACATTGTATTCGATGCGGTGGGCGGCGGCTATGCCGAACCCGCCTTGCGCGCGATCGCGTGGGGCGGGCGGTATCTGGTGGTGGGCTTTGCGACGGGGGCCATTCCATCCATCCCGCTCAACCTTCTGCTGCTCAATAGCGCGCAAGCCATCGGGGTCTTTTATGGCGAGTGGGCCGTGCGCGATCCCGCCGCTTATCAGCGCGGCGCAAGGGAATTGCTGAACCTGTACGAGCAGGGCCGGGTGCGGCCGGCGATCGATCGTCGCTACTCCTTCGCGGAAGCGCGGCGCGCCTTCTCCGATCTTGGCCGGCGATCCGTCAAGGGAAAGCTGGTCGTGACGCTTCGCTGAGCGAGGCCTGCACGGCTGACATGTGACGGGCGCTCATCCGTTTCGACAAGTTATATGCGGTTGTCCCCCGCGCGCCCTCTAACCCAAAAGGTCGGGGGCAGCCGGCCGTGCTGCCATCGAGCAAATCGAGTGGGAGAGTCGCGGTGGCGCAGGGTTTGGGAGCGAAATCGACCACCGACGACGTGCTTGCCGGCATCGACCTGTCGGGCAAGCGCGCGATCGTCACCGGCACTTCGGCGGGGTTGGGAATCGAGACGGCGCGCGCACTGGTCGCGCATGGCGCGGATGTGATCGGCACGGTCCGCAATGTCGCGAAAGCGGAGACTGCGACCGCCATTGTCCGCGAAGCGGCCGCAAAGGGAGGGGGCAGCTTTACGCTCATGGAGATGGACCTTGCGTCCTTCTCCAGCGTGCGCGCCGCCACGGATCGGCTGAACGCGGTGGGGGCCCCGATTGATATCGTCATCGCCAATGCCGGAGTTATGGCGACGCCGTTCGGGCTGACGATCGATGGGTTCGAAACGCAACTGGCGACCAATCATCTCGGCCACTTCCTGTTCATCAATCGAATCGCGCCGCTGATCCATGAGGGCGGGCGCGTGGTCGAGCTTGCCTCGTCCGGCCATCGCTATGGCGAGCCGGACCTGGACGATCCGAATTTCGAGCGCACCCCTTACAAGGCGGGCCTTGCCTATGGCCGATCGAAGACTGCGAATGTGCAGTTTGTCGTCGAGTTCGATTCCAGGCACAAGGATCGCGGCGTCCGTGCCGCCGCCGTGCATCCCGGCAGCATCCAGACCGAGTTGGTTCGCCATTTCGAGGATGGTGCGCTCGACAGGCTGGTCGATGAGATGACTGCGTATCAGGAAGCGACTGGCGGCGATCCGTTCGAGTGGAAGACGATCCCGCAGGGCGCGGCGACGTCGATATGGGCTGCCGTCACTGCGCCCGGCGAACTGGTCGGCGCGCAATATTGCGAGAACTGCCATGTTGGCCGGATCGTCCCTGACGATCAGCCTATCACGCCGGTGAGCGAAGGCGTGCGCGCCTATGCCCTCGATCCAGAACGCGCCCGCGCGCTGTGGATCAAAAGCGAGGAATGGGTCGGCGAGCGGTTCTGATGCCGACTTGGCACCTGCGCGCAAGCCATAGAAAGGAACATCCAAATGCCCATCAAGACGCGGATCACCGAGTTGTTCGGGATAGAGCATCCGGTCATTCAGGGGGGCATGCATTATGTCGGCTATGCCGAGATCGCGGCTGCCGTATCCAATGCCGGCGGCTTGGGCATCATCACCGGATTGACGCAGGGCACGGGCGAAAAGTTGGCCAACGAGATCGCGCGGTGCCGTGCGATGACCGACAAGCCTTTTGCCGTGAACCTCACCTTCCTGCCGTCCGTCACGCCACCCGACTATCCGGGCCTCGTCGATGCGGTGATCAAGGGCGGGGTCAAGATCGTCGAGACCGCCGGCAATCCGGCTAAGTGGATGCCGGCCCTGAAAGAGAACGGCATCACCGTCATCCACAAATGCACCTCGGTCCGCCACGCGTTGAAGGCGGAGACAATGGGTGTCGATGCGATGAGCGTCGATGGCTTCGAATGCGGGGGGCACCCGGGCGAGGACGATGTCGGCAACTGGATCCTGCTGCCGCGCGCCGCCGAGGCGCTGAGCGTGCCATTCGTCGCATCGGGCGGCGTGGCGACGGGTTCGCAGCTGGTCGCGGCGTTGGCGATGGGTGCCGATGGCGTGAACATGGGCACGCGCTTCGTCGCGACCCAGGAAGCGCCGGTGCACCAGAATGTGAAGGATGCGATCCTGGCCGCGACCGAGCTGGACACGCGCCTGATCATGCGGCCGCTGCGCAATACCGAGCGCGTGCTGATCAATGCAGGCGTCGAGCGGCTGCTGGAGAAGGAGCGGACGCTGGGCGACGCGATCACCTTTGCCGACATCGCACCGGAAGTGGCGGGCGTCTATCCCCGCATATTCAAGGATGGCGAGATGGATGCCGGCGGGTGGAGCTGCGGCATGGTCGCCGGCCTGATCCACGACGTGCCGACGGTGCAGGCGCTGATCGATCGCATCATCGGCGAAGCGGAGAGCCTCATCCGGCAACGTCTGCCGTCGCTCGTGGCGTAACGCGGCGACGACGTACCGGACGCGGGGACAGCGTCGCGCCAGCGACCCGCCTAGACTGATCGAGACGAGAGGGCGGTACTTCGGGAGGATCAAATGGCCTATGCGGATCTGCTGTGCAAGGCGGTCGAGCGCAATCGGGCCGGCCGTGCTTTCTCTGGCGTCGGCACGGCATATCGTTGGGCGGAACTGCGCGATATGACCGCGCGCTTGGCCAGCGGCCTGACCGCGCGGTTCGGACTGCGGGC
>JASBTC010000359.1 GCA_030148625.1 Sphingobium sp. | reverse complement strand
CGGCCCGCACGGCGTGACCGTGGTGCTGGAAGATGGGCGGGTTCTCACCGCGCCGCTGCTGGTCGCGGCGGAAGGGCGCAACTCGCCGATGCGCGAGGCAGCCGGGATCAATGTCGCGCGCTGGCAATATGATCATGTCGCGATCGTCTCCGCCTTCGATCACGAAAAGCCGCACGGCAATGTCGCCTATGAGATCTTCTATCCGTCCGGACCGTTCGCGCTGCTGCCGATGCTGTCGGCGACGCCGGGGCTGGGACGATCGGCGATCGTCTGGTCGGTCGCGCGCAAGGATGCGGCGGGCATGCTCAAATTGTCCGATCGCGCTTTCCTGGCCGAGGCGGAGAAACAGATGGGCGGTCTGCTCGGCCGTCTCTCACCCGCGGCGCCGCGATCGAGCTACCCGCTCGGCTTCCACCATGCCGCGCATATCACGAGCGATCGGCTCGCACTGGTCGGCGATGCGGCGCACGGCATCCACCCGATCGCCGGCCAGGGGCTCAATCTCGGTTTCCGCGACGCCGCGGCACTGGCCGAAGTGATCGTCGCGGGCGCGCGGCTAGGGCTCGACCTGGGCGATGCGCAGATCCTTGCGCGCTATGAGCGCTGGCGCAGCCTCGATACCTTCATGGTCGCAGCCTCCACCGACGGATTGACCCGGCTGTTCGGGCTGAAGGGGCGCACGGCTTCGGCGATCCGCCGCTTCGGGCTGGGCGCGGTGCAGCGGATACCGCCGCTCAAGGCACGCTTCATGGCCGAGGCGCGCGGCGAATCGGGCGATCTGCCGAAGCTGCTTCAGGGGATGATGGTTTAGCGACTGGTCGCCCTCAAGGCTCAAACAGCACCGTTCGGACTAGGCCTGCCGGGACGAAGTCGGCCGCAGGCCAACCCCTGCTTTTCTTTTGCGCCAGTGCCGAACAAGGACAGGGCTTCGACAAGCTCAGCCCAAACGGTTCGGCGGAAATCGCGTTTCCTGTCCGCCTCCGAGGCAATGCCAACACAGCACACACATCCCAAACGAAAATGGGGGCTGGCATTGCTGCCAACCCCCACTGCGCCGAGCTTTGCGAACGTCTCAACCTTGCGGCAATCCATTCTCGCTCAGGCGTCGGTGCTTTCCACCCTTCAGCCGAAACCTCCAGGTCGTTCACCGGCTCCTTCTTGGGGTGTCGCGCCGCCTCCACTTGCGTTTCGGCTCGTTTACACCGCTTCCGGCGCCTACCATCTGCTTCCACTCAGCCACTTTCCGAAGAAAATCCTGTGCTTTCACAGCGGCTTGTGGTTGATCGAGGCTTCTTTGGTTTCCCGCGGAACTCTCTCTTCCACGTCACAAAGCTGTCATGAAAACCGAGTCGCACCAAGCGGAAAATCGGCTTCCAAGCCTGTGGATAACGGGGAAAACGGGGATAAGTGCGGCGGCATTTCAGATGGCCAAGCACCAGCCCGAGTCGTGGGACGACCCGGCGCGATTAGCGCATCTTTCGTAAGGTGCAAGCACCCGGCGATTCGAAATTTTCAGGATTGCGGATCGTGCGCATGCGAAATGGGGGCCGGCATCGCTGCCAGCCCCCACGCTGCCGAACCCGACGTGCACGACCCGAAGGGCCAGCCGCCCGCGCTTCGGCGGTTTGGCGCCCCCACCCGAAAGCGGAGACCACCGATGGCTCCATCCTCAAATCGCGTTCCGCATGCACTTTCGCGCTTGCATCCCGACGCTTGGTCCGTCGCCGAACCGCCGTTTCCAGCCCCAATTCCCGAAGGAAAATCGGCATCCACAGTGGCCTTGCAGGTGAGGAGGCTTCGTCCGTCGCCGTCCGATCTCTCTCGTCCGCAGACACAAGCTTTCATGGAATGCCGAGTCGCGCAAAGCCCCTTCTGGCTGTGGATAACGGGGAAATCGGGGAAAAAAGTACGCCTCTAATCGACGACGACATCGCCCTTCATTCCGAAGCCGCTGTGCAACAGATGCGAACAGTGCGCAGGGTAACGGCCCCTGGCCGGTACCAGCGTCACGTCGGCGCTGGCCCCCTTGGCAAGTTCGACCTTGCCGCGCTTCACGGCGGCCATGCTCGCGGGATCGATCCGCGCCCCGGCGAAGAATTCGGGTGCGGCGAAATTATGCCCGCCCGAGCCGCGATTCACGAAATGGAGCGTCACCGGCTGCCCCGCCTTCAGATGCAGCGATGCCGGCGTGAAGCTGAAATCGGCGAGAATGATCTCGGTCCGTGCCGGAGCCTGGGCGAAGATCGGCGTGGACGTGAGAAGAGTGGGCGTGAGAAAGGCAGCGAGAACGAAGGCGCAGATCGGACGCATGGCATGTCTCCTTGCGCGCGCCATTCAGCGCCAATGCGCCTGTACCGGCGATGAAGCGATCAGTGCCGCCCCGGCGCCCAGTCCGGCGCCGCGAGCGCGAAACCCGCAAATTCGAAACCCGGTGTCACCGTGCAGCTCACCAATGCCCAGCCGTCCATGGCCTCCGCGGCCTGCCATGCATGCGCCGGCACGATTCCCTGCGGGTTTTCGCCGTTCAGCACATCGCCACCCAGCCGGATGCCGCGCACGGGGCCGGTGTCGCTTTCCGCGATCGAGAGCGTGAGCGGATGGCCGGCATGCCACAGCCAGATCTCGGTCGCGTCCACCCGGTGCCAATGCGAACGCTGGCCATGTTCGAGCAGGAAATGGATCGCGGTGCCGGCCGCGCGGGCACCGGCCACCGCCGCATCGGCGCGCCAGGTCTCCCGAAACCAGCCGCCTTCGGGATGAGGCTCCAGTCCGAGGCGATCGATGATGCGTCGTGCGACGTCTTCCATGTCGTCATCCCAAAAAAAGAAACATTGTGATTCAACAGGTTGTATTGTTGTATGAGGTTCATGCAACCGGCGCGATACTCCCCACGTTGTCAACGCGTCATTGATCTAAATCAAAGGGAAATAGTCATGCGTACTCTCATGCTCGCCATTGGTGCCGCCTCGCTTGCGATACCCGCCAGCTTCGTCGTCCCGACCGACGGCGCGTCGGCAAAGAAGCGTCATAGCAGCTATCGCGAATGGCGCGGTCGCGACGGCCGCATGTATTGCCGCAAGTCCAACGGCACGACCGGCCTGATCGTCGGCGGCGTCGGCGGTGCGCTGGCCGGCCGCGCGATCGATACGCGCGGCGACCGCGCCACCGGCACGATCCTGGGCGCCGCCGCTGGCGCGCTGATCGGCAAGGAAATCGACAGCAAGCGCCGCTGCCGCTGAAACTCGGCACACATCGTTGAAGAAATGGCGCGCTTCGGCGCGCCATTTTTTTGGCTCGGGCCGCATGGAGCATCGCGCTGCCGATCGTCCAGAAATTGCGTGCGCGGCGCCATCGTGCGCCGTCGGCAATTCCATCGCATCGCGGACCGCTTTAACGCAGTGCCATGTCGCTTGCTGCCATATTGAACGCCGCCACCGAAACGCCCGGCGGGCTGTGCTTCGAGATTCCTCCGGGCTGGATGCAGGGGCGCACCGCCTATGGCGGCCTGTCGCACGCGCTCGCGCTACAGGCTGCCCAACGCGTGGCACCCGACCTGCCCCCGCTCAGAACGGCTCAGGTCTCATTCGTCGGGCCCCTTGCCGGCCGGGTGACGGCAAGCGTGACATTGCTGCGCCGCGGCCGCACCGCGGCGTTCGTCCGCGCCGATGTGACGAGCGAGGCCGGACTGGGGCTCACGGCGATCTTCGTCTTCATGCACGACCAACCGTCGCATATCGATCATGTCGCGCTTTCCGCGCCGGGACCGCTGCCCACCCCGGCGACGCCATCGATATTGCCCGTCAGCGCTCCGAGCTTCATCCACAATTTCGACGTGATCGAGATGCCGCGGATCGGGGCGGACTGGACGCGGTGGGTGCGGCTCAAGGATCGCGACGGTATCGACCCCATGACCGAAATCGCCACGGTCGGCGACGCCCTGCCGCCCGCCGCTTTGGCACTCGCGACGCAGACGGGGCCGATCAGTTCGATGACCTGGCTCGTCAACCTGCTGACCCTGGCGCCCGAGACGCGCGATGGCTGGTGGCTGATGCGATCGGTCGCGGATTATGCGCGCAACGGTTGCTCCAGCCAGGTCATGACGATCTGGAACGCCGATGGCGTGCCGATCGCGAGCGGCATGCAAAGCATCGCGCTGTTCATCTGACCGGCTCTTTTACGGCCCGTCCGTTCAGCGGCTCTGCGGCGTGAATTCCGCGACCAGATCGTAGCGATCGCCGGGAAATGTCTGCCGTACCCAGGTGATCGCGGCCCCCATCCGCCAGGTCCAGCGCTCGAGCTGGAGGCAGGCCGTGCCTGGCGCGATGCCCAGCATGCGCGCGATCTGCGGTTCGGCGGGAACCGCTGCGATCCGATGGCGCGCATCGCTCCATGCGACATGATCGAGCAGCCAGGATCCCGGCGCGACCACCGAAAAATCGATGTCGCGCGCATCGGGCACCGCGTCGAGCGCGATCAGCCGCGACTCATGGCCGAACGGCTCCCCCGCGGCATGGTGCACGCCATCGAGCACGATCACCTGACCGGCACCGTCGAGCGGATCGGCCGCCTGCCGCCGGCGTACGCGCCGCCCGGCCAGCGTGAAATGATAGGCGTCGCCCCGCGCCGCGATCACCTGACCGATATCGGGCACGTCGAGCACCGGCGACTGGATATGCGGATGCGCGACGAATGACCCCGCCCGCCGGCGGCGCTCGATCAGGCCGGCGCGGCTGAGCGCGGTCAGTGCCTTGCTGACCGTCGCGCGCGCACAGCCATAATCGGCAACGAGTTCATGTTCGAAGGGAATCCGGTCGCCCGGCTTCAATGCGCCCGATCGGATCCGGTCCTCGATATCGCCCCTGATCCGTTCGTCCAGCGTCATGCAAGGATCCGTGCCAAAGTCTTCCGGTAACGCGCAGCGATCGCGTCGGCGGCGACATGACGACCATTTGCGACCATTTTGCGGCCCGCGCGCCACACACAGTCGATCGCACCGGTCCGGCCGGCAAAGATCCATCCGTCGAGCAGCGCGTCGCCGGTCCGTTCGACCAGCGAGAGATGATTCGCATCGAGCGACACGATGTCGGCGGACGCGCCCGCGACGATCCCGCCCGTCACGCCAAGCGCCCGGGCGCCACCGTCGAGCGTCGCATCGAACAGCCGCCGCGCGGTCGAGCGGTCGTCCCCGGCAAGCATGTTGCGGCCGCGATGGGCGAGGCGCTGGCTGTATTCGAGCGCACGAAGCTCGTCGGCCGCGGCGATCATGATGTTCGAATCGGTGCCTGTGCCGATCCGCCCGCCGGCGGCGAGATAGCGCAGAGCGGGAAAGATGCCGTCGCCGAGATTGGCCTCGGTGACCGGGCACAACCCCGCCACCGCGCCGCTCGCCGCCAACCGATCGACCTCCGCCTCGTTCAGATGCGTGGCATGGACGAGGCACCAGCGCGCATCGAGCCCGACATTGTCGAGCAGCCATTCGACCGGCCGTGCGCCGGAGAAGGCGATGCTCGCCTGCACTTCGCCGACCTGCTCGGCGGCATGGATATGGACAGGTCCGGTCGGTCGCATCGCGAGCAATGCCGCCAGTTCCTCACCGGTCACCGCACGCAGGCTGTGCGGCGCAATGCCGAGCCGCGCGTCGCCGCTCAGCAGCCCGGCCGAGGCATCGAGCAAAGCGGCAAAACCGTCGAGATCGTTGATGAAGCGCCGCTGGCCGTGCTTGGGCGGCAGTCCGCCGAAATCGCTATGCGCGTAGAAGACCGGCAGCAAGGTCAGGCCGATGCCCGTCGTATCCGACGCGGCGACGATGCGCGCCGCCATTTCGGCGGGATCGGCGTAACGCCCGCCCGCGGGATCATTGTGAAGATAGTGGAACTCGCCGACGCGAGTATATCCACCCTCCAGCATCTCGGCAAAGGCCAGCGCGGTGATCGCCTCGACATCGTCGGGGGAAAGCCGGTCGAGAAACCGGTACATCACTTCGCGCCAGCTCCAGAAATCGTCGTCCGCGCCGGCCGTGCCGCGATGTTCCGACAGGCCCGCCATGCCGCGCTGGAATCCGTGGCTGTGCACGTTGCACAGGCCGGGAATGCCGATCGCGTAGCGCTCGTCGCCTGGCTGCGGATCGGCGCGCCCGACATGTTCGATCACACCCCCGGCGATCGCGACGCGAACGCCGTCGGTCCAGCCGGTGGGAAGCAGTGCGGATTCAAGCCAGAGCGTCGTCATGCGAATATGACTAGACATATTCATCGGATTGATCAAGTTTAAGCGCATGGTGATTCAAGCGGACCGTGTCTGGACCAATGCCCGGCTGGCGACGATGGCGTCGTCGGACGCCGGCGGCGCATTGGGCGTCGTCGAATCGGGCATGGTCGCGTGCCGCGACGGACTCATCGTCCATGCCGGTCCCGTGGTGGCGATCGACGCGATCGAGACGATCGATTGCCAGGGTCGCTGGATCACGCCGGGCCTGATCGATTGCCACACCCATCTCGTCCATGGCGGCGACCGCGCGCATGAATTCGAGCGCCGGCTGGCCGGTGCCTCTTATGAAGAAATTGCGCGCAGCGGCGGCGGGATCGTCTCGACGATGGCCGCGACGCGCGCGGCCGGCGAGGACGGCCTGGTCGCCCAGTCACTCCCCCGGCTCGACGCGCTGATCGCCGAAGGGCTGACCACGATCGAGATCAAGTCGGGCTACGGCCTCTCGCTCGATGCCGAACTCGACATGCTCCACGCCGCGCGCGCGCTCGGCAGGCTGCGCGATGTCCGCGTCGTCACCACATTCCTCGGCGCCCACGCATTGCCCCCCGAATATGCGGGCGATGCCGACGGCTATATCGATCATGTCACCGACGAGATGATCCCGGCAATCACCGCGCAGGGGCTGGCCGACGCGGTCGACGCATTCTGCGAGACGATCGGCTTCACCCCCGAACAGGTCGAGCGCGTGTTCGCGGCGGCGCGCGACCACGACCTGCCGGTCAAGCTCCATGCCGAGCAATTGTCGAACAGCCATGGCGCCGCGCTCGCGGCAGGTTTCGGCGCATTGTCGGCCGATCATCTCGAACATCTCGACACCGCGGGCATCGCCGCGATGGCGGAGGCGGGCACGGTCGCGGTGCTGCTGCCCGGCGCCTATTATTTCACGCGCGAAACCCGGCTGCCGCCGATTGTCGGCCTGCGCGAAGCGGGCGTGCCGATGGCGATCGCGACCGACTGCAACCCCGGCACTTCGCCGATGACTTCGCTGCTGCTGGCTATGAACATGGCTGCGACCCTGTTCCGCCTGACCGTCGACGAATGCCTGGCGGGCGTCACCCGCGAGGGCGCGCGCGCGCTCGGGCTGCAGGCGGAAATCGGCACGCTCGAGCCCGGCAAGTCCTGCGATCTCGCAATCTGGGACATCGAGCGCCCAGCCGAGCTGATCTACCGCATCGGCTTCAATCCCCTTCATGACCGCGTGAGAAAAGGCAAATCATGCTGACCCTTGTTCCCGGCCAAGTTCCACTTTCCGATTGGCGCGCCATTTATCGCGGCGCCTTGCCCGTGCTCGACGACAGTGCGCATGCGAAGATCGCCGCGAGCGCCGCAGCGGTCGAACGCATCCTGGCGCGGCACGAGCCGGTCTATGGGATCAATACCGGTTTCGGCAAGCTTGCCAGCGTGAAGATCGGCGACGCCGATCTCGAAACGCTCCAGCGCAACATCGTGCTCAGCCACGCCGCCGGCGTCGGCGCGCCGATGCCCGTGCCGGTCGCGCGGCTGATGATGGCATTGAAGCTGGCGAGCCTTGCCCAGGGCGCATCGGGCGTACGTCCGGCGACGATCGCCTTGCTCGAAGCGATGCTGGCCAAGGATCTGATTCCCGTCATTCCCGCCCAGGGATCGGTCGGCGCATCGGGCGACCTCGCCCCGCTCGCCCATCTTGCCGCGGCGATGATCGGCGTCGGCCGGATCGGCGACAAGCCGGCCGCGCAGGCACTGGCCGATGCCGGCCTCGCGCCGCTGACGCTCGGCCCCAAGGAAGGGCTGGCGCTGCTCAACGGCACGCAATTCTCGTGCGCCTATGCGCTGGCCGGGCTGTTCGAGGCGGAGCGGCTGTTCCAGACCGCGCTGGTGACCGGCGCGCTGTCGACCGAAGCGGCCAAGGGATCGGACACGCCGTTCGATCCGCGCATCCACACGCTGCGCCGGCACAAGGGCCAGATCGAGACCGCGGCGTCGCTTCGCACGCTGATGGCGGGTTCCGCGATCCGCGCCAGCCATGCCATAGGCGACGAGCGGGTGCAGGATCCCTATTGCCTGCGCTGCCAGCCCCAGGTGATGGGCGCGGTGCTCGACCTGTTGCGTCAGGCGGCGGTGACATTGGGCACCGAAGCCAATGGCGTCTCCGACAATCCGCTGATCTTCGCCGAGACCGACGAGGCGCTGTCGGGCGGCAATTTCCACGCCGAACCCGTCGCCTTCGCCGCCGACATGGTCGCGCTGGCGCTGTGCGAGATCGGATCGATCGCCGAACGGCGCATCGCGATGCTGGTCGATCCGGCGCTGTCGGGGCTGCCCGCGTTCCTGACACCACGCCCCGGCCTCAATTCCGGCTTCATGATCCCGCAGGTGACCGCCGCGGCGCTCGTTTCGGAGAACAAGCAACGCGCCTATCCGGCAAGCGTCGATTCGATCCCGACCTCCGCCAATCAGGAAGATCATGTCTCGATGGCCGCGCATGGCGCGCGCCGGCTGATGGCGATGGCGGAGAATCTGGCGAACATTCTCGGCATCGAATATCTCGCGGCCGCGCAGGGCTGCGATTTCCACAGGCCGCTGGCATCGAGCGCCACGCTCGAATCGGCACGTACATTGCTGCGGGCACAGGTGCCGACGCTCGACGAGGATCGGCATTTCCACCCGGACATGTTGGCGGCGACTGCGCTGGTGACGGGTGGGGAAGTGGCGGCATTGACTGGACTGCCCGAGGTTTCGGAATGACCTCCACTACCTCCGTTTGTCCCGAGCCCTTCGACTGCCTGCCAAGGCAGGCGCTCAGGATAAACTTCTCCACTTCGCGGAGAAGTCGAGGGACGTTGGACATCGCGCGAGCGTCCCTCGACTTCGCTCGGGACAAACGGCAGCTGTGCAATGGATAGCTGGCTCACCATCGAACGCGGCACGGCGCCGCTGATCGTCAGCGTGCCGCATGCCGGCACGTGGATACCCGACGATGTCGCCGCCGGTCTCCTCTCTGCGCAGCTCGGCGTGCGCGACGCCGATTTTTATGTCGACCGGCTTTACGGCTTCGCCGCCGCGCTCGGCGCGACGATCATCCACACCCATGTGTCGCGCACCGCGATCGATGTGAACCGCGATCCGTCCGGCGCATCGCTCTATCCGGGTCAGGCGACCACCGGCCTGTGCCCGGCCGAGACTTTCGACGGAGAGCCGCTCTACCGCGACGGCCACGCGCCCGACACGGCCGAGATCGCGCGCCGCCGTCAGGCCTATTTCGATCCCTATCACGCAGCGCTTTCCACCGAGATCGCGCGGCTGCGCGCCAGTCACTCGCGCATCGTCCTGTACGACGCGCATTCGATCCGCAGCCATGTCCCCCGCCTGTTCGACGGCGAACTGCCCCAGTTCAACATCGGCACCGATGGCGGCGCGACCTGCGACGGCGCACTCGCTGCGGCGGTCGAAGCGGCATGCGATGCCAGCGGGATGAGCCGCGTCACCAATGGCCGCTTTCGTGGCGGCTGGATCACGCGCCATTACGGCGATCCGGCACAGGGCGTCCATGCGATCCAGATGGAACTCGCGATGCGCGGCTATCTCGATGAACTTGGGCGTTGGCCGCCGCTCTGGGACCCGCATGTCGCCGCGCCGCTTCAGGCCACGCTCCGCACCATTCTCGCTTCATGTCTCGACTTTGCCAGGGAAGACCAATGACCCGTCTCGACAATAGCCGTTCGATCGCCGCCCCGCGCGGCACCACGCTCAATGCGAAAAGCTGGCTCACCGAAGCCCCGCTGCGCATGCTGATGAACAATCTCGATGCCGAAGTGGCCGAGAATCCGCACGAGCTGGTGGTCTATGGCGGCATCGGCCGCGCCGCGCGCGACTGGGAAAGCTTCGACCGGATCGTCGAGACGCTGAAGCGGCTGGAGGATGACGAGACATTGCTCGTCCAGTCGGGCAAGCCCGTCGGCGTGTTCCGCACCCATGCCGATGCGCCGCGCGTGCTGATCGCCAATTCGAATCTGGTGCCCGCCTGGGCGAATTGGGAGCATTTCAACGCGCTCGATCGCAAGGGCCTGGCGATGTACGGCCAGATGACCGCGGGTTCGTGGATCTATATCGGATCGCAGGGCATCGTTCAGGGCACCTATGAGACCTTCGTCGACATGGGCCGCCAGCATTTCGGCGGCGACCTGTCGGGTCGCTGGCTGCTGACCGCCGGGCTCGGCGGCATGGGCGGCGCCCAGCCGCTGGCCGCAGTGATGGCGGGCGCGTCGTGCCTCGCGATCGAATGCCAGCCGAGCCGGATCGAGATGCGGCTGAAGACGCGCTATCTCGACCATGCCGCGAACACGATCGAGGAGGCGCTGGCCTTGATCGAACAGGCGTGCGCGGAGAAGCGCGCAATCTCGGTCGGCCTGCTCGGCAATGCCGCGGAGATCCTGCCAGAACTCTACCGTCGCGGCGTGCGGCCCGACATGCTGACCGACCAGACCTCCGCCCATGATCCGGTCAACGGCTATCTGCCCGCCGGCTGGACGCTCGATCGCTGGTTCGAGACGCGCGAGCGCGATCCCCAGGCCGTGACCGAAGCCGCCAGCGCGTCGATGGCCGTGCACGTCCAGGCGATGCTCGATTTCCAGGCGGCCGGCGTCGCCACGGTCGATTACGGCAACAATATCCGCCAGGTCGCCAAGGACCAGGGCGTCGCCAACGCCTTCGACTTTCCCGGTTTCGTGCCCGCCTATATCCGCCCGCTCTTCTGCCGCGGCGTCGGACCGTTCCGCTGGGCGGCGCTGTCGGGCGATCCCGAGGACATCTACCGCACCGACGCCAAGGTGAAGGAGCTGCTGCCCGACAATGCGCATCTCCACCGCTGGCTCGACATGGCGCGCGAGCGCATCCAGTTCCAGGGACTGCCGGCGCGGATTTGCTGGGTGGGGCTCGGTGACCGCCACCGGCTCGGGCTGGCCTTCAACGAAATGGTGCGGACGGGCGAGCTCAAGGCACCGATCGTGATCGGGCGCGACCATCTCGATTCAGGGTCGGTCGCCAGCCCCAATCGCGAGACCGAAGCGATGCGCGACGGATCCGATGCCGTGTCGGACTGGCCGTTGCTCAATGCGCTGCTCAACACCGCGAGCGGCGCGACCTGGGTATCGCTGCATCATGGCGGCGGCGTCGGCATGGGCTATTCCCAGCATTCAGGCATGGTGATCACCTGCGACGGATCGGAGGATGCCGACCGCCGGCTCGCACGCGTGCTGTGGAACGACCCGGCGACGGGCGTGATGCGCCATGCCGATGCCGGCTACGACATCGCGCTCGATTGCGCGCGCGAGCATGAGCTCGACTTGCCGGGAATCCTGGGCTGATCTGCCCTTCATGTCATTCCCGCTAACGCGGGAATGACAAAAGGAGAGATCAATCAAACTCTAACGCGCGATCCAGCGTCCGCTGTCGCGCCATTCCTCGCGGATCTGCGAATCCGGCGTGATCGCCGCCGGGCTGCCGGCAAGCGGTTGGCCGCTGCTTTCATAGGCCGGCTGGACGTCGATGGGCATGGCGCGCGGGGCGGGTGCCGAGGCCATCGACAATAGGGGCAGCGGGGTCGCGGGCACCGCGAGCGCCGCAAGCTGCTCGGCAGGCGAGACGACGCGCGGATAGGGGCCGGGTACAGGCTCGCGCAGCGCATAGGCCTGGCGGAAGG
>JASBTC010000343.1 GCA_030148625.1 Sphingobium sp. | reverse complement strand
CGCCCAGGAGGCCTGGAAGTGACCCAGCGCCTCGATGCCCAACTGATGCTGGAACATCGAGCGGACGACGAGCTGGCCGACCGTGCCGGCAAGTCCGGCGATCATGAATGCCGCGCCGAGCTTGGCCAGGACGCGCCATTGTTCTGCGAGTGCCGCGATTTTGGTCCGCTGCTGCGGAATGCGGGGCAGCCGTGCGACGAATATATGGCCGAGCAGGAAGCTGGCTGCGGGAATGAGAATGACGAACAGCGCCATACCGGATCGGCCGAGCCACAACAGGGCGGCGATGCCGATACAGGTAGAGAGCAGTGCGGAACCGATACTGACGCGCGCGATATCGCCGATCCGGCGAAGGCCGTTCAGCAGCGCGTTCTGCGATGCCGCCGCCACGGTGAGCGAGACGGCGAGCGAAAGCCAGCCGATTTCGTCGGCCAGGCCGGCATCGCCCAATATGCGCAGGGCGATGACGTGGCGCAGCAACCAGAATGCCAATCCACCAGCGATCGCAAGCACCATCGTGCCCCAGAACAGAGCGCGTCGTGCCGCCGCGATCCGCAGCGGATCGTCCTGCGCGGATGCTTCGGCAATCTGACGCGTGCCGACATTGCCGAAGCCCAGCCCGGCGAGGATCGATGCGGTGGAGACGATGTTGGTGAACAGCCCGAACAGGCCAACGCCTGCGGGCCCCAGGATCAGTGCGACGCCCTTTGCGCGCAACAGGCCGACAAGAATATTGACGATCGACGCGCCGCCGATGATCGAGGACGAGCGCAGGATCTGACGATAGGAATGCGCTTCCGTCACAGCGTCTCAGCGACGGCGCGAACGGTTGCGATGACGCGCTCGGTCTGTTCCGCCGTCTGGTGCGGCCCGACCGGCAGGCTCAGTACCTGCTGCGCCATCGCCGTGGCGAGCGGAAAGCCGTCAGGCGCAAGAGCGGCCTCGGCATAGGCGGTCTGGTCGTGCGGCGGTATCGGGTAATGGATGAGCGTGCCGATGCCGGCTTCGTTCATTCGGCGTTGCAGCGCGTCCCGCCCGGGATGGCGGACCACGAACAGATGCCATACCGGGCTTGCCCAGTTCGGAACATAGGGCAGGGTCAGGCCGGTATCCGCCAGTTCGGTGAGATATTGGGCGGCGATGGCACCGCGGCGCGCATTCCATGCGTCGAGATGCGCCAGCTTGACCGTCAGCACGGCCGCCTGGATCGGATCGAGCCGGCTGTTATAGCCGCGAACCTCGTTCACATATTTCGTGCGCGATCCGTAATTGCCGAGCATCCGGATGCGTTCGGCGAGCTGCGGATCGTCGGTCGTCACTGCACCGCCATCGCCCATCGTGCCGAGATTCTTGCCGGGGTAGAAGCTCCATGCCACGGCGTCGCCCTGGCTGCCGACGCGACGGCCCTGATAGGTGGCGCCATGGGCCTGTGCGGCGTCTTCGATCACGCGCAGCCCGTGCTTGCGCGCGATGTTCAATATGGGATCCAGATCGGCGGGTTGGCCATAGAGATGAACCGGCATGATCGCCCGCGTCCGCGGCGTGATCGCCGCTTCGATCAACGCGGGATCGATATTGTACGTTGCCTCGACCGGCTCGACGGGAACCGCCGTGGCGCCGCACTGGCTGACGGCGAGCCATGTCGCGATGAAGGTGTTGCTCGGCACGATGACCTCGTCACCCGCGCCGATATCCATCGCCCGGAGTGTCAGGTGAAGCGCATCGAGGCCATTCGCGACGCCGATGCACTGCGCCGCACCGCAATAGGCGGCATAGTCGGCCTCGAAGCGTTCGACCTCGGGGCCGCCAATATACCAGCCGGAGGACATCACGCGCGCGACGGCCTCGTCGAGTGCGTCCTTCAACTCCGCATAGGGGCTTTTCAGGTCGAGGAACGGCACCGTCATCGCGCGTCGCCCAGCGCCCGGGTGAACGCATCATAGTCGCGATAATAGTCGTCCTCGTCATAGCGATTGGAGGCAAGCACCATGCACACCGAGCCCGACGAGAAATTGTCGAGTTCGCGCCACATCATCGGGCAGACGTAAAGGCCGTTATACGAGCGGTTGAGATGGAAGCGCCGGGTGCCGTGGCCATCATCGAGCACGACGTCGAAGCTGCCCGACATGGCGATGATCAACTGGCTCAACGCCTTGTGCGCGTGTCCGCCGCGTTCGGCGCCACCGGGGACGTCATAGAGATAATAGACGCGGGCAATGTCGAACGGAATATGGTCGCCGCCCTCGACGAAGGTGAGATTGCCGCGCGGATCCGAAATCTTCGGAAGGTCGATCATGCGGCAGAGCGCCATACGGTCGGAGGTCACAATCGCTTCCTTCATGCCTGGTGTTTCTCGGGTGGCGAGGGTTTCCGGCGCGCCGGATTGCCGATCACGGTGGCACCGGGAGGGACATCCCGCGTCACGACAGATCCCGCGGCAACCATCGCGCCGCGGCCGATCCGGAGCCCCGGCAGGATCGTCGCGCCCGCGCCGATCGACGCACCGGCCTCCACGATCGTTTCGAGAAGCACGGCGTCGGGATTTCTGCTGCGGGGATATCGGTCGTTGGTGAACGAGACGTTGGGGCCGACAAACACATCGTCCTCCAGCCGCAAGCCATCCCAGAGCTGCACGCCGCTCTTCACCGTCACCCGGTCGCCGACGATCACGTCATTCTCGATGAAGCAGTGCGAGCAGATATTGCAGTCGCTGCCGATCCTGGCACCGGCCAGGATGACGACAAATTGCCAGACGCGCGTATTCGCGCCGATCTTCGTCGTCGCCACATCGGCGGTCGGGTGGAGCATTGCCTGTTCGGTCATGGGCAACCGGCCTTGTTGGGGCGCTGCATCATCATCTTATGGTCTGGAGGATATGCCCTGCTGCAGGCCCGCGCTGTCTTACCGCGCACCGAAACCGCTCCACACCGTCCGCACGGTGCCCGCGACGATCAGGCAGTCCAGCCAGAACGAGAAATTCTTGATATAATAGAAGTCGTAATGGAGCTTCGACAGGACTTCGTCGACTTCCGCGACATGCCCCTGGCGCACCTGCGCCCAACCGCTGATGCCGGGGCGGACGATGTGGCGATAGCGGTAGAAGGGCAGTTCATTCTCGTACCATTGCGACAGGGCCATGGCTTCCGGCCGGGGGCCGATCCAGCTCATTTCGCCGCGCAGGATGTTCACGACCTGCGGCAGTTCGTCGACGCGATACTGGCGGAGGAACCGTCCGATCCGGGTGACCCGGCTGTCGCCGTCGCGCGTCATCGCGGCCAGCCGGCGATCGCCGGTCTCGGCGTCGCGATGCGCCATGGTGCGGAATTTCCACATCACGAACGGATGGCCGCGATAGCCCATGCGTTGCTGACGGAAGATCACCGGGCCCGGTGAATCCATCCGGACCAGCAGCGCGACGATCGCCAGCACCGGAATCAGCAGCGGCAGCAGCGCGATCGTGATAAGCACGTCGGCCATGCGCTTGACCTTGGCATACAGCAGCCCCGGAATCAGCGAGCCGAGATTATTCTCCGACAAATGGCTGATATCGACGCGGCCGGTCAGCGATTCCTCGATCTGCTTCACATGCATGACGAGCATGCCCTTGATCGCATGGTCGGCGATATAGCGTTCCCATTCGTCGCTCAGGTCGGCGTGGAGATCGACGACGATCCCGTTGAGCGCCTGGGCCGGCATGTTGTCGCGCTCGTTCAGGATCGTCCATTCGACCCGGTCGATGGTCAGGAGCCGCTCATAATTGCCCTGAGGAACCACACCGAGAACGAGCCGCGCCTCGCGCTGGACCTTGAAATAGATGATGTAGAACCACATCAGCGACAGAAGGAAGCTCGCGATGAAGTGAAGGCGGCTATAATCGATCCGCAGGAAAAAGAAGGCGGCAAGCGCCAGCCCGTAGGTCGCGGCGAAGGACGGCAGGATATAATAGGATGACCGTACGCCGGGATAGCGCGCCAGGCGGCCGAGAATGTAGAAGCCCGACAGGAAGGCGACCAGCGTTGCGATCATCGAGGCCTGGAGGCCGTAGCGCTCGAGCTCGTATTCGGCCAACTCGATCCGAACCAGCCAGGGCAGGATGATAGCGACGATCACCCCCGCACCGATCTGAAACCGGTTCCGAGTCCATACCGAGTGTCTTATCCCCGTCGGGTTGCCTGGACGCAGAAACATCGCGGCTCCCTTAGCGCGGATTCGTTACGAATTGTTATCGGCCAACGAACGAAATCGGCGAACGGTGCCATGGGAGCGTCGAATTCTTTGCACTGCAGCATCTGGCCCGGCATTGCCGGCATATCGGGCCCGCCAGCATGTCGGCGCCTCTTGAGAGGGCGATGCGGGCGGCATGTCCGCGCGCGTGCGCAACCACATAGCCGCTCCGTTCGACGGGGGGCGCCGACCTGGCCCGTCGATGCTCGAAGGCTCAATAGCGGATGACCGCGGTTTCGCAGACGTCCGATCTGCGGGTACCGGACGGCTTTTGGGTGCGCCGCAACATGAGGCGTCACTTGCCCCGAAATCCTATGGAGCGTTATCGTAAAGCGATAAAATTCGCCGAACGGAGCCTTTGAGCGTTCAGCCTATCCTGCTAGGCGGGCGGCACCCACAACAGTTCCGGATTGCCGCGTAGATGGTCATTCTAGTCACCGGCGTTGCCGGCTTCATCGGTTCACATCTCGCGCGCAGGCTGATGGCGCGGGGTGACAAGGTCGTCGGTATCGACAATCTGAACGATTATTACAGCGTCGCGCTGAAGCGGGATCGCGTTGCCGCGCTGAGCCGCGACTTTGGTGACGCATTCGCGTTCATCGAGGCCGATTTTGCCGATTATCAAGGCCTGTCGGCCCATCTCGAGGCGCAGGATTTCGAGCGGATCGTGCATCTGGGCGCCCAGGCCGGCGTGCGTTACTCGATCGAGAATCCGCACGCTTATGTCCAGGCGAACCTGGTCGGCCATCTCAACATGCTGGAACTCGCGCGCCATCGTGGCGTCGGCCATCTCGTCTATGCATCCTCCTCGTCGGTCTATGGCGGAAACGACACGCTCCCCTTCCGGGTCGAGGATCGCGTCGATCATCCGCTTTCGCTCTATGCCGCCACGAAGAAGGCCGACGAGCTGATGAGCGAGACCTATGCCCATCTCCATCGCCTGCCGCTGACCGGCCTCCGCTTCTTCACCGTCTATGGCCCATGGGGCCGGCCGGACATGGCGATGTGGCTGTTCACCAAGGCCATCCTGGCGGGCACGCCGATCAACGTGTTCGGTGAAGGCAATATGCGCCGCGATTTCACCTATATCGACGATATCATCAACGGCGTGGTCGCCGTGCTCGACAATCCGCCGTCCGATGACGGCCTCGAAAAGGCGGGGGGGAGCCGTGGGCCGCATCGGATCTACAATATCGGCAATCATCGCAGCGAAGAGTTGAGCCGCATGATCGCGCTGATCGAGGATGCGTGCGGCCGCAAGGCGGAGAAGCGGATGCTTCCCATGCAGCCCGGCGATGTCAGGGACACCTATGCCGACATCACCGCCATTCAGCGCGATCTGGGCTTTCAGCCGACCACCCCGATCGATATCGGCGTGCCCGCTTTCGTTCACTGGTACCGCGATTATCACGGCATCTGATCAAGGGCATGATCGGCCGAATGGCGGATCGCTCGCTTGGCGTCGGCCATGCGGCAGCTTTCGAGGCCGGGGCGCTCTCCTTGAAGGTGAGGCCCGCCCGCGGCACCGCCGAATCCGTCTCCGTCAAGCACAATAGCGTGCAAATCTGGTTACTAAATTGACTCGACTTTGCCGGTAGGGGCTGGAATGCTCATGGACGGATAAGGCCGCGGTTTTGCAGGCGTTCCGCTCTGTGGGGATGGGGCTAAATGTGGGGAGTGATGCTCTTCGCCTCGGCTGTGGTCGGGGCTCTCGGCTTCGTCGCCGTATCCGTTTGGCTGGTCAGGCTATTTCTGATTGCGCCGGCCGGATATCAGAACGACGACGGTTTTCATCTTGGCGATGAGCCTTTCGAAATCGACCCGAATTCGAAAGACCGACTCGCGCGCGTGCGCCGGCCTTTTCTCGCTGTAGTAAAAGATGACGGGCCCGACGGACGGGCCGATCCGGCGCAGATCGACAGGGAAGGGACGGGGTCGGCGCGGACTATGCTGTCGCAAGATTTGCAACGCGACCTGGGAAGCCGGGCCGCAACGGCCGGGACGTTTCGTTTCAACGCCTGATACCATGGTGAAGCCACGCGGCGCTTGAGCGCTTCGAGGCGCGGATGCATTCGCATCCCGACGGCACCGTCCCGCATCGATTGAGCCATAACCGCGCCCAGTCGCAAAGCTTTCACATAGGCTTCATCGAAATCGCGAGAGTCCTGAACACCCCTGACGCATTCGGGGTCTAGCGGCGGCGTGCTTGCTGCGACGCGGCATCGGGCGATGAGCGTCCGAGCAGCGTCGCGGCGGGGTCGCAATCTGTCAGGGGTATCCATTCATGAAGACAATCGCCGCGTCGCGGGCAGCCATGCTGCTCGCCCTTTTGCTTGGTGTCAGCGCGCTGCCGTCGATCGCCTTTGCCGCCGGGAAAGGCGAGGGGGCACCCGCCGGCGCCGAGGGCGCGCCGGCCGATGCCGAGCCCGAACAGGATATCATCGTGCGCGGCGAGCATGTGGTGGCGACGCCGCTTGCCGACAGCGCGATCGAATTCGGCAACAATGTCCAGATCATCGATATGCAGCAGATCGCGATGACGGGTGCGACCAATTTCGCCGA
>JASBTC010000086.1 GCA_030148625.1 Sphingobium sp. | reverse complement strand
CCCGGAAGGATCGAACTGTCCGGTGACGATGCGCGGGGCGAGACAGCCGTACGCGGCGAGCACCTTGTGCGCGTGAATCATCGGGAAGTTCGTGCCCAGCGCCACGACGATCGGGGCCGCGACGCCGGTCAGCCGCGACGGCAACACGAGGTGGTCGGGCACGGGAAGGCGCGACCGCCGGTCGGGGGCGTTGTACCAGTGCACCCGGAAGAGGTTTCGCGGATCGGCCGCGTCGGGGTCGACGCCCTCCAGGGAGGCCTGCACCGATCTCGGGATGAGGGACGGATCGGCGAGCTCCGCGAAGCGCGGAAGCCGGATGCCCAGCTCCCGGAAGCGCGCCACGGCGCGCTCGTACGCGCCGTGCTCGACGATGTCTCGTTCCAGTCCGAGTCCGGTCATGGGGGAATCCTACCCCCGGTCCCCCGCGAGGGCGGCACGGCCGCGCGCTATGGCGGCGCGCCCCGCCAGCGTGGCGAAGCCCTCCGACGACCATGTCGCGTCGGGCGCGAACAATGGCGCCATCATCGCGGGATCGTTCCGGCGATCGGCCCCGGCCGCATAGCGCGCGACGAGATCGCCGATCGCGAACCGCGCCTCGATGCGGTGCAGCCGCTGTTCGATGGTGTCGGTCACGATCCGGCCATGGGCGGCAGGCCGAGCGCGGTATCCTGCGCGCCATGTGCCGCGATGAAGCGCGTTTCCTCGAACGCATAGGGCACGCCCGGCGCGCCGCCATAAAGCTCGATATGCGGCGCGACTTCGGCCAGCGACAAGGCGAGATAATAAAGCGGGCGCAGATCCTCGGGCAGCTTGCCCAGCGGATGGGCGTCGACCGCCGCCAATATCGCTTCGGTGCGCGGCAGCACCGCATCGTAAAAGGCCCTGATCTCCTGGCGCGTCGCGGTTCGACGACGGGTCTGGCGCGCATCGGCGCTGGGCAGTGCCCAGTCGAGAAACGGCGCCAGTTCGGCAAAGGTGTCGGGCAGTGGGGAAGGGGACATTGTCGGTTCCTTGTTCGCGCGGTTCGGGATCACGCGTTGACGAAGCGTTCGACGACGACCGCGCCGTGGCGGATCAGGATCTCGTCGTCCTGCAGATGCTGCTGGGTCTTCGCCCGCGACTGCATCGCACGCTGCGTGTCCTCCATCGTGGCGGTGTCCTCCAGCCAGGCGTTGCGCTGGAGCGTCATCGCATGCTCGGTCGCCCAGCGCTGGCCGTTGGTCTGGGGCGCCTTGACGTAATAGCGCCCCTCCCAAAGCGTCTTGTTGTGCGCGATCGGCCAGAACTGGTGCGTGAACCAGATGCCCTCCGCGACATGGATCAGCGTGTTGGGAAACAGCACGCTCAGCTCGAATGCGAAATCCGCGCGCTTGTCGGGATTGATCGTCGGCGGCAGCATGGAATCGGCGCGCGCGGAGACCAGCGACGCGCCCGCCATGGCGTTGGCGATGGCGGCGACCGGGGTGGGCTTGGCGTTCAGCGTCAGGCACACCGCGCATGTGCGGTGGGGATCCATCAGCTTCACATTCTGGAGCCCGGTCGAAAAGACGTTGGGGAACGATCCGGCATGGATGGTGTCGACATGATAGGCCTCGGCAAAGGCGTCGTGCGCGACCTTCCAGTTGCAATCGAGATAGGTGTGATAGGTGAAGCCGTAATCGAGCGCGTCGAACGGATAGCCCGCGAAATGCGCGGCATAATCGCCCAGGAATTCGGCCAGGCTGTTGTCGGGCGTCTCCGCCAGATTGACGAACAGGAAACCTTCCCATGTGTCGACATGGATCGGCGCGAGCCCGTTCTGCGATTTCGAGAAACAGTCGTAGAAACGCTGCTCGCTCGGCACCTGCTTCAGCGTGCCCTCGGCGTCATAGACCCAGCCGTGGAAACGGCAGGTGATGATCGCGGCCTTGTTGCGGCCGAAGGTTTCCTCGCCGGTCTCGTTCACGACGGTGTTGCCGCGATGGGCGCAGGCATTGTGAAAGGCGCGGACCTTGCCGTCCTTGCCGCGCATCAGGATCGCGGAGGTGTCGGCGGCGGCCAGGCGCTTGACCTTATAGTCGCCTGCCCTGGGGATCTCGCTTTCGCGCCCGACGCACAGCCAGACCTTGCGGAAGATCTTGTCCTTTTCCCGCTCGTACCAGTCCGGCGAGATATAGGGTTCGGTCGATATCGGGCCGGAACCGAGTTCGGGATATTGCTCCATCCAGCGATGCGCCGTTTCGGACAGCTTTTCAGACATGGGCCTGCTCCTTTTTTCAAGCTGATGCCGGGCGGATGCGCTTTCGTGGCGCGTCGCTCCCGATCTCAATGGTGCCACCATGTCCGCAGCATCGCGCATCTCGCTAGCCCGTCCCTGTCCGGGTTAGCCTGCGCGCGCATTGAATCGGTTTTGCGCGCGATCCGGCCCGATCCCGGCGGAGTTCCGGCGTGCGGCGCGCGTGCAGTCGATAGCAGCGACGGGATGGCCGCAGCGGGATCAGGCTAGCGGGAAATGACGGGTGGGGGTCTTTTGCGAGTGACCATGGGGTCGTCGAGACCGTCATGGATGTGAACCGGCAAAGTCGTTCGGCGCGCGCCCGCAAAGAGGCCGATCCGCCAGCCGACAATGCCGATCAAGGTGAGGGGAGAAAGATAATGACACAGCATGGTTTCGGCCGTTCGGCCCATATGCGCGCGGCGATCAGGAAATGCCTGCTGACCGGCGCCTCGCTGTCCGCGACGCTGATCGGCGCACCCACGCTGTTCGCGCAGGACGCGCCGGCGCCCCCGCCGGCGGAAGAGGAAAGCGCCGGCATCGAGGAAATCACGGTCACCGCGCGCCGTCGCGCGGAATCGCTGCAGGACACGCCGATCGCGATCTCGGCGGTGTCGGGCGAAGGCATTGCCGCGCGCGGCCTCGACAATGTCACGCAGATCGGGGACTTCACCCCCAATGTGAAATTCAACAGCTCGGTTCCGGTCTCGGCGAGCAACGCGACCGCGGCGATCTTCATCCGCGGCATCGGCCAGAACGACTATCAGCTGTCCGCTGATCCGGGCGTCGGTCTCTATCTCGACGGCGTCTATATCTCGCGCGGCGTCGGCAATGTGCTCGACGTGCTCAATGTCGAGCGGATCGAAGTGCTGCGTGGACCGCAGGGGACTTTGTTCGGCCGCAACACCATCGGCGGCGCGGTCAGCGTCGTCACCAAAAAGCCCGGCAGCACGTTCGGCGGCAGCCTCGACGTCACGACGGGGCGTTTCAACCGCGTGCAGATCAAGGGATCGATCGACGTGCCGCTGGCCGATGGCGTCTATACCAGCCTGTCGGCTTTCTATCACAATCGCGACGGCTATGTGAAAGGCGTGGTGCCCGGCGCCCCCGATCTCGGCGGCACCAACCAGCTTGCCGGCCGCTTCGCGCTGCGTCTCGAACCGTCGAGCGACGTCAGCATCGACATCGCGGTCGATGGCACCCGCGCACGCGAGCAATCGGCGCCCAATGTGCTAATCGCCCAGAATGAGAACGCCCCGGCGGCCGCGACCTGGAACGCCGCCTATTCGGGCGCGGCCGCGATCTGCGCGAGCGCGACCAATCCGGCGCGCTTTACCGACCAGCGCTGCTTCAACAGCCAATGGGCACTGGCGCCCTATCGCCATGGCGGCACCTTCACGACGATCTCGCAGGTGTTCAATTCGGCGAGCCGCCGGCCTTATCAGTCCGCGTCGGACCTCAACATCTGGGGCGTGTCCGGGGTGCTCGAATGGCGGCTGTCGGACGCGGTCACGCTCAAATCGATCACTGCCTATCGCAAGGTCACCGGCTTCTGGACGCGCGATTCCGATCACAGCCCGGCCACCATCATCCAGACCAACAGCGACTGGCGCCAGGACCAGTTCAGCCAGGAGATCCAGCTTGGCGGCGAAGCGCTCGACAAGCGGCTCAACTGGCTGGTCGGTGCCTATTATTCGAGCGAGAGCGGCAATCACCGGGATCTGGTCAACATCATCGACGCGGTGTTCCTGAGCGGCGCGGTGCTCGACGGCAAAAGCTATGCCGCTTTCGGCCAGGCCACGTTCGAGATCGTCGAGAATCTGAACCTGACGGCGGGTATCCGCTGGACCGAGGATCAGAAGACCTTCAACAACGCCAATCTATATGTGGTCGAGGACGGTTTCCTGACCGGCGCGCCCTTCAATCGCGACGGATCGGGCCTGCAGGACGTAGATCCTCTTATGGGGCCGCTCGGCC
>JASBTC010000340.1 GCA_030148625.1 Sphingobium sp. | reverse complement strand
GATGGGCGCGCTTCATATCGGCCGCGCGCATGATCGCATCGCCTTCGATGCCCTGCTCGGCAGCTTCCTATCCAGCGGTGTCGTGCTGACCGAGGTCGATCCTGCCGCCCATGTCCCCGGGCTCAGGCCCGAATGGACATTGGGAGTGCTGGAAGCGAGCTGTGCCTATATCGACGTCGCCGCGCTTCATGCTGATTGCCTTGCACGGGCACGCCGCCGCGGTGCCGCGCTGCTGACCCGAGCCAGCCTTGTCGCCGCGGCGCGCGATGCTGCCGGTTGGGTCATCGACAGCGCGTCCGGCCCGATCCGGGCGGATATCCTGGTCGACGCGGCGGGGGCATGGGCCGATCCGGTGGCGGGCCGCGCGGGCGTCCGGCCACTCGGTATTCGCCCCTATCGTCGAACCGTGGCGCAGATCCGCACGACACCGGTCCGCCCCGACGCGCTGCCTATCGTGATCGATATTGGCGGGGGCTTCTATTTCAAGCCCGAGGCGGGCGGGCGGCTCTGGCTGACGCCCCATGACGAGAGTCCGACCGATCCTTGCGATGCCGCTCCGGAGGAGATCGATGTCGCAATCGCAATCGACCGGTTCGAAGGCGCGGTCGACTGGCGTGTCGACGCCGTCGAACGGAAATGGGCAGGATTGCGCAGTTTCGCGCCGGACCGGCTGCCCGTCTACGGCTTTGACCCCGCAATGCCGGGTTTCTTCTGGTGTGCCGGACAGGGCGGCTTCGGCATCCAGACCGCACCTGCCGCTGCCAGGCTGGCGGCGGCGCTGATATTGGGCCACTCGCCCGATCCGGGGATCGATCCGGCGCTCTATGATCCCGCCCGGTTCGAATAGGCTTGGCAGATGCGTTCCGCACGCTAGTCTCGATTGATCGAGATCAACAAGGAGTCGGATCCATGGCGCACAAGTTCGTGATCGAGAAGAACAAGGCCGGCGAGTTCGTGGCCAAGTTCAAATATAATAGCGAGATCATGTTCTGGACCGAAGGCTATTCGAGCAAGACGAGCGCCAAGGACGCGATCGAGTCGCTCAAGAAGAACGGCCCCGATGCGGAAGTTGAAGACTTGAGCTAAAATCGTTGTACGTGATCTCGAAGATGCTGACGCATTCGAGATTGGTTCGCTCGGTCGTCGCGAAGGCTCATGCCACGACGCAAGGAACGACGTTCATCGGATAACGGTATTGGGACCGATCGACATTCACTTCAGATTGTTTCAATCTGAAGTGATCTTGGTCTAGCGCGGCTGGGCGAGTGCGGCGTCGCTCGCCAGTCGGTCGGCGCGTTCATTGTCGGGGTGGCCGGCATGGCCTTTCACCCACAGCCATTCGATGCGGTGCGGCTTGATCGCCGCGAGCAGTTCCTGCCATAGCTCGGCATTCTTCACCGGCTTGCGATCGGCGGTCTTCCAGCCATTTTTCTGCCAGCCGAAGATCCAGCGGGTGATGCCGTCCTTCACATAGTTGCTGTCGGTCGACAGCGTCACGCGGCATGGGCGATTGAGCGCTTCGAGCGCCTTGATCGCGGCCATCAGTTCCATGCGGTTGTTGGTGGTGTGCGGCTCGCCGCCCGATAGCTCCTTCTCGTGGCTTCCCATCCGGATCAGAGCACCCCAGCCGCCGCGCCCGGGATTGCCCTTGCACGCGCCATCGGTCGCGATTTCGACATGCGGCAGCTCACTCATCGTGCAAAGAGTCCCGGATTGGCGGCATAGACGTCGAGCCTGCGCAGGAATGCCAGCGGATCCTTGCGATTCACCATCGCATCGGCCGGCGTGTTGAGCCAGTCCCAGGCGCGGGTGAGCAGGAAGCGTAGGCACGCGCCACGCGCCAGCACGGGCAGCGCCGCGCGCTCGGCGTCGCTCAGTCCGAAACCGGCATCATAGCCGGCGATCAGCGCCGCGCCGAGATCGGCATGATAGCCGGTGCCGTCATTCTCGAAGCTCCACGCAGCGTGCGTCACCGCCACGTCCCAGGCACGGATCTCGCGGCAGGCGAAATAGAAATCGATCAGCCCGGTCACCGTATCGCCGAGCATCAGCACATTGTCGGGGAACAGGTCGGCATGGATCACCGCAGTCGGCAGGTCGGCCGGCCAGTGGGCGTCCAGATAGGCGAGTTCGTCGGCAACGCGCTGCCCCAGTCCGCTGGCGATCCTGTCGAGATCGTCGCCGCATCGTTCTGCCAGTTCATGCCAGCCCGCCAGCCCAAGAGCGTTGGGGCGGTCGCCGGCGAAATCGGCGAGCGCGGCATGCATGCGGCCGAGCGCTTCGCCGACCGCCTGCGCCTGCGTCGCGGTCGGGTGGCTGACCGAAACGCCGGAGAGGAATTCGATCAGACAGGCGGGTCGCCCGGCGACCTGCTGAAGCTGGACACCGTCGCGATCCTTGATCGTGCGCGGCACACGATTGCCGGCATCGGCGAGATGGTCGAGCAAGGCGAAGAAGAAGGGCAGGTCGTCGACATCGATGCGCTTCTCGTAGAGTGTCAGGAAGAAGCGATGCAGGTCGGTCTCGACCAGGTAATTGCTGTTCTCGACACCTTCGGCGATGCCCTTGGCCGATACGAGCTGGCCGGCATCTTCGTAGCGCGTCAGAAGCGCCGCCATCTCTTCGGCGGAAACCTGCGTGTAGACGGCCATGTCAGGCGGCTTCGAGGCCGCGAGGCAGCTTGAAGGCGATCGATTCGACCGTGGTCTCGACCTCGCGTTCGCTGACGTCGAAGCGGGTGGCGAGCCGGTCGACCACTTCGCGCACCAGCAATTCGGGGGCCGAGGCGCCCGCGGTGATCCCCAGTCGGGTGACACCCCGGAGCCAGTCGAAATCGAGATCGGCGGCGCGCTGGATCAGCTGCGCGCGCGTGCCTTCGCGTTCGGCGACTTCGACCAGGCGCAGCGAGTTGGATGAATTGGGGGCGCCGATCACGATCATCGCATCGCATGACGACGCGATCGCCTTGACCGCCGATTGGCGATTGGAGGTCGCGTAACAGATATCCTCGCCGCGCGGTTCGCCGATGGTCGGAAAACGGGTGCGCAACGCTGCGACGATCGCGGCGGTGTCGTCGACCGACAATGTGGTCTGGGTCAGGAAAGCGAGATTGTCGGCATTGTCGGGGGCCAGTTCCGTCACATCCTCGACCGTCTCGATCAATGTCATCGTTCCTTCGGGCACCTGGCCGAACGTCCCGATCACTTCGGGATGGCCGCGATGGCCGATGAACAGGATGTGCCGGCCGGATGCGACCAGCCGTTCGGCCTGGCGATGGACCTTGGAGACCAGCGGGCAGGTGGCGTCGAGATAGGACAGACCACGCTCGGCCGCCTTTGCCGGCACCGCCTTGGGCACGCCGTGTGCGGAAAAGACCACGGGCGCATCGTCGGGCACCTCGTCCAACTCCTCGACGAAGATCGCGCCCTTCGCCTTCAATCCGTCGACGACGAAGCGATTATGGACGATTTCGTGGCGGACATAGACCGGCACGCCATATTTCTCGATCGCGAGTTCGACGATGCGGATGGCGCGGTCCACGCCTGCGCAGAAGCCGCGCGGCGCCGCGATCAGCAGCTCGAGAGGCGGACGCGAAGAGACGGTTTCGATCATTGCCCGGCCTCTACGCGATTGCTTGCCTCTGCGAAAGCCGCTTCCTATGATCGCGTCCGCCGCCTATCGGCTGATCTGCGGTTCTCTCCGCTCGCCTGAAGGAAGTCTGTCTGTGCCCGATCTGAAGCCGTTTATCCTCGTCGCCGCGCTCGCCAGCCTGGGTGCCTGCGCGAAAGACAATCAGATCGATGCCAGCGGTGGTATCACCGTCACGCGCTCTGCCTGCCCGGCGGTTGCGATTCCCGCCTATACCGGCGACGTCACTTTGTTCGACCCGCCCGCCAGCCGCGAGGCGCGTGCGATCGACGTGGTCGCTTCGATCACCAATCTGCGCTCGAACTGCAACGATACCGGGGCGGAAATCGCCGCGGACGTGACCTTCGACGTTGTCGCGACGCGCACCAATGCCAGTGGCGCGCGTGAAGTGGTGCTGCCCTATTTCGCGACGGTCGTGCGCGGCGGCCGCGCCGTCGTCTCCAAACGGCTCAGCCGCGTCGCGGTTCGTTTCGAGGATGGGCAGACCCGGGCGACCGCGACGGCGGGCGCGGGTGCGACGGTCAATCGCGCCGCGGCGACCCTGCCCGACGATATCCGCCAGCAGATCGTCCGTCGCCGCAAGCCCGGAGACACCGATGCCGCGATCGATCCCTTGTCGATTCCCGCGGTGCGCGATGCGGTCAGCCGCGCCAGTTTCGAACTGCTGGTCGGGTTTCAGCTCACCAACGAGCAGCTTCAGTACAACGCGACGAGGTGACATCGGGTGTAAACGGCGATTGACTCGAATCGTCGTGTCGCCCAAGCCGGATTCGTCGCTGGCGGGTAACCGTCGGGGATCGCGCGGGAGAGCCCTCGGACATGTCCGGGGCGCCGAAGGAGCAACCGCCCCGGAATCTCTCAGGCCACTGGACCGCGCGGTCTAAGGCACTCTGGAAAGCGTTTCGGCGAAGGCCGGAACCACCGAAGGGGTAAGCTGCGCGTTTTTGCGCCGTGAAAGCTCTCAGGTTCCGTGACAGAGGGGGCAGCAAGACAGGGCACGATTGCGTGCATTGTCGGCTGTGGACCGTCACGGGAGTAGTTTGATGAGCGAAGACACCGATATCGCAGAAGCCGCTGAGCTCTTGCCGCTGGATGCCTGGCATCGTGGGCGTGGCGCGCGCATGGTGGCCTTTGCCGGCTATTCGATGCCGATCCAGTATGAAGGGATCATGGCGGAGCATCTGTGGACGCGTGAATCCGCCGGGTTGTTCGACGTCAGCCATATGGGGCAGCTGCTGTTCAGCGGCGATGATGCCGATGCCGCGCTCGAGACGCTGCTGCCCGGCAATATCAAGGAATTGGGCGCGGGGCGGATGCGCTATTCGCTGCTGCTCGACGAAAATGGCGGCATTCTCGACGATCTGATGGTCACGCGCCGGACCGACGACATCTATATGGTCGTCAACGGCGCGACCAAGTTCGAGGATATCGGCGTGCTGCGCGAGCATCTGCCCGACGAGATCACGATGAATCATCTGGAGGATCAGGCGCTCATCGCACTGCAGGGGCCCAAGGCGGTCGATGCGCTGGCGCGGATCGTGCCGGGTGTCGAGGCGTTGTTCTTCATGGAAGCGGGCGCGTTCGGCTGGAACGGCACCGCCTTGTGGGTCAGCCGCTCCGGCTATACCGGTGAGGACGGGTTCGAGATTTCGGTACCGGCGGATGCTGTCGCGGCGTTCGCGGAAGCGCTGGCCAGCGAGCCCGAGGTCAAACCGATCGGCCTGGGTGCGCGCGACTCGCTGCGGCTTGAGGCGGGACTGCCGCTCTACGGCCATGATCTGGACCCGCGGGTGACGCCGGTCGGCGCCGACCTGACCTTCGCGATGCAGAAGCGTCGCCGGACCGAAGGCGGTTTCATGGGTGCCGACATCATCCTTAAGCAACTTGCCGAAGGTGCGCCGAGCAAGCGTGTCGGCCTGGCGGTCGAGGGGCGCATGCCCGTCCGCGAAGGCGCCGTCCTGTACAGCGGCGACCGTGAGGTCGGCGTCGTGACCTCGGGCGGCTTTGCCCCCAGCGTCGGCGCGCCGATCGCGATGGGCTATGTGACCGCCGATCTTGCCGCCATCGATACGCCGCTCGAAGCCGAGGTGCGCGGGAAGCGCGTGCCCGTCGCCGTTGCCGCCATGCCCTTCGTCCCCCATCGCTATCACCGCAAAGGAGCCCCGAAATGAGCCGCTATTTCACCGAGGATCACGAGTGGGTCGATGTCGACGGAGAGATCGGCACTGTCGGCATCACCGATTATGCGCAGAGCCAGCTCGGCGACATCGTGTTCGTCGAAGTCCCCGCCGAGGGCAAGCAACTCGCCAAGGGCGATGATGCCGCCGTGGTCGAAAGCGTGAAGGCCGCCTCCGACGTCTATTCGCCCGTCTCCGGCACCGTCATCGAGGGCAATGCCGATCTCGCCGACGATCCCGCGCTGGTGAACGGTTCGGCCGAGGAGGATGGCTGGTTCTTCAAGCTGACCTTGTCCGACATGTCGGAACTCGAAGGCCTGATGGACGAAGCCGCCTACGCAGCATTCGTCGAAAAGCTCTGAACTGTCCCCCTCCCGCTTGCGGGAGGGGCTAGGGGTGGGCCCGTCCCATCTCCGCAACGACTGACCGGCCCACCCCCGACCCCTCCCGCAAGCGGGAGGGGAGTAGGATAGAAGATGCGATACCTTCCCCTTACCGACGCAGACCGCGGTGCGATGCTCGCGCGGATCGGCGCGCAGTCGATCGACGAGCTGTTCGTCGACGTACCCGAAAGCGCACGTCTGTCCGGCCCGGTTGCCGGTTTGCCCAATCATGCGACCGAACTCGCGGTCGAGCGCCATATGGGCGCGCTGGCCAAGCGCAATCTGTCGGCGGGTGAGGCACCTTTCTTCCTCGGCTGTGGCGCCTATCGCCACCACGTCCCGGCTTCGGTCGACCATCTGATCCAGCGTGGCGAATTCCTGACCGCCTATACGCCCTATCAGCCGGAAATCGCGCAGGGCACGTTGCAGATGCTCTTCGAGTTCCAGACCCAGGTCGCGCAGCTTTATGGCTGCGACGTCGCCAACGCCTCGATGTACGACGGTTCGACCGCGTGCTGGGAAGCGATCGTGATGGCGCGGCGGATCACGCGGCGGAACAAGGCGATCCTGTCGGCGGGGCTCCATCCGCATTATGTGTCGGTCTCGCAGACCATGGCGCGCTTCACCGGCGATGTGCTGGAGACGGCATTGCCCTCGCTTGAGGCAAAGACCGACGCGGCGCGGCTGCTCGACGCGATCGACGGCGACACCTCATGCGTCGTCGTCCAATATCCCGACATTCTCGGCCGCATCGGCGACCTGTCCGAGATCGCGGCGCGCGCGCATGAAAAGGGCGCGCTGCTGATCGCGGTGGTGACCGAGCCCGTCGCACTCGGCGCGTTGCGGTCGCCTGGCGAGATGGGTGCCGATATCGTCGTCGGCGAAGGGCAGGGGATCGGCGTCGGGCTTCAGTTCGGCGGCCCCTATGTCGGCCTGTTCGCGTGCCAGGAGCGTTTCGTCCGGCAGATGCCGGGCCGGTTGTGCGGCGAGACCGTCGATGCCGAGGGCAAGCGTGGCTTCGTGCTGACCTTGTCGACCCGCGAGCAGCATATCCGCCGCGAAAAGGCGACGTCGAACATCTGCACCAATAGCGGTCTCTGTGCGCTCGCCTTTTCGGTCCATATGACCTTGCTGGGCGAAAAGGGGCTGCGCGATCTGGCGATGCTCAATCACGCGCTGGCGGTGAAGGCGGCCGAGCGGCTGGAGAAGATCCCCGGCGTGACCCTGGTCAATGACGGTTTCTTCAACGAATTCACGCTCGATCTCGGGCAGGAAGCGCGGCCGGTGGTGCGTGCGCTCGCCGATCGCGGCGTGCTGGCCGGCGTGTCGCTCGGCCGGCTCTATCCGGGTGTCGAGGCGCTCGAACGCGGGCTTGTGGTGGCGGTGACGGAGACGAGCACTGCCGAGGATGTCGAGGCGCTGGCCGCCGGACTCGAGGAGGCGCTGGCATGACGATCAACCAGAGCGGATGGAAGCCCGAAATGGGCGGCAGTGTGGCGCAGGCGGGAGCAACCTTCACCGGCAATCGTGCGCTGATGCTCGAAGAGGCACTGATCTTCGAGATCGGCGATGCGCATACGACCGGCGTCGATCTGGAGGCCGCACCGGCGGTCGCATCACGCCTGTCGGGGCTGGAGCGCAATCGCGGGATCGGCTTGCCCGGCCTGTCCGAGCCCGAGGCGGTGCGTCACTATACCCGGCTCAGCCGCCAGAATTACGCGATCGACCTGGGCCTGTTCCCGCTCGGTTCGTGCACGATGAAGCATAATCCGCGCCTCAATGAAAAAGTGGCCCGGATGGCGGGTTTTGCCGACCTGCACCCGCTCCAGACCATCGACACGGTGCAGGGCGCGCTCGCGGTGATCCATGAGTTGGCGCATTGGCTGACGACGCTGACCGGCATGCCGGCGGTGGCGATGAGCCCCAAGGCGGGCGCGCACGGTGAATTGTGCGGCCTGCTTGCGATCCGCTCCGCACTGGAAGCGCGCGGCGATGCGCGTTCGGTGATCCTCGTGCCCGAAAGTGCGCATGGCACCAACCCGGCAACCGCGGCGTTCTGCGGCTATGCAGTCGAAGATATCCCGGCGACTGCGGAGGGACGCGTCGACCTGGAGGCCCTGAAGGCACGTCTGGGCCCCGATGTCGCGGCGGTGATGATCACCAATCCCAATACATGCGGCCTCTTCGAGCGCGATATGAAGGCGATCGCCGATGCCGTCCACGACGCGGGCGCGCTGGTCTATTGCGACGGCGCCAATTTCAACGCGATCGTCGGCCGGGTGCGCCCGGGCGACCTCGGCGTCGATGCGATGCACATCAATCTACACAAGACCTTCTCGACGCCGCATGGCGGCGGTGGGCCGGGTGCGGGGCCGGTGGTGTTCTCCGAAGCGCTGGCGCCGTTCGCCCCCTTGCCCATCGTCGAGAAGACCGCCGATGGTTATCACCTCGTCGAGGAGGAGACTGCCGGCGAGCATCACGCGCAGAGCTTCGGCCGGATGGTCGCCTTCCATGGCCAGATGGGCATGTTCACCCGCGCGCTCGCTTATATTCTGAGCCATGGCGCCGACGGGCTTCGTCAGGTTTCCGGCGATGCGGTGCTCAACGCCAACTATGTGCTGCGCAGCCTGGAGGATGTGCTCGACGCGCCGTTCGGGCCGAGCGGTCCGTGCATGCATGAGGCTTTGTTCTCGGATGACGGGCTTGCCGAAGGTTTCACCACGCTCGATGTCGCCAAGGGCCTGATCGATGAGGGCTATCATCCGATGACGATGTATTTCCCGCTCGTCGTCCATGGCGCGATGCTGGTCGAGCCCACCGAGACCGAGAGCAAGGCCGCGCTCGATCAGTTCATCGGCGCGCTGCGTTCGGTGGCCGAGCGTGCCAAGGCCGGGGATCAGGTGCTGAAAGGGGCCCCGCATTTCGCGCCGCGCCGGCGGCTCGACGAGACGCTGGCCGCGCGCAAGCCGGTCCTGGTGTGGAAAGCCGCGGAGGTTGCGGAGGCGGCCGAGTAGCGCGTCGGTGGGTCGGGGCGATCGATCCGATCAAATCACCGTCATTCCGGCTCTGCCATTGTCATTTGTCATTGCGAGGAGCGTAGCGACGCGGCAATCCAGCGGCCGATGCATCGCTGGATTGCCGCGCTTCGCTCGCAATGACGACGGGGCATGTCCATGACTGTGGGCTTGTGATCGCTGAATCGATCACGGGCCGCATGCACTTGCCAGATCGGTCTGGAACCGCTTTGACACGGTCATGACCGCACCCGCTCCCTGGAGCCCCGCCGATGGCGGCGGCGAAGCCAAGCGCCACGCGCCCGCCACGTTGCGCAATCGCGACGCCATTGCCGCCGTGCTGCGCGAAACCCTGCCCGAGACCGGGCAGGTCCTCGAAGTGGCCAGCGGCAGCGGTGAACATATCGTCCATTTCGCGCAGGCATTTCCGGGGCTCGACTGGCAGCCGAGCGATCCCGAGCCGGCGGCGCTCGCATCGATCGATGCCTGGCGTGCGGAGGCCGGCCTTGCCAATGTTCGTCCGGCGCTCATGCTGGATGCCGCGGTCAGCGAATGGCCGGTCGTGCGTGCGGATGCGATATTGTGCATCAACATGGTCCATATCAGCCCATGGGCCGCGACCGAGGGGCTGATGGCCGGCGCGGCGCGACTCTTGTCGTCGGGCGCACCGCTCTATCTCTATGGCCCCTATATTAGGGGCGATGTCCCGACCGCCGAGAGCAATCTGGCGTTCGACGCATCATTGCGTGCCCGCAATCCGGCCTGGGGGCTGCGCGCGATGGAGGATGTGATCGCGCTCGCCGCCGAAAATGGTCTCAGCTTCGAGCGTTTCGTCGAGATGCCGGCGAACAACCTGTCGGTCATTTTCCGGGCGGATTAGGTGCGCCGGATCACGAGATTCCGAATCTCGGTCATGTCCTCCATCGCGAAGCGGATGCCTTCGCGGCCAAGCCCGGAATCCTTGACGCCGCCATAGGGCATATTGTCGACGCGATAGCTCGGCACGTCGTTGATGACGATGCCGCCGACGTCGAGCGTGTCCCAGGCGTCGAACATCTGGAACAGGTCGCGCGTGAACACGCCCGCCTGCAGGCCGAATTTGCTGTCGTTGACGATGTCCAGTGCTTCGTTGAAGTCGTCGAACCTGATCAGGAAAGCGACGGGGCCGAAGGCTTCCTCGATATTGAGCTTGGTGTTCCGGTCGACGCCTTCGAGCAATGTCGCCTCCAGCATCGCGCCGTCGCGCTTGCCGCCGCACAACAGGGTCGCGCCCTTGGCCACGGCTTCCTGGATCCAGGTGTCGAGCCGCCGGGCTTCGCCTTCGGAGATCATCGGGCCGATAAAGGTGGCGCGATCGTGCGGATCGCCGGCGACCAATGTCCTGGTCTTCGCGACGAGCATGTCGCGGAACTCGTCGTAGACATCGGCATGGATCAGGATGCGCTGCACGCCGATGCAGCTCTGCCCGGATTGATAGAAGGCGCCGAAGATCACGCGCTCCAGCGCGTCGGCCAGGTTCGCGTCCTTGTCGACGATGACGGCGGCATTGCCGCCCAGTTCGAGCACGACCTTCTTCTTGCCCGCCTTGGCCTTCAGCTCCCAACCGACCGCCGGCGAACCGGTGAAGGACAGCAATTTCAGCCGCTCGTCTTCGGTGAACAGGTCGGCGCCTTCGCGGTGCGCGGGCAGGATCGAGAAGGCGCCCTTGGGCAGGTCGGTTTCGGCGAGGACCTCGCCCATGATCAGCGCCCCCAGCGGGGTGCGGCTGGCGGGTTTCATCACGAAGGGGCAGCCGACGGCGATCGCGGGCGCGATCTTGTGCGCGGCGAGGTTGAGCGGGAAGTTGAAGGGCGAGATGAACGAGCAAGGGCCGATCGGTACGCGCTTCCAGATGCCCTGATACCCCTTGGCACGCGGCGAGATGTCCAGCGGCTGGACTTCGCCGGTCATCCGCACCGATTCCTCTGCGGCGATGCGGAAGGTGTCGATCAGGCGCGTGACCTCGCCTTCGCTGTCCTTGATCGGCTTGCCTGCCTCGACGCACAGCGCATAGGCGAGTTCGTCGAACCGTTCCTTGAAGCGAGAGACGCAGTGCTGGAGCACGGCCTGACGCTCATAGGATGCCAGCTTGCGCATCGGCTCGGCGGCTTCGACTGCGCCCTGGATGCCGGCGTCGATCGTCCTGGCATCGGCCTGTGCGCAGCGGAAAGCGACCTTGCCGGTGAACTTGTCGGTCACCTCCAGATCGGTGTTGGGCTGCTGCGCATCATTGTTGAGGTAGAGCGGATAGACGTACTTCAGCATCGCCACTCGGGACTTTCCTCCAGAGCGATTTGTCGTTCGTTGGAATCATCGAACGACTCGAAAATCGCGGTAAAACAAACGGCTAGAGCAGGCTTGCACTCAGCGCCTTGATCTCGTTGTTCAATATCCTGTCATTGTCCGAATAGTCGACCTGGCAATCGATCAGATGGACGCCCGGCGTGTCGAGCGTGTGACGCAACAATTCGGTCAGATGTTCGGCGCTCTCGACGCGGTGGCCGTGGGCGCCATAGGCCTCGGCATATTTGACGAAGTCGGGATTGCCGAATTCCAGGCCCCAATCCTTGAAGCCCATATTCGCCTGTTTCCAGCGGATCATGCCGTAGCTGCTGTCGTTGAGCACCAACACGGTGATGTCGAGCTTCAGCCGGACCGCCGTCTCCATTTCCTGGCTGTTCATCATGAAGCCGCCATCGCCGCAGATCGCCATGACCTTGCGGCCGGGATAGACCATCGCGGACGCCATGGCGGAAGGAAGGCCGGCGCCCATCGTCGCCAGTGCATTGTCGAGCAGCACCGTATTCTGCTGGCGCGCGGGATAGTTGCGCGCGAACCAGATCTTGTAGACGCCATTGTCGAGGCAGATGATGCCGTCATTGGGCATCGCCTGACGCACCTGCTTCACCAGATGCGGTGGATAGATGGGAAAGCGGAGATCGTCCTCCAGGCTCGCCGTGTGCGCCACTTCGGCCTTGCGGGAAGCGAGCATCGCTTCGCAGCCCCAGCCTTGCGGGACGATATCCTCCTTCATCTGCCAGATGGCATTGGCGATATCGCCGATCACTTCGATCTCGGGAAAATAGACCGGGTCGACCTCGGCCGAGCGCGTCGAGACATGGATGACCGGGCAACCGCCGGGGCGCATGAAGAAGGGTGGCTTCTCGATCACGTCATGGCCGATATTGACGATCAGGTCCGACGCCTCGATCGCGCGGTGGACAAAATCGCCCGAAGACAGCGCCGCGCAGCCGAGGAATTTCGGATGGGTTTCGTCGATCACGCCCTTGCCGAGCTGGGTGGTGAGGAACGGGATGCCGGTCTTTTCGACGAACTGGAGCAGCATCCGCCCGGTCATCTTGCGATTGGCGCCCGCGCCGATGACGAGGATCGGCGCCTTCGCCCTTTCGAGCATCTTGACCGCGGCGCGGACCGCCTTGGGATCGGCGGAGGGGCGGCGCGCAAGGCTCGGCCGGATCGGCACGCTCTCGGTCTTTTCATCCGCCACATCCTCGGGAAATTCGAGATGGGTGGCGCCGGGCTTCTCTTCTTCCGCCAGGCGGAATGCCTCGCGGACGCGGCTGGGGATATTGTCAGCGCTGGCAAGCTGGTGCGTATATTTGGTGA
>JASBTC010000322.1 GCA_030148625.1 Sphingobium sp. | reverse complement strand
GGCCCAGTTCGGCAAGGCGGTTGGCAAGGCGTCGGAATTCCTTGCGCTTCTTGCCGCGGATCGCCCGGTCGACATAGGCGTCGGCATCGAGCTCGCTCTCCAGCAGCGCGCGCGAGCGGCGGTTGACCGTGTCGCAGGGGCGTCCGCGCGCGGCGGCCGCGGCGATGAAACCCTGATGCACCGGGCCATGCTCGGCGATATGGGTGATGTGGAGGAAGCCGCGCGCCCAGTCATGACCATCGAACAGGCTGATCAGCGCCGCGGCGGCCTCGGTCTCATGCCCGGTGCGGATCAGTGGTGTACCGAGGAAGCTCTGGCCATGGACCCAATTCTCGACATGCGATGCGGGCATCCGGCCATAGCGCTGCGCGATGACGACGGGCATGAGCGCGATCATCGCGCGGCCCGCCATGACCATGGCGATGCGGATGTCCGCGCCATCCGAAAGATGCTTCAGGCTGGGCAGCATGAACCAGGGATGGAGGAAACAATTGGGCTCGGCGGCATGACGCGCCAGATCGCGCCATCCGGTCAACTGCGCCGAATCGAGCGCCGCCGGCACGACCAGCGTCGCCGCCGGCGCGGGGCCGGCGGGCAGACCCCGCGCCATTGCGGGGATTCCAGGCTCTACACCCATGCGGATTGCCGGCAGCGGACCATGTGCCGGCCTTAGGCCATGACGCTTAATTTTCCGGAAAGGCGATGGGTTAACAGCGCGCCGGGCGCTGGCCGGCGATCACTCGCCGGCCGGCTCGTCCGCAGTGCCGTTTCCGACTTCGCTTTTCGCTTCGGCGGCCGTCCCGGTTTCCTCGCCGGTCTCGGCGTCGTCGTCGCTTTCCTCGATCTTCGCGGCGCTGACGACATGTTCATTGTCCGAGACGTTGAACAGGCGGACGCCGGCACTGCCGCGACCGATGACGCGCAGCGTGTCCAGGCCCATGCGGATCAGCTTTGCCTGATCGGTGACCAGCATGAGCTGTTCATGCGCATGCGCCGGGAAACTTGCCACCACCGGGCCGTTGCGACCGATATTGTCGATATTGGTGATGCCCTGGCCGCCGCGATTGGTGCGGCGATATTCATAGGCCGAGCTGCGCTTGCCATAGCCATTGGCGCAGACGGTGAGGATGAACTCCTCCGCGTCTTCGAGCTGCTTCATGCGCTCGGGCGACAGCGTCGGTTCGTTCTCATTGTCCTTCCACGGCGCTGCGCGAAGATAGGCTTCGCGCTCCTCGGTGGTGGCGTCCGAGCCGCGCAGGATCGACAGCGAGATCACCTCGTCGTCTTCCTTCAGGGTGACGCCGCGCACGCCGGTCGACGTGCGGCTCTGGAATTCGCGCACCGCGGTCGCCTCGAAACGGATCGCCTTGCCCTGGCGCGTGGCGAGCAGGACATCGTCCTCCTCGGTCAGCAGCGCGACGCCGATCAATCGGTCGGTCGCATCTTCGTCGAAGCGCATCGCGAATTTGCCGTTGGTCGGCACGTTCGAGAAGGAATCCATGCTGTTGCGGCGGACGCCGCCATGCGCGGTGGCGAAGATGACGTGGAGCTTGCTCCACTCCGTCTCGTCCTCGGGCAGCGGCAGCACGGTCGAGATCATCTCGCCTTCGGCCAGCGGCAGCAGATTGTTCATCGATCGGCCGCGCGTGGCGGGCGCGCCCTCGGGCAGGCGCCACACTTTCATGCGATAGACCTTGCCGTGCGTGGAGAAGAACAGCACCGGCGTGTGGGTGGAGGTCACGAACAATTCGGTGACCGCGTCCTCGTCCTTGGTCGCCATGCCGGCGCGGCCCTTGCCGCCGCGCTTCTGCGCGCGGAAGGTGTCGAGGCTGGTGCGCTTGATATAGCCGCCCAGGGTGACGGTGACGACCATCTCCTCGCGCTCGATCAGATCCTCGTCGTCGATGCCGTCGGCCGCCGGCGCGATCTGCGTCCGGCGCGGCGTCGCGAACTCGTCGCGGACCGCCTGGATCTCGTCGCGCATCACGCCGTAGAGCTTGATGCGATCCGCCAGGATCGAGAGCAGCTCGGCGATGCTGTCGGCGAGGATCTTGAGTTCGTTGCCGATTTCGTCGCGGCCCAGCGCGGTCAATCGATGCAGGCGCAGGTCGAGGATCGCGCGGACCTGGAGTTCGGACAGCTTGTAGCTGTCGCCTTCGACCTCATGGTCGACCGCTTCGACCAGGCGGATATAGCCCGCGATCTCCGCGACCGGCCATTCGCGCGCCAGCAATGCCGCACGCGCTTCGGCGGGGCTCGACGAACCCCGGATGATGCGGACCACCTCGTCCAGGTTGCTGACCGCGATGACGAGGCCGAGCAAGAGATGCGCGCGCTCGCGCGCCTTCATCAGCTCGAATTTCGAGCGGCGGGTGATCACCTCTTCGCGGAAGGTGACGAAGGCCTCGATGATGTCGCGCAGGTTCAGCAATTCGGGGCGGCCGCCGCGAATGGCGAGCATATTGGCCGGGAAGCTGTTTTGCGCCGGCGTGTGACGCCAGAGCTGGTTGAGCACGACATCGGGCGTCGCATCGCGCTTCAGGTCGATGACGATGCGCACGCCGAGCCGGTTGGATTCGTCGCGAATGTCCGAAATGCCTTCGATCCGCTTGTCCTTGGCGGCTTCGGCGATCTTTTCGACCAGATTGTTCTTGCCGGTCTGATAGGGGATTTCGGTGAGCACGATCGAACGGCGGTCGCCGCGACCTTCTTCGACGACATGCTTGGACCGCATGATGATCGAACCGCGCCCGGTGTGATAGGCGGAACGGGCGCCATGCTGGCCCAGGATCAGTGCGCCGGTCGGGAAATCGGGACCGGGCACGATCTGGATCAGATCGTCGATGGTGACCTCTTCACCGCCGAGCACGCCACGATCGATATAGGCCAGGCAGGCGTCGATGACTTCGCCCAGATTGTGCGGCGGGATGTTGGTCGCCATGCCGACTGCGATGCCGCCGGCGCCGTTGACCAGCAGATTGGGGAAGCGCGCGGGCAGAACCTGGGGCTCGGTCTCGGACGCGTCGTAGTTCGGCGTGAAATCGACGGTGTCCTTGTCGAGATCCTCGAGCAGATAATTGGTCACCTTGGCCAGACGGGCCTCGGTATACCGCATCGCCGCCGGCTCGTCGGGATCCATCGATCCGAAATTGCCCTGACCATCGATCAGCATGACGCGCATCGACCAGTCCTGCGCCAGACGGGCGAGGGCCATGTAGATCGCGCTGTCGCCGTGCGGGTGATATTTACCCATGACGTCGCCGACGATGCGGCTGCACTTGCGATAGGGACGTCCGGCGACATAGCCTGCTTCCTGGCAGGCATAGAGAATGCGGCGGTGGACGGGCTTCAGGCCGTCGCGCACATCGGGCAGCGCGCGGCTGACGATCACCGACATCGCATAGTCGAGATAGCTCGACTTCATTTCGTCGACGATGTTGATCGGGGTAATGTCCGAAGGGTCGGCGAGGACGGTCTCGTCGGTGCTCACTTTGGTGCTTTCAGATTTGTTTCGTGTCGATGACACGTCCTAGCCCATGGGCGACGGCAGCGCCACCCCTCGCGCGTACGTACGCGCACGCGCGCGAGGATGTGAATCGGAGCGGGTAGGCGGCCGATGCGGCCTTTCTCGAGCAGATTCTCAGCGCCGGATGAAGCGCCAGAGCATCTCGTCGCTGCCTTCGGGCTCATAGCGATAGCCGTCGGTCTCGAAGCCCTTGAGCGCCTCGACGTCGCGGTGATGATGTTCGCAGATGAAGCGGGCCATCATCCCGCGCGCGCGCTTGGCGGCGAAGCTGTTGAAGCGGAGACCGGCCGGCCCTTCCTCGCGGAAATCGATGGTGACCACGCGGATGCCGGGATCGAGTCGTCCCTCGACCGCGCCCCAATATTCACGGCTGGCGAGATTGACGATGGTGCCCGATCCCTCGGCTTTCAGGTCGGCCATGGCGAGATCGGCAATCCTCTGGCCCCAGAAACCGTAAAGGTCCCCGCTCGCCGGCGCCCAGCGCGTGCCCATTTCGAGCCGATAAGGGCGGATCTCGTCGAGTGGCCTGAGCAGACCGTAAAGGCCGGACAGGATACGGACATGATCCTGTGCGAAACGGATCGCCGGCTCGTCCAGCGTCCGCGCCTCGAATCCGACATAGACGTCGCCGGCAAAGGCGTAGATTGCGGGCCGCGTCGGCAGGTTGGCGAAATTCGCGTACCGCTCCACGTTCAGCACCGCGAGATTTTCCGAAATGTCCATGATTGCCATCAGCCGCTGTGCGGAAAGCGTCGCGGCGGCATCGGCGAGAATCGCCGATTCGGATTCGAAACGTGGGCTCGTCGCCGCAAAAGGCGGAATTTCAGAGCCATAGTCGAGCGATTTTGCGGGGGAGAGGAAGGCCAACATTGCGCGCCGGGTAGACCATCGGCATCGGCCGCGTCAAAGTGATAGCGCAGAACGACGTTCAAGTGCGATTAAGCGCCGGAACTCCAAGAGGAACGCGTGGTTGTGAGGCTTGTGCCACAAGGCGGGCGCGATTAGGCAGCGTTTGAGAACGCGCGGCGACA
>JASBTC010000320.1 GCA_030148625.1 Sphingobium sp. | reverse complement strand
GCCCGCCTGGCGGATCGCCGAGATCAGGGTACGCCGGACGACCGCGGAACGATGCACGCGGATGAACAGCGCGGGATCCAGCCGTGCCTCGATCCCGCCCATCGTCTCGCGCATCAGCAGGACATCGTCGCCGACATGGAGCCGGACATAATCGCGTTCGGCGCCCACCCAGTCGAGCTGCGCGACGGGCACGCGGACGAACGCGCCGCGCCGCTGCACCCAGAATTCGCTTTCGAACGCGCTCTTCGCCGGCCGCTCGGGCGGATTGTCGCGCAATGCCGCGATCACTGCCGCCATCTCCGCGATACGCCCCTCCGCATCGCGCGACAGCAGCGCGGCGCGCGCGCGATCCATGGCGTCGCGCATCCGGTCGAACGCCACGGGCTTGAGCAGATAATCGACTGCCGACACCTCGAAGGCGCGCGCGGCATAATGGTTGAACGCGGTGACGAAGATCACGACGGGCACCACGGGTCCGTCGAGCAACGGCAGCAGATCGAAGCCGTTGGTGCCCGGCATCTTGACGTCGAGCAGCACCACATCGGGCGAAAGCGAACGCACCAGATCGAGCGCCCTGTCACCATCCTCAGCCTCACCGACGATCTCGACGCCGACGATCTGGCGGAGCATCGTCGCGATGCGGCGGCGGGCCAGCGGCTCGTCGTCGACGATGAGCGTGCGCAGGATCATGACGTATATTGCAGCGGCATGCCGAGGACGACACGAAACCCCTCGGTGCGGCCGGGGCCCGCATTCAGCGACCAGCGCTCGCCGAAACGGGTGGCGAGCCGCTGGCGGACATTGTGCAGGCCGACACCGGTGCCGCCCGCGACATCGGGGCCGTCGCCGTCATCCTCGACATGCAGCATCAGGCTGTTCTCCAACTGGCGCGCGACGATGCGCAGCCGTGTCGTGCCCTTGGACGGGGCGACCGCATATTTGATCGCATTCTCGACCAGCGGCTGGAGGATCAGGCTGGGCACGCGCGCGCCCTCCAGCTCGGGCGGAATCTCGATCTCCACCTTGAGCCGTTCGGGGAAGCGGATCTGCTCGATCTCGAGATAGAGCTGCTGGAGCGCGATCTCCTGCGCCAGCGTCACATCCTCGGACGGATCGATCTCCAGCGTCGTGCGCAGAAAGGACGACAGGCTGACCAGCATCCCTTCCGCGCGATCGAGTTCCTTTTCCCACATCATCGAAGAGATGGAGTTGAGCGTGTTGAACAGGAAATGGGGATTGATCTGATAGCGCAGCGCGCGGACCTGCGCCTTGTGTGCGAATGCCTCCACCCGGGCCAGCCGCCGCTCGCGCTCGCGCGCGTCGAAATGATAGATCAAGGCGAGATAGAGCGCAGTCCAGGAGAAGAAGGAATAGAGCCAGAGAAAGGCATCCTCGACGAACATGCCGAGCGTATAGGGCCTGAGCGGCCCGAATTGGGGCATCTGCGGATAGCCGATCCCATAATAGAGGATCGCCGTGGTGATCGCGCCGTAGATGGCTGCGCCGACAAGCGCGAACAGGCTTGCCAGCACCGCGATCTGCCAGAAGGGCCGGCGGCGCAACGGCCGCAATGCGCGGTGGATCGCGTAGCACAGGATGGCCGCGACCAGCATCAGCCAGACACGGCGCACGGTGATGCCCACCGGATCCTGGGAGACGAGCATGGTAATGGCCGTCAGCACCATGGCATGGACGGTCCAGAAGGCCGCGATCGACCACAGGACGGCGCGATGCTCGTCCTGTTCGGATTCCGGAATGCTCAATGCCACGGCAGCGCATGTCCTTCGCTGTTCGTCACGGCCTTTTCCACGAACGCCCGAAACTGTCGATTGCCCTTCGTCGTCGCGATCCTGTCGTTGGTCGATTGCCCCCCGCATTCGACGCGCGCGCCATGCCGGCGATCGCGCACCCCCTGCTGCTGCCTGCGGAAACGCGCGATCCGGCGCGCAGCGTTATGAGGGGTTTCCACCATGTTCCTGCACATCACCAGCCAGCCCGAGATGCGCGCTGCGCCATGCCCGCGCGGCGGCCGTCGACAGAATCGCGCGCGGATCGTCGATGCCGCGGGTCGGCTGCTGCGCAGACGCAGCCTCGACGCGATCGGCATGGACGATATCGCGCGCGAAACCGGGCTAACCCGCCGGACGATCTACAATTATTTCGGCAATACCGGCGAGATCTTCGCGGTCTCGCGCAAGGCACTGTTCGCCGAGATCGCGCCGCTCGTGCCCGTGACGGTCACGGACAAGGCGCCAACAGCCGCCGCGCTCACCCGTTTCGCGTTCCAGGCGCTGCGCCTGTTCGGCGATCGCCGCCATGCCGACCTCTATCTGTCGGTCGCGCGCGAGGGCGAGGCGCATCCCTGGATCGTCCAATCCTATGACGCGCGCATCCAGGCGCCGATGGTCGCCGCGATCGCCGCATGGCTCGGCGAGGTGCGTCGCGCCCGCGGTTTCGACGGAGACCCCCAGGTGGCCGCCTTTCAACTGCTCTGGACGCTTCAGGCGGCCGCGGCATCGCGGCTGTTCGGCCATGACGGCGAACGTGACGATGGCGCGCGCGTCATGGTCGAGGCGATCGTGAACGCGTTCCTCGTCCAGCACTGCGCCGAGACCGCACCCGGAACGGCTATCGCGGCCTGATCAGGAGCCCCCCACGTCCAGCGAATATTTCGTGTGGCAGTGAAGGTGAGGATTTCCGCATTCCGATCGTCTAGCGTCGATAGCCCATGAACAGGGAGCTTCGTTACGACCCGGGCGGAATGGTTTGCCGAACATATCCTGCCGTATGAACCCAAGGTTCGTGCGTGGCTTTCGCGTGCCGGATGGAATGCCGACGAGGTCGAGGATCTGATCCAGGAGAGTTACGCGCGGCTGGCCGCCTGCGCGATCGAGACCATCCGCAATCCGGGGCCGTTCTTTTTCCAGACCGCGCGCAATACGGCCGGATCGATCATTCGGCGTCGCCAGGTCGTTTCGATCAGGACGGTGGCCGATGTCGACCGGCTCGGCGCGGTCGACCCCGGTCTCGATCCGGAGGAGGAACTGAGTGCTCATGAGGAGCTGACGCGGCTGAAGGATGCGATCGAGCATCTGCCACCGGCGTGCCGCAAGGCGTTCGTGCTGCGCAAGATCGACGGGCTGAGCCAGAAGGAGGTCGCGGACCGGCTCGGCGTCAGCCAGAGCGCGGTCGAAAAACATGTGGCGCGCGGCATCCGGTTATGTGCAGCAGTGCTGACCCGCCCCCCGATCGAATCGGGCGTGCCGGGCGTGCTGACCCGTGCTTTCTGGTCGAGGAGGACCAGCCATGACTGATGCCGACCGCCGCGAGGCTGCGGCCGCACGCTGGCTGGCGCGACACGATGCCGGCCCGCTGAGCGCCGAGGACGCCGCGGCATTCGACGCCTGGTGCGCCGCCGATCCGCGCCACCTGGGCGCCTATGTGCGGCTGGAAGCGGTCAATGCCCGGCTCGATCGCGCCGTCGCGCTGAAGGGCATCGCGATCGATGCACCGCGCCATTCCCGCTGGTGGGTGCCCGCCGCCGCGGCCGCCGCCGTCGCCGCCGCTTTCGGTGTCTGGCAGGTTGCGGCGCCCGACGCGCCGGCCGGCGAGACGCGGCAGATGGCAACGCGCATCGGCGAACAATATCGCGCCGCGCTCACCGACGGATCGACGGTGGAGCTCAACACCGCGAGCGCGGTCGCGGTCGCGATGGCGCCGAAGGTCCGCGAGATACGGCTCGGCAAGGGCGAAGCGCTGTTCGAGGTGGCGAAGGATCCCGAACGTCCGTTCGTGGTGAAGACCGCGCTCGGCGACGTCCGCGCGATCGGCACCGTCTTCACGGTGCGCGTCGATCGCGGGCTGGAAGTGCTGGTGTCCGAAGGCACGGTCGCGATCGAGCGCAATGGCGAACAGATCGCACGCGTGACCGCGGGCGAACGCTATGCGCTGAACGCGGTGGGTGACGCCGCGCGCGCGCCGCGCGACCCGGATGAGATCAAACGCTCGCTCGCCTGGCGGGACGGCCGGATCGCCTTTGCCGGCGAAACGCTTGCGCAGGCCGCGCGCGAGTTCAATCGCTACAATGCGGTGCAGATCGAGATTGCCGATCCGGCGGTCGGCACGATGCGCTTCGGCGGCTATTTCCGCGCGACCGATCCGGAAGGATTCGGCGCGTCGATCGAGCGCTCGCTTGCGGTCACCGCGACACGCAAGGGCGACACCATCACCTTAAGCGCCCGATGAGATTTATTTGCCGCCCGAAGTGAGGATCGCGCCGACAGACGCGTCAATGCCCCGCACGGCCGACCGGCCGGCAAATTCGGGGGGATGAAAATGCGAGATTATCATTCGGCGCTGCGGGCAGCGATCATCGGCGGCGCGAGCATCGGCTGCATCGCGATTGCGGCACCGGCATCCGCGCAGGAGCGAAGCCAGCGCTTCGACATTCCCGCGCAGGCGGCCGCCAACGGCCTCAACGAATGGGCGAAACAGGCCGACCGCCAGATCGTCTTTCCCTATGCCGCGGTGAATGGCCGGCGCACGCCCGCCGTCCGGGGCAAGCTCACACCGCGCCAGGCGCTCGACCGGCTGATCGCGCCGCTTGGCCTTGCGATCACGTCGAACCAGAACGGCACCGTCACCCTGGCCGCCCAGCCGGTGTCGGCCATCGCCGCCGAGGATCCGCCTGCGGAGCCCGAGACCAGCGAGATCGTCGTCACCGCATCGCGCATCGACCGCGCGTTCGAGGCACCGACGCCCGTCGTCTCGGTGACCGCGCAGACGCTGAAGATGGGCGGGCCGAGCAACGTCGCGGAGGCGTTGAACGACTTGCCCCAGTTTCGCGGCACACGCGGACCGCAGGTGACGACCACCAATTCCGATGGCGGATCGTCCCCCGTCGACCTGCGCGGCCTGGGCATCGCGCGCACCCTCGTGCTGCTCGACGGGCGCCGATTTTCGGCGGACAACGATCTCAACACCGTTCCCACCATCTTGATCCGGAGCGTCGACATCGTCACCGGCGGCGCATCGGCAGCCTGGGGTTCGGGTGCAGTCGCGGGCGTGGTCAACATCGCGCTCGACGACAGGCTGGATGGCGTGAAGCTTGGCGGCGAAGCCACGATTTCCAGCCGCGGCGATTATGATGGTTATCGCTTCGAAGGCGCGTTCGGCAAATCCTTCGCGGGTGGACGCGGCCATATCCTGATCGGCGGCGAATATTATGACAATCAGGGCATCCAGCCGCGCACGCTGCGCCGCAATGCCGGGCGCTGGTCGTCAGTCTCCAACGGCGCTGGCGCATTCTATCTGGCGCCCGATGTCGGCTTCGCCAATGCCGCGGTGGGCGGGCTGATCCTGTCCGGTGCGCTGCGCAACAAGGCGTTCAATCCCGACGGCACGCTGCGCGACTTCCAGTTCGGCAAGGTGATCGGCACGTCGATGCTCGGCGGCGAGGGACCCAGCAACGACGATGTGGCGCCGCTGGTCGCGCCGATCCGACGCTACAATATGCTCGGCCGGATCGGCTACGAACTCTCCGACGCGCTGAAGGTGACGGCGGAGATCCGGCATTCGCGCTTCTACAACCGGTACGACGCCTATGCCGACAACAGCCGCGGCACGATCACGATCAAGAGCGACAACGCCTTCCTGCCCGCGACGGTGCGCGCGCAGCTTGCCGCCGCCGGGCAGACCAGCTTCACCTTCGGCCGCTTCAACAGCGATTTCGCGACGCTGGAATTCGATATCGACCGGCCGACGACGCAGGGCACGATCGCGCTCGACGGCCGGTTCGGCGAAAGCTGGCGGTGGAGCGCCTATTACAGCCATGGCGAGACGCGGAACCGGCAGAGCACGCACAACCAGATCCTGACGCAGAATTTCGCGCAGGCGATCGATTCGCTGATCAGCCCGGTGACGGGCCAGCCGATCTGCCGCGTCGCGCTGGCCAATCCGACGACGAATTGCGTGCCGATCAACCTGTTCGGCGACGGCAATGTCTCCGCCGCCGCGGCCGCCTATGCCACCGGATCACCGTCGATCCGGGCGAAGTCGCAACTCGATGTCGGCGGCATCAGCCTGCGCGGCGAGCCCTTCGACCTGCCGGCCGGTCCGGTCTCGATCGCGATCGGCACCGAAGCGCGGCGCGAGGCGATCAACCAGGTCGCCGATCCGCTTTCGCTGGCGCGCGCGTTCACCAGCTTCAACACCGCGCCGCTGGCGGGCAAATTCACCGTCAAGGAAGCGTTCGGCGAAGTGCTCGTGCCGATCGTCAAAGATGTCGCCCTGCTCAACGACCTGCAGTTCAACGGCGCCGTCCGGGTCAGCGACTACAGCACGACCGGATCGATCTGGTCGTGGAAGCTGGGCGTGACCAACGAATTCTTCCCCGGTTTTCGCGGGCGCTTCACCCGGTCTCGCGACATCCGATCGGCCAATCTGTCGGAACTGTTCACGACGCGGACTCAAGGGACGACCCCGGTGGCCGATCCCGTCACCGGGCAAAGCTCGCAGGTGACCGTCATCGGCGGCGGCAATCCGAACTTGATGCCCGAAACGGCCGATACGATGACGGGTGGCTTCGTCTTCTCACCGCCATCGCTCCCCGGTCTCAGCGTCTCGATCGATTATTACAAGATCAAGATCGACGATGTGATCGTGACACTCGCTGCGCAGGACATCGTCGCGCGTTGCGCCAACGGCAATCAGGATCTTTGCGTACGTGTCCAGCGCGACGGCGCCGGCAACATATTGCAGGTGCTGTCGTCGAACGTGAACCTTTCACGCTACAAGACCGACGGCATCGACCTGGACCTGTCCTACGGCTTTCGGCTGGGCGAGGGACGCATGACGCTGCGCGGGCTGGCGAGCTGGGTGAACAGCCTGACCACCGACGACGGCATCAGCCGGATCGAATATGTGAAGTCGCAGAATTTCGCCTTCGGCTTCGGCGTGCCGAAGCTGCGAGCGACCGCGAGCGTCAGCTATGACGGGCCGGCGTTCGGCGCCTATATGCGCGGCCGCTATATCTCGGCGGGCAATACCGACAATACGGTCAACAACGTCAACGGGCGGATCCCCGCCTTTGCCTATGTCGATCTGGGCGCGACGGTGAAAGTGGCGATGCCGGGCGGCGGCCCCAAGGCGGAACTGTACATCGACGTCTCCAACCTGTTCGACAAGGATCCGCCCAAGTCGTCGACCTATTCGCCCTATTACGACGTGATCGGCACCTATTTCTCGGCCGGCGCGCGGATCCGGTTCTAGTGAAGACTGCAAAGGTCGCCCTGGCCGCGATGGCGTTGAGCCTCACGGCCGGGGGGGCCGTGCACGCGGCGGGGAAACCCCGGCCCCCCGCCGCGGACCACCATCTCCACATCCAAGGGCCGGAGGTCACCGTCCAGATCAAAAAGGCGGCGGCGGACTCGCCCGAGCGGTTCGAGCGGCTGAACAAGGACCTGCTGAAGACCCGCACGCTCACCGACGTGCTGAAGACGCTCGACGAGGCGGGGATCCGCCAGGGCGTGCTGCTGTCCGAAGCCTATATGTTCGCATCGCGCTTCAGCACATTGCCGCCCGCCGAGGCCGCGCGGCTGACGCGGATCGAGAATGCCGACACCGTCGCGGCGGCGCAGGCGTCGGGCGGGCGGCTGCTGGCGTTCATCGGCATCAACCCGTTGAGCGATTTCGCGATGGACGAATTGCGATACTGGGCCTGCCGCCCGGGCGTGACGGGCATCAAGATCCAGCTCGGCAATGCGGGTTTCGACCCGCGTTCGTCCGACCATGTCGAAAGGCTCGCGCGGATCTTCGCCTTCGCGCGCGACAACCGGCTGGCGATCGTAGCGCATGTGCGCAGCGAGGCGGATTATCCCGTCTCCGACGTCGACAACTTCATCGATCGCATCCTGCCCTTCGCGGGCGATACGCCCGTGCAGATCGCGCATGGCGGCGGATCGGGCCGGCTGGATGCCGCCGCCGTCGCCGCGATCGGCCGCTATGCCGAGGCGATCAGACACGGGAAGCCGGGTACGAAGAATCTCGTTTTCGACGTCGCGCTGATCGTGGTCGACGAGGAAACGGACCCGGCACTGATATTGGCCTATACGGCGAAGATGCGCGAGATCGGCATGAAGCGGTTCGTCTTCGGGTCCGACTGGCCGACCCTCTATTCGCCGGCGCGATACAGCGAGCTACTGCGATCGAAACTGCCGCTGACGCATCGGGAATGGACGAAATTGTTGCGCAATCGCGCGCCCTATTTCAGTTCGTCAAGCAGGCGCGGACGCGCCGCTTGCCACACTCAGCGCTGAACGAACGACCGGCGGATATCCTCGAAATCGCCGTGCAGGCGCGCAATCGCCTCGCGATCGAAGCGGACCACGGAATCGAGGATCGTGCGCTTTCCCGCGCGATAGAAGTGCAGCAGCGTCGCGCCGATGCCGTCCGCCGGCCCCGGCGTCACGCCCAGCTCCATTGTCGTGAGCACCGCGATCGCGCGGGTCATCGCCGCGCTCTTGCGCTGATTATGGCCATGATCATAGGCGAACAGCGCCGATTGCAGCGCGGAGAGCAGTTCCTCGAGCAGCAAGGTCACGAGTTCGGCCTGGCCGGCGCCGCTGACCCGGGCGTCGAATTCGATGCGGCGATAGGTCGCGGCGGGATCTTTGCTGAGCGCGAGCATATCAGTCCGACTTGTTCCAGGCGGCGACCTGGTTCTGCAGGAAGGTCAGCGTCGATTTGAACCCGGCGACGCGCGTGTCGGCGACGGTGAACTGCTTGCTCAGTCGCGCGCGCAGCTTCTCCGATGCTTCGCCCAGATCCGCGCGATCCTCGACGATGCTGGTCTTCATGCTCGAATAACGCTGGATCGACGCGGCGAGCGAGCCGGGATTGCCGACCGCGGACGTGCCGCGCGAGATCCGGTCCATCTCCGCATAGACGCCGTAAAGGCCGGGGGTGAACATCGCCGCCACCGCCTCCGGATTGTCGGCGAGCGCCTTGGCCAGCACCGCGGTGTCGAGCGCATAGCTGCCGTCGCGATTGGTCTTCACGCCGAGCTGCGCCAGCGTCGCGGGCTCGCCCTCGGCGGCATTGGGCATGATGATGCGCGAGGTCAGGCCGGCAAGGTCGCGGCGCAGCGCCTGCGCGCCATTGTCGCGGCGGATATCGCCGGTCTGGGCGTCCATCGCCTCGGCCATTTCGGCCTTGATCTCGTTGAGCGCGGATACGAAATCGGTCAGCGCGCTGGTGATGTTCGGTGACGGATTGGAAAAACCGATCCGCGTCGGATTGCCGATATTGGTGCCGGTGAGCGAGATCGACAGGCCGTTGATCGCGCTGGTCACGGTGTTGGTCGGGCTCGACATTTCGAGCCCGTCGAGCCGGTAGAGCGCATCGCCGGCATTCGACAGAACCTGCGCGGACGAGGTGCCGCCCGGCGCCCATGCCAAAGCCGCCAGCCCCGGGTCGCCCACGGTTTCGCTCGCTTCGATGGTAAAGCCGTTCTCGGCGCCCTCGGCGCCCTTCATCACCAGCTTCGCACCTGTCGTCGTCACCGCGACATAGGCGGAAACGCCGCTGCCCGAACCGTTGATCGCGTCCGCGACATCCTGGAGCGTCGCGCCGGACGCGATGGTGATCGCCACGGGATTGCGGTCCGCATCGGCGGTGAAGCTGGCACCGTCGACCGCGCCGAAGCGCAATGTCAACGTACCCGACCCCACATTGCTCGCGGCACTGGCATAAGGCGTGCTCGCCACCGACTGGGATCGCGCCAGCGCCAGCACTTCGAGCGAATAGGAACCCGATTTCGGCGCCGCGACCGACGCGCGGCTGACCGTCGCGACCGCGGCATTGGCGATGGTCGGCAGCGGCGTCAGATCGCCGGTGCGGACCCGATCGCCCAGCGCGTTCGCCAGCGACTGGATCTTGTTCTTCATCGACGATGCGGCGGAAATCTGCGCGTCGAGCTGTTCGTCCCGCTTGTCGAGCCGCGCGATCTTGGCGGAGAATTGCGCCTCGACCAGCTGCGTGGTGAGCGCCGCCATGTCGATGCCGCTGCCGGCGCCCAATGATGAGATGATCGATGCCATGATCGCAAGAACGGCCCTCTGGTCCGAAACTTAATGCCGGACCTGGTTCATGCGCTCGCGCGCCCGAATTCGTCGAAGCGCAGCGCCATGGGCACGTCGATCACCGGGCGCTGGGGCCGCTCGCCGCGCTTCAGCGACATGACGAAGGCCAGCACCGAGGCGACCGCGATGAACAGCTCCTCACGGATCACCATATTCTCGCGCGTGGTGAAATAGACCGAGCGGGCGAGCATCGGATATTCGAGCACCGGCAGGTCGAGTTCCTTCGCCAGCTCGCGCATCGCCAGCGCCTTTTCGCCGCGCCCCTTGGCGAGCACGATCGGTGCGGAGGCGCGCGTCGGATCATAGGCCAGCGCCACCGAGAAATGGGTCGGGTTGGTGATCACGAATTGCGCGTCGCGCATCGCGCGATGGACGCCGCCCTTGGCGATCTCTCGCTGGCGCTGGCGGATCGCGGCCTTTTTCTCGGGTGATCCTTCGCTTTCCTTATGCTCGTCGCGCATTTCCTGATGCGTCATCTTGAGGCGCCCGAGCTGGCGGATCAGCTGCATCGGAAAATCGAACATCGCGATGACGATCAGGCCGGCGGAGAGCGTGAACATCAGCCGGATCAGCAGATCCCAGGCATAATCGAGCTGCCCGAACAGATTGCCGCGGCCGAGCCCCAGGATCGAGCCGATCACGCCCTGGGCGAACCACCAGGCGATCGCCCCGAGCAGCGCGACCTTGACCAGCGCCTTGCCCAGCTCGATCCAGCCATTGGCGCCGAACATGCGCTTGAGGCCCGAGAGCGGATTGATGCGGCTGAATTTGGGCGCGACATTGCCGGCGATGAAACGGCCATGGCCGAAAGCGAGCTGCGAGGCGAGCGAGACGATGATCGTGACGACGCCGAGCATCAGCACCATCGGCAGGGCGGCGCCGAGCACCGCGCGCAGGATCGCGCCCGGTTCGAAATTGTCGAGCGCCGCACGGTCCCAGCGCAGGCCGATATGAAAGACCTCGGTGAAATTCGCCATCATCCAGTCGTCGGCGAACCAGAGCCAGGCGACGCCCGCCAGCACGACGACGGCAGTCGCCAGTTCGCGCGAGCGCAGGACATCGCCATTCTTCGCGGCATCGCGCAGCCGCTTTTCGCTTGGTGCGAAAGTCTTTTCGCCGGATTGCTCGCTCATCGGGCCACCAGCATGGTTTCGACATCGGCGACGGCGTCGCCCGCCAGGCCGAGAAGCTGTTCGTTGAGCAGCGGCGCCGCGATGACGAGCGCGATGATGCCGGCGAAGACGCTGGCCGGCAGGCCGAGCGCGAACAGGTTGAGCGAGGGCGCGGACCGGCTGACGATGCCGGTGACGACATTGACGAGCACCAGGATCAACGTGACCGGCAGCGCGAGCAGCACCGCGGTCACCAGCATGTCGCCGCCGAAATCGACGACCTGTTCGAACTGGGCGGCCGACAGCCAGGCCCCGCCCGGCGGGAAAACCGCATAGCTGCGGACGATCAGCGAGACGAATTCGAGATGCGCGTCGACCGCGAGAAAGGCGAGCGTCAGCAGGATCGAGAAATATTGGCCGAGCGCAGTCGATCCCGCGCCCGAATTGGGATCGGCGGCGGTGGCGATGCTCATGCCCATGGTGCCGCTGAGCACTTCGGCGGCGATGGTGGGCGCAGCGAAGGTCAGCTGGATGACGAAACCCATTGCAAGGCCGATCATCACTTCACTGGCGACCGCGACCAGGCCCGCCGCGGACAGCAGCGCCGCGGGCGCCGCCACGTCGGTCCATGCCGTCACCAGGATCGCGATGGCGCCGGTGATCGCGACGCGCAGCTGCACCGGCACGCCGGCCGAGCTGAAGATCGGAGCGGCGATCAGCGCCGCGCCGATCCGCGTCATCACGAACATCATCCGCCATAATTCGGCCTCGATACTTCCGAAGCCGAAATCGATCGCTATCACCGGGTGATCTCCGGGATCATCGCGAACAGGTCCTGGGTGAAATCGGTCATCAGGCCCATCATCGAGCCGCCGAACAGCACCAGCACGAATGCGGTGACCGCCAGCTTGGGCACGAAGGTCAGCGTCTGTTCGTTCACCGAGGTCGCCGCCTGGATCATGCCGACGACGAGGCCGACCGCCAGCGAGGAAAGCAGGACGGGTGCCGCGACGAGCGCCACGATCCACATCGTCCGGTTGGCGAGTTCGAGAAGCGAGGTTGCGTTGTCCATGGGATCAGGTTCCGAAGCTGGCGGCGAGCGAGCCCATCAGCAGCGCCCAGCCGTCGACCAGGACGAACAGCAGCAGCTTGAAGGGCAATGAGACGACGGTCGGCGACATCATCATCATGCCGAGCGACATGAGCACGCTGGCGATGACGAGATCGATGACGAGGAATGGCAGGAAGACGAGGAAACCGATCTGGAAGGCGGTCTTCAACTCGCTGGTGACGAAAGCGGGCATCAGGATCGAGAAGGGGATGTCGGCGGGCCGCGCATAACCCTTTTGCCCGGCCATCTCGGAGAACATCTGCAGGTCGGTCTTGCGCGTCTGCGTGACCATGAAGGCATGGAAGCTCTCGCCACCCTTGGCGATCGCCTGTTCGGCATTGATCGTGCCCGCCGAATAGGGCTGGATGGCATTGGTGTTCACCTGTTCGAGCACGGGCGCCATCACGAACAGCGACAGGAACAGCGACAGGCCGATCAGCACCTGATTGGGCGGCGATTGTTGGAGACCGAGCGCCTGGCGCAGGATCGCGAGCACGATCAGGATGCGCGTGAAGCTGGTCATCATCAGCAACAGGCTCGGCAGGATCGTGAGCAGACCCATGATGAGCAGGAACTGGAGCGACAGCGACATGCTGCCGCCCTGATTGCCGCTGATCTCTCCGAATGCGCGATCGAGCGCGCCGGGCAGCGCGGCGGGCGCGGCCGGCATGACCGCGGGCGCGGCGGCGGCGGCATGCGCGAGTTCGGGTGAGAAAGCGATCAGCACAAAGCACAGTGCGAACAGGATGCGCTTCACTTGGCGTCTCCGTGCGCGGCAACCGCACGCGGACGCGCCGGCGCCTCGGCCAGGGTGACGAGGCCATTGCGCGTCGCCGACACCAGGATCTCGCGACCGTGGAATTCGATGACGGCGATCTTGATACCGGGCGAGAGCATCGAGGATTCGATGATCTTCGCGATGCGATCGCCCTGGTTGGGCGACAGGCGCCCCTGCATATGCTTGGCGAGACGCAGGCTGCCATAGGCCAGCCCCGCGATCATCGGCAATATCACCAGCAGCTTGACGATGTACCAGAGCATCAGGCGGCATCCTCGTCGCTGCCGCCGGCGCGGTTGGCGAGCTCGACGATGCGCAGGCCGAAACGGTCGCCTTGCGTCACCACTTCACCGCGCGCGATCAGCGTGCCGTTGACGAGCACGTCGAGCAGCTCGTCCGACAGCTTGTCGAGCGTCACGACGCTATCCTCGCCGAGCGCGAGCAATTCCTTGAGCTTCAGATTGGTGCGGCCGAGCTCGACCGTCAGGCGGACGTCGACGTCCTTCAATATGTCGAATTTCTTCGCGGTGATGGTCATCATCTGGTCCTTAGTCCTTGAGGATCTGCTTGATGCGGACCGCCATGCGGTCGTCATGCTTGCCCATGGTGCCGAAACCGATCGCCTGTTCGCCGACGCGCAGCGCGATGTGACGGGCCAGCGAGATCGGCAGTATCTGGCCGGGCTCGAGTGCGGCGATCGTCGCCATCGAGATCGAGCATTCCGCCATGACCGCGCGGATCGACAGCGGCACTTCGCCCAGCGGCGACTGCACCATATCGTCCCAGTCGGCATGGCCGGGCCGCCTGCTGGTGACGCGGTTGGTCAGCTTGGGCACCAGCATGCGCAGCGCAGTGCCGGCAAAGACGAAATCGATATGCCAGGGGTCGCGCGCGGCCTCGCTGACGGTCATCCGCGACAGCACGATCTGGTCGCTCGGCTCGAGATAGGCGAGATGGGCGATCGTCGCCTCATGCTTCTCGCGCTCGATCTCCGGCACGGTGGACGTGCCCATCGCATCGGCAAGGCGCGCGACGATCATCGTTTCGAGCCGGTCGATCATCAGTTCCGCCGACATCGGGAATTCCTGGGGCAGGACGAGATCGGCCGCGCCGCTGCCGCCGAAATAGCGATCGACCAGGCGCATGATCGCGCCGCCATCGACCGACAGCAGGAAACGCGCATCGGAACGCTTCATGCGGAACAGGCTGTTGCTGGCCAGCGACGGAACGTCGGCCATATAGGCGTCGTAGCGCATCATCGCCGCTGGCTGCAGCGTCACTTCGGGCAGGGTGTGGAGAATGGGCTCCAGGCCCATCTTCATGCCCTTGCGAAGGCGCCCGGCAAGCTGGTTGAGCGGATCCAGATCGAGCGCGGCCGACTGGCTGCCCGACAGCAGCGTGCCCGCGTGCTGCGCCGACGGGCCCCGCCCGCCGCTGGAAAGGCCGACATGCGCGTTCACTGGACGATGAACGACTTGAAATAGACGGCCTTGACGCCGCCAAAGCCTTCATTGGTGACGAGGACCTTGTTGATCGCGTCGGTCAGCCGCTTCTGAAGCCTTTCCTTGCCGACGACGCTATAGGCCTCGGCCTCGCTGGTGTCGGCGAGCACGATCAATATGGCCGAGCGGATCGCCAGTTCATGCTTCTTGAGCCAGAGCAGGACGCGCCCGTCATAATTGGTCGAGGCGGCCAGGCTCAGCTGGACGAAATGGCCGCTCTCGCGAAGGTTCGAGGTGAACTCGTCGTTGAAGCTGTAATAGCTGGTGCGATAAGGTTCGCCGCCCTCGCCGTCGATCTCCTTCGCGCCCGCGCCCTCGCCATGCCCCTCGCCCGCCGGCGCATAGGGATCCGCCTCGCCCTTGCGGACGAATTTGGGATTATTGTCTTCCTTGGCTTCGGCGGCGCTGCCGATCACGCCCTGCAGCATCAGGCCATAAGCGACGCCGCCACCGGCGCCGATCAGCGTGGCCCCGGCGAGCAGCTTGATCATCAGCCCCTTGCTCTTCTTCACTGGGGCCTCGGGGGCGCCCACGGTCTTTGCGGTGCTCATCTCATGGTCTCCGGAAGGTCAATGTCAGGCGAAAATGCCGCCACGGCCGCGCGTCGCGCCGGACTGTGGCCGTTGGTCGGATCGGGTGTGGGCCGGTTCGCGGCCGTGGCGCGGCGCATCGTGCGAGCCGCCCATGTTCGTGCCGGCCATGTTCGCGTCGGTGCCGGCGCCGTCACGGCGCTCGAAGCGCATGCCATGGGGTTCACCGGCAGCTTTCAGATCGGGCGTGGCATCGGCGATCATCCGCGCCAGATCGGCGTCGCGCGTGTCGAAGCGGACGACGACGCTGTCGTCAGCCTGTTCGAAGCGGATCGCGATCGGGCCGAAATCGTCATGTTGGATCGCCAGATTGAGCGTGCCGCCCTTGGCCTCGCTGCGCAGCGTCGCGATGGTTTCCACCAAGGCGGCCGCGCGATCGCGGGGCAGAGCGTCGATCGCGCCGGTCGCCGAGGGTGCGGCCACGCCGCGGATCTCGTTCGACGGCGTGACGGGCAGGCCCGAGGCATCGGTCGCCACGGTCGCATCGACGGGCGCACGCCGCTTGTGCGAGACGGGCTCGGCAACCGGATCGGCGTTCAATGCGAACGCGGCGTTGCGCGCTTCGGCCACCGGCTGCGGCACGAAGCGGACCGGCCGGGCATCCTGCACCGGCGCTTCGGCATCGGCGGTCTGTAACTCCGCGGCCCGGATCTCGATGACGGGTGCCAAGGCCGGCTGGACGATCGGCGTCGCGGCAGACACGGCGACAGGCGCCGCGCGCATCACGAACGCGACGCTGTGTGCCGGTGCCGGTTGAAGCCGGGCCGGTTGAAGCTGGGCCGGCTGAACCGACGCCGGGCGAGCCGGTGCGGCCGTATCGGCGATATCGGCAATGATCGCGGCCTGATCGGCGATCGGCGCGGCGGCCGGGTTGGCGGCTGGAGCGGCCATCTGCGCACGCACCTCGGCGGGCACGATCGCGGGCATCTCCAGGCGACGAGCGTCCCCGGCGGTGACGGTGATGGTGGCAGGGCGTTCGGCGGTCACCGGCTCCGGTCGCGTCGGCGTCGAAATGGGCTGGGTCAGCATTGCGAGGATCGGGAACAGGGCTTCGGGAAGCGGCGCGCTTGCGGCCAGATCGTCGTCGCTCTCGGCATCGCCATCGACCGCATCTTCGATATCGCCGTCCGGGGTGGCTTCGCCCGGCATGATCACGACCGGCAACGGCAGGGCGGCAAAGTCTTGCCGGCCGGCCGGCAAGATCTTGCCGGGTACCGGCAAGGTCGGCGCCGGCATATCGACGACCTGCTGGGCGAGCAGCGCCGCAAAATCCCCCGCAACCGCCCCATCGGCTACAATCGGCACGCCAATCGCCAGGAATTGCGCCATTGGCTGGAGGATCGGGGCGGCAACATCGGGCATTGGGGCAAAGGTCCTCGAACGGGTTCGCCCTTTGCTATTCAAACTTCGTGCCAAACCCTTTTCGGCCGGGTGCATCGGCGTAGTTCGTCGCCGCCGCGCGCGCCAAGGCGGCCTGGTAATCGTCCGCACGCTCCTGCGCGGTGGCACGGCTGCGTTCCGCGGCATGGACGTCGCGACCCAGGCGATCGGCAAGATGCTGCGCGGTCGCCGCATCCGCCGAGACCTTGTCCGACATGCGATTGAGCGACTGCGAGAAAGTGAACATGCCGGCAAGCTGGCCGGCATCGGTCGGATCGGCGCGCGCCGCATAGCCCGCCGCCATCTCCCGCGTCCGTTCGGCAAGGCCACGCAGCTGGTGCAGCGTGCTTTCGGCACGCGCCGCCTCGGCGAGCTTCATTTCCTTGGCGACGGCGCGGACCTTTTCAATCCGCCGCAACCGCTTCAGCCGCGCGGGATCATTGGCCATGGCCAAGCAGTGCGGCAAGCTGGCCGATGCTGTCGGTCAGCGGCACGCGCTCTTCCTCGGCCTGGCAGATGAAATGCTGGAGATGTTCGTGCATCGCGATCGAACGGTCGATCCCGGCGTCGCTGCCGGCGCGATACGCCCCCATCAGGATGAGGTCGCGGTTGGTTTCGTAAGTGGCGGACAGCGCGCGGAACTCGCGCGCGATCTTCATATGATCGCGTTCGACGATGTCGCTCATCACCCGGCTGAGCGATGCGGCGACGTCGATCGCCGGATATTGATTGCGCTGGGCAAGGTCGCGCGAGAGCACGATATGGCCGTCGAGGATCGATCGCGCGGTATCGACCACCGGATCGTCCTGATTGTCGCCATCGGCGAGCACGGTGTAGATGCCGGTGATCGCCCCGCCGCTTTCGCCCGAATTGCCCGCGCGCTCGACCAATTTGGTCAAGGTCGACAGTGCCGAGGGCGGATAGCCGCGCGCGGAACAGGGCTCACCAAGCAGCAGCGCGATTTCGCGCGCGGCGTGCGCGACGCGGGTCAGGCTGTCCATGATCAGCAGCACCGACAGCCCCTGGGCGCGGAAATATTCAGCGAGCGCGGTCGCATGCAGCGCGCCGCGCACGCGCAGGTTCGGCGCATGATCGGCGGGCACGGCGACGACCACGGTGCGGTGGCGCATGTCGCCGGCCATGCGGTGCTGGACGAAATCCGAAACCTCGCGGGCGCGCTCGCCGATCAGGCCGACGATCACGACATCCGCCCGGGCTCCATCGGCGATCATGCCGAGCAGCACCGATTTGCCGACGCCGGAACCCGCCATGATGCCGACGCGCTGACCGATGCCGAAAGTGGTGAGCGCGTTGAGCGCGCGGACGCCGGTGTCGAAAGGCAGGCGAACGGGGCTGCGATCGAGCGGATTGCCGCGAATGCCACCCACCGGCCAGAGCTCCGCCGCGCGGATCGGGCGACCGCCGTCGATCGGGCGGCCTTCGCCATCGACCGAGCGGCCGAGAAATTCATGGCCCACCGGCACCAATCCGGGCAGGCCCGCGGGCCGGACCATCGCGCCCGGCCGGATCAGGATCGGATCGGCAAGCAGCATCATGATGGAAAGGCCGTTGCGGAATCCGATGACTTCGGCGGCGACGCTGCGCCCGGGCTGATAATCGACCAGGCATTGCGTGCCGATCGGCACGGCGAGCCCGCTGACTTCGAGCAGCTGGCCGTCACAGGCGGTCAGGCGGCCGAAGCTGTGCAGCCCGCCATCGATCTCCGCCGCTTCGAAACGGTCGAGCAGCGCGACAAGGCTGTTCAGCATGTGCGGATCGCCTCTTCCAGCGCCAGTTTCCATTGTTCGGGACCGTCCTCTATGCCGCCTTCGGGCGTCATCACGCGGATGGCGCCGCGCGTGAGATCGGGATTGGCGGTCAGCGTCCATTCGGCGGGCAGCAGACCGCCGAGCAGCTTCAGATCGCCGGGACTGACCTCGACGCGCTTTTCATTATGGCCCGCCGCAAGCATGCGGACAGCGGTCTGGATTCGCGTCGCCAGCAACTCGGGCGCGATCGGGCAGTCGTCGATCACCTGCCGGCACAGCGCCACGACGGCGTCGCGTATCCGGCTTTCGAGCATCTGCATGCCGGCGGCATCGATCTGGCGGACCTGGTCGCCAAAGGCCGTCAGCGCCGCCATATCTTCACCCTGCATCTCGCGCGCCAGCCGTTTCTCGGTGGCGACGCCGTCCTCGAAGCCCGATTTCCAGGCCTGGCGGATCGGATCCTCATCGGAGAATTGCGGCATGACGCCCAAGGCCCGGGCGATATCCGGATTGGGGGCGAAATGGCGGGGCCCGGACGGCGACGCTTCGCCATAGGCCTGGGCGGCATTGCCGGACGATGCCTCGAAATCGGCGGCCGATCGCGGCTGAGCCGCCTGCCCGGCATCGAAAACATCGAGATCGTCGCTGTCGAATGTCCCGGCGTCGAAACCGGCGCTTTCGAAGGCGAATTCGCCGCCTGGATCGCGCGCGAGCAATTCGGCCAGTTCGGTGATCGACAAGGCCCTAGTCATGGGTCGGCTCAGACATAATCGTCATCGCCGGCGCCGAACGAGATCGTGCCTTCGGCCGCGAGCCGCCGCGCGATCTGGACGATCGCCTTTTGCGCGTCGACCACTTCGCTGAGCTTGATCCGGCCGCGCGCTTCGATCTCGTCGCGCACGCCATCGGCGGCGCGGCTCGACATGCAGCGGAAGAACGCTTCGCGGTCCTCGTCCTCGAGCCCCTTGAGCGCGACGATGAGCTGTTCGGAATCGATCTCGCGCAGCAGCGCCCCCATCGACTTGTCGTCGATCGACAGCAGATGGTCGAACTTGAACATCTCGCCTTCGATCTGCTTGGCGACCAGCCGGTCGATCTTGGCCAGTTCGGGCATGATCCGCTTTTCGGTGGCGCGCGACGCGCTGTTGATGATCTCCGCCGCTTCGCGCGGACCGCCGAGATTGAGCGCGGCGGGGCCATGATTGTCGGTGATCCGCTGCGACAACACGGTTTCGAGCATGGTGAGCGCACCCGCGGTGACCGGCCCCAATGTCGCGATGCGATGCACCACCTGGGGCTGGAGCGCCCTGGGCAGGGCATGCAGCACCTGCGCGGCGGTCTCGGGCTCCAGATTGGTGAGCAGGACCGCGATCAGCTGAGGGTGCTCGTTCTTGACCAAGGGCGTGATCACCGAGGCGTCGAGCCATTTGGTGAGCTCGATCGAGCTGGTCTTCGCGGCTGGCGCGATGCGCGACATCAGGCTGTCCGCCTTGCGCTCGCCCAGCGCCATGTTCATCAGGTTGCGGACCCGGCCGGTATTGTCGTGGCTGACCAGCCCCTGGCGCCGGGTGCGATCGAGGAAACCGCCGATGGTCGCGGCGACCTGCGACGGCGCCACGTCCTTGAGGTCGCACATCGCCTGACCCAGCAGGCGCAGTTCCTGCGGCTCGAGATGGCGCAGCACTTCGGCGGCCTGCTCATCGTCCATGATCATGATCATGATCGCGGCGCGTTCGGCCTTGGTGAAATCGGATTTATGCTCGGTCATGCCGCGTCGGCCTTGGTGGAATCGGCTTCGGCAAGCATCTGGCGGATCGCCGCCATCGCGCTGTCGGGCTGTTCGCTGATGAAGCGCTGGGCCAGCCCGACCTGATCGGCGAGCTTCATCTGGTCGAGACGGCCGGTCAGCAGCGCTTCGGTCGACATCGGTGCTCCATCCGCGCCGGCCTCATTCGCGACATGCGCACGCGGCCCCTCCCCTTCGCTCTCGGCCTTCTCCTCACGATTGCGGCGCATCGCTGCGATGGCGGGGCGCAGGCCGAAGAAAATCAGCAGCAGGACGCAGATCAGCGCGACGGCATTGCGCAGCACGGTCGCGAACCAGGCCTCCTGGTAGAAGGGAATAACGACGGCCGCTTCGCTCTGGAATTTGCGGGCAATGACTTCGACCTGGTCGCCGCGCTGTGGATTTGCGCCGACGGCGGCGCCGACCAGTGCCTTGATCTGCGCGATATCGGCGGGCTTGCGCGATGCCATCGCGCTGCTGCTGAGCACGACCGCGACCGACAATCGCTTGATGTCGCCGGGCGCACCGTTTGACACCGCGACCTCACGGCCGAGTTCATACGTGCGCGTGGCGCTCTGCGCCACATCGGGCGCGGGCGCGGCGGG
>JASBTC010000318.1 GCA_030148625.1 Sphingobium sp. | reverse complement strand
AACACCTGCCGGCTCGGGAACCACGACAAACTGGATAACCTGGAGTCGATCCGAACCGAATCGACTCTGGGACGGGTCTGTCCGTTGCAGACGCGACGAGTCCCGCGGCCTTGAACGCTCGCGCATGGTGCGTGGGCGAGAAAAGGAGCGTGGACGATGCAACAGCAGATTTCCGTCATCACTTTGGGCATTGCCGATCTGGCACGATCGCGCCGCTTCTATGTCGATGGTTTCGGGTGGAATCCGGTCTTCGAGAATGACGAGATCATCTTCTACCAGATGAACGGCCTGATGCTCGGTACCTGGCAACAAGGATCGCTGGAGGCGGATATGCAGCGCAGCGGCCTTGTCCGCCCCGGCGCCTTCGCGCTGGCGCACAATGTCGCGACGGCCGCAGACGTGCAGCCGCTGCTCGATCGGCTGGCAGAGGCGGGCGGCATGATCCTGCGCGATGGCGATGCGCCACCGCATGGCGGCTTCCGTGGCTATGTGACCGATCCCGACGATCATTGCTGGGAAATCGCGTGGAATCCGGCCTGGACGATCGATGCCTCGGGCAAGGTGACGTTCGGGCTCTGATTGCCGCAGCACGATGACCGGAGGCCGGGCGCAAATGCCGGCCCGGCCTCCGGCATATTGCGGACAATACCAAATCTTAGACTCTTCGATCCTATCATGATCGCCGCCGTCCCCGGGAAGGTTCGCCGAAGATGTGCATGGCGATCGGCCGCGACGACATTTGGCGAACCGCGACACTCGAGGGTCTGGACGATGGCCTGGCAAGGCATGTGGAACAGGTTGGTGGCGATCATGGTGCGGCATCGCGTGAAGATCTTCGATCTGGGCTTCATCGTCCTCTTGCTGACGGTCGCCTGTCTGTTCGCGTTCGAAATCGACATCTTCGAAAACCAGGGAGTGGTCTCACGACGCGAACAGACGCTCGAACTCGACGAATTGCTGGTCCTCACCACGATCGTGATGCTTGCAACGCTTTTCTACACTTGGCGCCGCGCGCGCGAGCATCAGCGCGAGAATGAGCGACGCATCGTCGCGGAAAAGGAGGTGCTGACGCTGGCGCTTCAGGATCCGCTGACCGGCCTGCCCAATCGCCGCCAATTCGACGATGCATTGAAATCGGCGCTGACGACGATTCCCGCCGCGCCCGAGGCGCATGCGATGCTGCTGCTCGATCTGAACGGTTTCAAGAAGATCAACGATCTGCATGGCCATCCCACCGGAGACCAGGTGCTGATCCATGTCGGCGCGCGGCTGATGCGTGCCGTGCGCGACGGCGATCTGGTCGCGCGGCTGGGCGGCGACGAGTTCGCGATCATCGCGCGCAACGTTTCCGGGGCGGACGGCGCGACCGGCATCGCGCGCCGGATCATCGAGATTCTGACAGCGCCGATCGTGATCGGCACCACACGCCATCGGATCGGCACTGCGATCGGCATCGCATTGGCACCGCAGGATGCCGGCACTGCAGAGGAATTGCTGCGCATGGCCGATGTCGCGCTGTATCGCGCAAAATCGGAGACGAAATCGGCGGTGCGCTTTTTCGAGGCCGGGATGGACACGCACCTCCAGCAGCGCGACGAACTCGAACGGTCGCTGCTCGCAGGGCTGGACACCCACGCTTTCGGCCTTCGCTTCCAGCCCGCCGGACAGACCGATGGGCGAATTGGCGCGTTCGAGGTGCTGCCCTTCTGGCGCCATCCGACCCTGGGTCAACTCGCGCCCGAGCGATTCCTGCCGATCGCCGAAGAGATCGGGGCGCTCCAGCCGCTCGTCGAGCATTTGCTGCGCACGGCCTGCGAGACCGCCAGGCTCTGGCCCGATCATGTTCGATTATGTTTCAACCTGCCCGGCGCATTGGTCTCCGACATGGATTTCGGGCTGCGTATATTGACCGTGCTGGGCGAGACCGGCTTTTCGCCGAACCGCCTGACGCTCGAGATCGACGAAGGCGCACTGGTCCGCGATGCGGAGCACGCCCAACGGCTGCTGGTGCCGTTGCGCCGCGCCGGGATTGCGATCGTCGCCGACCATTTCGGCACGGGCTATTCCGATCTCAAGAATTTCCGCCGGTTGGAACTCGATGGCGTCAAGATTGACCGCAGCTTCGTTGCGGCGATGATGTATGATCGTCAGGCGGCGGTGATGATCAAGGCGATGATCGGCATCGCCCATGGGCTCGATCTCAAGGTCATTGCCGATGGCGTGGGCACCGAGCAGCAGCGCGCCGCGCTCGAGGCGCAGGGATGCGATCAGGCGCAGGGCCGGTTGTTCGGCGGAGCGCTCACGGCCGAGCAGGTGCTGGCGGAAGTGTCGCCGAGCCGGTCGGCAAAAGCGGGTGCCGCCGACGTTCGCTGACGGGGCTATACCGAGCTGAGATGAGCCTGACTTATCGCAGCTCGGTGAAGCCCGCGCGGCGCCTGAGCGTTCCAAGGTGCGGATGCGTCAGCATCCCTGCACCTTGGTATTACTGCCTGTTCTGGAGCGCCGCTTCGCTCTTGTCCTCGATTTGCCGCGCCTTGTCTTCGCCGCTTTTGACGATCGCATCGGCCGTTTTCTCGTCCACTGCGGAGCGGTTCTCCAGCGCATTGCCCTGGGCGCCGCCGATCCGGGCCGCTTCGCCGTTCAGAAGATCCGCTTCCTCTTCGAGCGCGCCGGCGCGGACATCGGCGTCATGTTCGGCATTTTCCGCATTGGCGGTCGCCGCCGCTTCCTGATTGTCGAGATCGGCCGCCGGTTTGCCGCACGCGGCGAGCAGCGCCAGCGCCGCGAAGCCGGCATATCGCGAATATGAGGTCATGAGCATCTCCCGCCATGTGGATGAACCATGTTCGACATCAAAGCTTGCGACATCGTTATCGCCTTCTTCCGGCCGGGGTTGCCGCAAGCTGATCCGTTTCGGATCTTGCGCTTTCAGCGTACCGGCCAGAAGGCCAGGATCAGCGGCACGCCGACGATCAGGACGAGCAGGCTGAGCGGCGCGCCCAGCCGCGCATAATCGCCGAACCGGTAGCCGCCCGGCCCCATCACCAGCGTGTTGCACTGGTGTCCGATCGGCGTGAGGAAATCGCAGCCCGCGCCCACCGCGACCGCCATCAGGAATGCATCGGGACGCATCTGCAGATCCTGTGCGAAGGTGGCTGCGATCGGGGCCATCACCAGCACGGTCGCGGCGTTGTTGAGAAAGGGCGTCACCGCCATCGCCGCGACCAGGATCAGCGCGACCGCTCCCCATGGCGGCAGCGTGACGGCGGTCGCGGAGAGCCAGTTGGCGATCAACTCGGTCCCGCCCGTCGTCTGCAAGGCTTCGCTGACCGGGATCAGCGCGCCCAGCATGATGAGGATCGGCCATTCGATATGGGCATAGGCTTCGCGCACGGGCAGTGCGCCGGTCAGCATGACGAGCGCCGCGGCACCGAAGAATGCGACCGCGACCGGGACGAGGCCCGTCGCCGTCAGCGCCATTGCCGCCGCGAGGATCGCGATCGGCAGGAAGCGTTGCCGCGCACTCCCCAGGCGCAGCGGCCGCTCGGCGAGCGGCAGGCAGCCGAGCGTGCGGAGCTGTTCGGGCAGCGTGTCGAGCGCACCCTGCAACACGATGACGTCGCCGGCGCGCAGCATCGTATTGCCGAGCCCGCGCACCAGCCGGTCGCCCGAACGCGAGATGGCGAGCAGATTGACGCCATAGTGGTCATGGAGCGCGACCTTCTCCGCCGCGCGACCGATCAGCACCGAATCGGCGGTCACCACCGCCTCGATCACACCGACATCCGCCGCGGCGGTTTCGGTCACGAGGGCGCGATCCTGTCCGGCCAGGGCCAGGCCATTCGCTGCGATCGCGCGTTCCAGCGCGTCGGGCTCGCCCTTCATCACCAGCGTGTCGCCGTCCTTCAGCACGATCCGGCCCGACGGCGCCTCGCGCTTGCCGTCGCCGCGTAACAGGCCGGTCAGCTCCACATCGCCGAGATCATGTCTGAATGCAGCCACGGTCCGGCCCGCGAGGGGCGAACCTTCGACAATGGTCGCCTCGGTCGTATAATCCTGGATATCGAGCGCTTCGCCCATGGTCGGCGCCGCGCGCCGGTCGCGCGGCAGCATGCGATAGCCGAAGCGCAGGAATATGATGCCGACCAGCGCGAGGCCGAGACCCACCGGCGTATAGTCGAACATCGCGAACGGCTCGCCGGTCATCTCTTCACGGACACGCGACACGATGATGTTGGGCGATGTGCCGACCAGCGTGATCAGGCCGCCGAGCAGCGATCCGAACGCCATCGGCATCAGGAAGACCGACGGCGACACCTCGGACCGTTTCGCCAGGCGAAAGGCAGAGGGCATCAGGATCGCGAGCGCACCGATATTCTTGACCAATGCGGAGAGAAAGGTGACCGACGAGACCAGGATGGTCAGCTGCCAGCGCACGCGGGTGATGCCGGCGGTCAGCCGGATAAGCGTCCGTTCGATGATCCCCGACCGGGCGACCGCGGCGCTGACGACAAGCGCGCTCGCGACGATGATGACGATATCGTCGCTAAAGCCCGAAAAGGCCTGCTTCGCGGGGACCGTGCCCGCCGCGATCGAGGCGAGCAGCGCAAGGATCGCGACGAGATCATAGCGAAGGCGTCCCCAGATGAAGAGCAGCATCATGCCCGCGAGGATTGCGAATGCGAGCATCTGGGGTTGGGTCATCGCGGCTCCGGACGGGCAAGCGCGACCGGACGGCCCCGCCCGAAGCTAAACGCCCCGGGCGGGAAATTGGTCCCGATAAAAGCGGGTTAGTCCAGGATCAGTTCCGCCATAGCGTCGACGATCGCATCGGCGTCGAGGCGATAGGTGCGGTACAGATCGGGCAGGTCGCCGGTCTGGCCGAAGCGGTCGAGGCCGAGCGGGCTGACCCGGTGGCCGCGTACGCCGCCGAGCCAGGCGAGCGAGGTCGGGCTGCCGTCGATCACCGTCACCAGCGATGCGTCGCGCGCCAGACGGCCGAGCAGCGCATCGGCGTGCGATGTACCGGCCTTGCCCTTCGTCCAGCGATTGGCACGCTGCGCGGACCAGCCGCGCTGCAGCAGGTCCGGCGAGGTGACGTTGAGCAGGCCGATGCCCGGCAGATCCTCGCTGAGCTGTTCCCAGGCGGCAAGCGCCTCCGGCATGATCGCGCCCGTCGCGACGATCGCGTGTGCCGCGCCTTCGCCGGGCTCCTTCAGCCAGTATCCGCCCTTCAATGCGTCGTCGCGCCAGCCTGTGCCGGTGCGCTCCACCTGATCGAGCGTGCGCGTGGTCAGGCGCAGATAGACCGAGCCGCCGCCATCGGCCTGCATATGGTCGAACGCCCATTCCATCATCGCAGCGAGCTCGTCGGCATAAGCGGGCTCGAAATAGGTGAGGCCCGGCTGGCCGATGCCGATTAGCGGCGTGTTGATCGACTGGTGCGCGCCGCCCTCCGGCCCGAGCGTCAGGCCCGACGGCGTGGCGACGAGCAGGAAGCGCGCATCCTGGTAGCAGCCATAGTTGAGCACATCGAGGCCGCGCGAGATGAAGGGATCATAGACCGTGCCGATCGGCAGCAGCCGCGTGCCGAACAGCGGCGCGGCCAGGCCGAGCGCGGCGAGCGTCAGGAACAGATTCTGCTCGGCAATGCCCAGCTCGACATGCTGGCCGGCGCCATGACCGATCCATTTCTGTGCCGAAGGGATACGCGCAAGCTGGAAGACGTCCTTCAGCTCCTGCCGGCGGAACAGTCCACGCTGGTTCACCCAGGCGCCGAGATTGGTGGAAACGGTGACGTCGGGAGAGGTCGTGACGATATGATCGGCGATCGGATGGCCCGATTTGGACAGGTCGAGCAGGATGCGCCCGAACGCCGCCTGCGTCGATTGCTCGGCGCCCTCGGGCACCGGGATCGCGGGCACGGGAACCGCGGGCGCGGCCTCCGCCCGGTTCGCCGCACCCAGCGGCGACGCGTCGACGAACGCCTTGAGTTCGGCGGCGGCATTGTCGCCAAGCCCGGCATAAGGCGCCCATTCGTCGCCCTCGGCGATGCCCAGGCCCTGGCGCAGCGCCTCGACCTGATTCGGGTTCATCAGCCCGGCATGATTGTCCTTGTGGCCGGCGAAGGGCAGGCCATAGCCCTTGACCGTATAGGCGATGAATACCGTCGGCCGGTCGTCCTGCGCGCGGTCGAACGCCTCGGCCAGCGATTCGGCGCAATGGCCGCCCAGATTGGTCATGAGCTGCGCGAGCGCGGCATCGTCATAGCTGTCGATCAGCGCTGCCACCTTCGCATCGGCGCCGATGTCGCGCATCAGCCGTTCGCGCCACGCGCCGCCGCCCTGATAGGTGAGTGCCGCATATTCGGCATTGGGGCAGGTATCGATCCATTGCTCGATCGCCTTGCCGCCGGGCCGCGCGAACGCCGCCTTTTGCAGCTTGCCGTGCTTCAGCGTGACGACGCGCCAGCCGCAGGTTTCGAAAATGTCGTCGAAGCGGCGGAACATCCGATCCGCCGTCGTCGCGTCGAGCGACTGGCGATTATAGTCGATGATCCACCAGCAATTGCGGATATCGTGCTTGTAACCCTCGATCAGGCATTCGTAGATATTGCCTTCGTCGAGCTCGGCATCGCCCATCAGCGCGATCATGCGGCCCGCCTTTTCGGGGGCGAGGCGGCCATGCGCGATCAGATAATCCTGCACCAGGCTGGCAAAGGCGGTGATGCCGACGCCCAGGCCCACCGATCCGGTCGAGAAATCGACGGGAATCCTGTCCTTGGTGCGGCTGGGATAGCTTTGCGCGCCGCCAAGCCCGCGAAAGCGCTGGAGCTGATCGAGGCTCTGATTGCCCAGCATATAATGGATGGCGTGGAGCAGCGGCCCGGCATGCGGCTTCACCGCGACCTTGTCGTTGGGGCCGAGCGCGTGGAAATAGAGCGTCGACATGATCGTCGACATCGATGCGCAGCTCGCCTGGTGCCCGCCGACCTTCAGCCCGTCGCGGCTGTCGCGCAGATGATTGGCATTGTGGATCGTCCAGGCCGATAGCCAGCGCAGCCGCGCGTCGATCCATTCGAGATAGGTGACCCGCCGTGCCCGTTCGGCACGCGCTGCGGAGCTTTCGATACGGGTCTTCGAAGGGGCCATGGTCGGGTTCCGTAAAAAGGACGCTAAACCTGTCCTAATCCGTGGAACTCGAATGCATCAACTTGAATCGTCATTTCGAGTGGTGAGGCGTGTGCGCAAGTTTTGGATACTCCAACCTTTCTTGTCATTCCCGCGAAAGCGGGACTCCAGCTTTTCCGGGAAATATCAGAACAAAGAAGAAGCTGGATCCCCGCCTTCGCGGGGATGACACAGTGGATCAATCCAGTGCTTCCGCCATCTCGGCCAGTTCCAGCCAGCGCATCTCGGCCGCATCGCGTTCCGCGCGCGCATCGTCGATCGCCTTGGTCAATGCGGCGAAGCGCTTGGGGTCGCGGGTGTAGAGATCGGCATCCGCCAGCGCCGCCTCATCGCGCGCGATCGCGGCTTCGATCTCCTCGATCCGGCCGGGCAGCAAGTCCAGGTCGCGCTGGTCCTTGTAGCTCAGCTTGGTCTTCGCCTTGGCCGGCGGCGGTGGGGGCGGGGGCGATGCTTTTGCCGCGCCGCGCGCAGGCTGTTGCCGCGCCTTGCGCTGCCGTTCCCAATCCTCGTAACCGCCAGCGACGATATCGACATGGCCCGATCCGTCGAGACCGAGCGTCACCGTCACCGTTCGGTCGAGGAAGTCGCGATCATGGCTGACGATCAGCACCGTGCCTTCATAATCGGCGATCACTTCCTGCAGCAGGTCGAGCGTTTCCAGGTCGAGATCGTTGGTCGGCTCGTCGAGCACCAGCAGGTTGCTGCGCCGGGCGAACTCGCGCGCGAGCAACAGGCGCGAGCGTTCGCCGCCGGACAGCGATCCGACCTTGGCGTCGGCCAGGCCAGGCTCGAACAGGAATTCCTTGAGATAACCGATGATGTGCTTCTTGGCGCCGAGCACCTCGATCCAGTCGCCGCCGTCCGCCAGCACGTCGCGCACCGTTTTTTCCGGCGCCATCAGGCTGCGCTGCTGGTCGATGATCACGCCGTCGAGTGTCTTGGCGAGCTTGACGCTGCCTTCGTCGGGTTCGATCTCGCCGGTGAGCAATTTGAGCAAAGTGGTCTTGCCCGCGCCGTTGCTGCCGACGATGCCGATCCGGTCGCCGCGCTGGATGCGGAAGGAGAAGTCCTTGATCACCGCGCGCTCGCCGAAGCGCTTGGTGACGCCGACCGCGTCGATCACCGTCTTGGTGCGGACGTCGTCGGTGCCGATCGACAAGGCGGCGGTGCCGGCCGGGCCGAGCATCGCGGCGCGCGTGGCCCGCATCTCTTTCAGCTTGGCGAGCCGCCCCTGGTTGCGCCGCCGCCGGCCGGTGACGCCGCGCTGGAGCCAATGTTCCTCGAGCTTCAGCTTGGCGTCGAGCCGCTGGGCGTTGCGCGCTTCCTCTTCATAGACTTTCTCGGTCCAGGCATCGAAGCCGCCGAAACCGATCTCGTGCCGGCGCAGCGTGCCGCGATCGAGCCACAGGCTCTGCCGGGTCAGCCGGGTCAGGAAGGTCCGATCGTGCGAGATCGCGATAAAGGCGCCGCGATAGCGCCCCAGCCAATCCTCCAGCCAGTCGATCGCGGCGATGTCGAGATGGTTGGTCGGCTCGTCGAGCAGCAATATGTCGGGGTCGAAGGCCAGCGCGCGCGCGATCGCGGCGCGGCGGCGCTCGCCGCCCGACGCGGTATCGGCAGGGCGGCCGAGATCAATGCCGAGCTGGTCGGCGATCGCGGCGACGTCATGCGCTTCCGGTGGCATGTGGCCCGACACCGCATAATCCATCAGCGTCTTGTGTCCGGCCATGGCCGGTTCCTGTTCGAGCAGCACGACCTTGGTGCCCGGCACGATCGTCCGGCGTCCCTCGTCCGAATCGATCGCGCCGGCGATCAGCTTGAGCAGAGTCGTCTTGCCCGCGCCATTGCGCCCGATCAGGGCCAGGCGGTCGCGCGGGCCGACGAACAGGTCGAGATGGCGGAACAGCCATCCCGAACCCTGGATCAGGCCAAGATCTTCATAGGCAAGGACAGGGGCTGACATGGAATGCTCTGGAAACCTTGGAATCGAGGGTGTGAAATCGCGGTTCGATGAACCGGCTATTCATGGCCTATTCAACGCTTTCTCCCTATGCCACAAGCCCATGAACGCAATGACTCGTCTTCTTCTATCGCTTGGACTCGCGCTTTCGACGGCGCTTCCGCACGTCGCCGCGCAGGCTCAGTCGCGTCGTGGCGATCAGGATTCGGCCTATGATGCGAGCCGCAAGGGGCAGGTGATGCCGCTGCATCGCATCGAGGCGATGGTGGTGCCCCGCTATGAGGCGAGCGGTGCGGCATATCTGCGCGCAAGCCCGGAATTCGACGAGGAGCGGGCGATCTATCGCCTCAAATTCCAGCGCGACTATAAGGTCTTCTGGGTCGAGGTCGATGCACGTAACGGTCGCGAAGTCGGCCGCTCGGGGCGTTAGGCTGCCAGGATCAGGCTCTAGGCCTTCGACAAGGTCCGCGTCCCCGGTGTAGGGTTGCGGTGAACACCCGTTTCAAAAAGGGGAAAAGATGCGCGTTTTGATCGTTGAGGACGAGCCGAGCCTCGGCCAGCAGCTCCGCAGCACGCTCGAGGGCGCCGGCTATGCGGTGGATCTCGCGACCGATGGCGAGGACGGCCATTTCCTGGGCTCGACTGAGAGCTATGACGCAGTGGTGCTCGATCTCGGCTTGCCCGAGATCGACGGCCTGACCGTGCTCGATCGCTGGCGCCGCGAGGGCAAGGTGATGCCGGTGCTGGTGCTGACCGCGCGCGACAGCTGGTCCGACAAGGTTGCCGGGCTCGACGCCGGCGCCGACGATTATCTCGCCAAGCCGTTCCAGTCGGAAGAACTGATCGCCCGGCTGCGCGCGCTGATCCGCCGCGCGTCGGGCAATGCCTCGTCGGAACTGGTGGCGGGCGATGTCCGGCTGGATACGCGGTCGGGCAAGGTCACGCTCGCCGGATCGCCGGTGAAGCTGACCGCGCAGGAATATAAGCTGCTCAGCTATCTGCTCCACCACAAGGGCAAGGTCGTCAGCCGCACCGAACTGATCGAGCATATCTATGATCAGGATTTCGATCGCGATTCGAATACGATCGAGGTGTTCGTGACGCGGATCCGCAAGAAACTGGGCCCCGATGTGATCACCACGATTCGTGGCCTGGGCTACAGCCTCGAGGATCCGGAGGCGTGATCACGCGCTCATGCTGACGGCAATTCATGCCGGTGCCGATGTCTGAAGCCGAAGCCGCCCCCTCGTCCGCCAAGCTGCCGAAGCAGCGCAACACGGGTTCGCTCAGCCGGCGCATGATCGGCGTCGCGGCGCTGTGGATCCTGCTGTTGCTGGTGGGCGGCGGCCTTGCGCTCGATCGCGTGCTGACCACTGCGATCACGCGCAATTTCGATGCGGGCATGGAATATGTACTCAACTCGATGATCGCATCGGCCGAGATCGGGCCAGTCGGCGAAGTCCGCTTCAGCCGCCCGCTGGCCGATCAGCGTTTCCTCGAGCCCAATTCGGGGCTTTACTGGCAAGTCAGCGGCAAGGGCATCGAGCCTTTCCCCTCGCGCTCATTGTGGGACCGGCGCTTGCGTACCGGCGCGGCGCATCGCGATTCGGCGATCCACACCTATGACAGCAACGAATTCTCGGATCAGAAGCTGCGCGTGATGGAGCGCGACATCCAGCTGCCCGATTCGCCGATGATCTGGCGTTTCCAGATCGCGCAGAGCCGCGACGGGCTGGACGACCAGATCCAGACATTGCGGCGCACATTGGTGCGCAGCTTCGCATTGCTCGGTCTCGGCCTGATCGTCATGGCCGCGCTGCAGACATTTTACGGCCTCTGGCCGCTCAAGAAATTGCGCGAAGCGATCGGCGCGATGCGCGCGGGACGGACGAATCGCGTCGAGGAAGCGATGCCTGACGAGGTGCAGCCGCTGATCCAGGAATTGAACGCGTTGCTGGCGCACAATGAGAAACAGGCCGAGGAAGCGCGCGAGCATGCCGGCAATCTGGCGCATGCGCTCAAGACGCCGCTGACCGTGATCATGAATGCGGCGACGGCGCATGCCGCCGACCTGCCCGAGACCGTGATCCGCGAAGCATCGACCATGCGTCGCCAGGTCGATCACCATCTCGCCCGCGCCCGCGCCGTCGGCCGGCGTGGCCATGCCCATAGCCGCGCGGTGGTGTGGCAGAGCCTGGAAGCGGTGGAGCGCGCCGTGGGGCGGCTCTATGCCCATGTCCGCTTCGATATGGACGGGCCGCGCGACCTGGCGGTTCATGCCGAGCGGCAGGATCTGGACGAGATGCTCGGCAATCTGATCGAGAATGCCGCCAAATATGGCGGTGGCAGCGTGTTCGTCACCGTGCAGCGCAGCGGCGACTATGTCGAATGCCTGGTCGAGGATGACGGCCCGGGCATCCCCGAGGGCGAGCGCCAGCGCATCTTCGACCGTGGCGTCCGGCTGGATACGGGCAAACCCGGCACCGGCCTCGGTCTCGCCATCGTCCGCGACGTGGCGGAAATCTATGGTGGCGCGGTCCTGCTTGAGGAAAGCGAGGATCTGGGCGGATTGATGGTGCGGTTGAGGCTGCCCGCCGCCCCCTGATTCCCGATTTAAAGCATCGCGCGGAAAAGTGGGGACCGGTTTTCCGCATCAAGCGATGTGACAGCAAAGACCTACAGCAGGCTGCGCGATTCACACTTCGCGCAGCCTGCTGTAGAACTGCAATTCGCTCTATTCGCGCGACAGATCCTGGCGTGAGAACAGGATGATCGATGCGGCCAGCATGACGGCCGCCCAGAGCAGCAGCATCGCCGCGCCCGCGATCGCGTCGACACATGCGCCGCCCTGCGCCCAGCCGCGCGCGAGATCGCCGGCATGCACGGGCAGCAGGATCGCGCGATTGATCCCGGCGGGGGGCTGGGCGAATGCGAGCAGCAGCGATTGGCCGAGCGAGAACAGAAAGGCCGGCATCGCACCGCCGAGCAGCGACCGCGTCGCCACCGCGCCCGCCATTGCGATCGCGCCGAGCGCGGCGAGTTCGGCCAGCGATGCGGCCCAGGTCGCGGCCAGCGCGGTCCAGCCCGGCCCATCGGTGACCACCCAGGCGACCGGCGCGCCCTTTGCGATGCTGCCGGCCAGTGCCGAGAAGAATTCGACACCGACGATCGCGGCCAGGCTTGCCGCCGCGCATATGAGATAGACGCTATATTTGGCGAGGATCAGGTTCGATCGCGCATTGCGCGGGGCGATCAGCCGCCAACTTTCCCAGCGATAGTCATTGGCGACCAGCGCTGCCGCGCCGATCGCGTAGAAAAGCTGCGCGATCGCGTTGCCGCCGGCCCCGAGCGAACGGATTGCGAGCCGGATCGGCTCGATCGTGGTCGGGACCGCGGATGTCTCGATCCTCACCGCAAGCTCGAGGCCCAGTCCGAAGATCAGGATGAACAGCGGCACGATCGCATAGGCCCAGAAAAGTGCGCGGGGATTGCGGATGGTCCGATACGCCTCGCCCGAAATGGCCTGGTGCAGCATCACTGGCCGGTCCTTTCGAAGAACAGGCTTTCGAGATCGCTCCGCACCCAGCGTGCTTCGCTGATCGCGACGCCCGCTTCGACCAGCGCGGCGATAAGGCCGGGCGCCGCCGAACGCGCGATCGGAACCAACAGCGCCTCGCCGTCCTGTCGGGCCCCTTGCCCGGCAATGGCGAGCGCCCGCTCCATTGGGACCGCGGAGATCCTCAATATCTCGTCCGACCCCAGCAATTCGCCGATCGGCCCGCTCGTCACCAGCCGGCCATGGTCGAGGATCGCGACATGGTCGCAGATCCGCTGCACCTCATCGAGCAGATGGCTGGACAGCAGCACGGTTGCGCCGTCGCGATCGGCGATATCGCGGACCAGCCGCCGGATATCCTGAATACCCGCCGGATCCATGCCGTTGGTGGGTTCGTCCAGGATCACCAACTCGGGCCCGCCGATCAGTGCGCAGGCGATGCCCAGTCGCTGTTTCATGCCCAGGGAGAAGCCGTCGACGCGGCGATGCGCTGCCTGGGTCAGCCCCACGCGTTCGAGCAGGGCCTCGGTATCGGGCACGGCAATGCCCGCCGTCAATGCGAGGCTGTGAATCGTCTGCGTGGCGGTCAGATAGGGGTGGAAGCGCGGCGCCTCGATGAAGCCGCCGACGCGGCGCAGCGTCTTCGCATCGACCGGTGCACCGAACAGCAGGATTTCGCCCGCGCTCGGCCGCACCAGATCGAGTGCGATTCGCAGCAATGTCGATTTGCCCGCGCCATTGGGGCCGAGCAGGCCGAAGACCCCGCCTCTGGGTATCCGAAGGTCGAGACCGGCAAGCGCGGACACCGCACCATAATGTTTGGCGACCGACCGCGCTTCGATGACCGCGTCGGTCATGGCGGATCAGCCGGCCTGCATGCCCTGATGGTGGCGGATCACTTCGTCGATGATGAAGCGCAGGAATTTCTCGGTGAAGTCGGGATCGAGATTCGCCTGCTGCGCGAGCGCGCGCAGCCGGGTGATCTGGCGTTCCTCGCGACCGGGATCCGCCGGGGGCAGGCCGGTCTGCGCCTTGTATTCGCCCACTGCCTGGGTGATCTTGAAGCGCTCCGCCAGCATGAAGACGAGTGCTGCGTCGATATTGTCGATGCTTTCGCGATAGCGCGTCAGCCGGTCGTCGGTCATGGGGCCTCCCTGTCCGCTCGGCTTTTCGGGGGAGCCGTCGGCGAAAGCAAGGCCATATTGCTTGCATATCGCGGCGCTCCGCGCCACATCGCGCCGCATGTCTGCAACCATCCACCGTCTCGCGCCCAACGGCCGCGTTCCTTCGCTCGAGCCGATGATGGCGCTGGTCGCCGGCGACCTCAATCAGGTCAACAGCGTGATCCTGGCGCGGATGCAGTCGGATATCCCGCTGATCCCCGAACTGGCCGGTCATCTGATCGCCGGCGGCGGCAAGCGGATGCGCCCGATGCTGACGCTCGCCTGCGCGCGGATGCTCGATTATGCGGGCACGCGGCAGCACAAGCTGGCGGCCTGTGTCGAGTTCATCCACACCGCCACCTTGCTCCATGACGATGTCGTCGACGGATCGGACCTGCGTCGCGGCCGGCGCACCGCCAACATGATCTGGGGCAATCCCGCAAGCGTACTGGTCGGCGATTTCCTGTTCAGCCGGTCGTTCGAGCTGATGGTGGAGGATGGCAGCCTCAAGGTGCTGCGCATCCTGTCCAATGCCTCCGCGGTGATCGCCGAAGGCGAAGTGAACCAGCTCACCGCGCAGCGTCAGGTGGAGACGCGCGAGGATCGTTATCTCGAGATCATCGGCGCCAAGACCGCCGCGCTGTTCGCCGCCGCCTGCCGGATCGCGGCGGTCGTCGCCGAGCGCAGCGAAGCTGAGGAAGAGGCGCTCGACGCCTATGGCCGCAATCTCGGCATCGCGTTCCAGCTGGTCGACGACGCCATCGACTATTCCTCGGACGAGGAGACGATGGGCAAGGGCGTCGGTGACGATTTCCGCGACGGCAAGGTGACCTTGCCGGTGATCCTCGCGCATGCGCGCGGCGGTGAGGAAGATCGGAAATTCTGGCGCGATGCGATGCACGGCCATCGCATCAGCGATGCCGATCTGGCGCATGCAACCGCGCTTCTGGACAGCACCGGTGCGATCGCCGACACGCTCCAGCGGGCGCGCCATTACGGGCAGCGCGCGATCGATGCGCTCGGCCTCTTCCCGGCGAGTCAGGCCAAGGCCGCGCTGGTCGAGGCGGTCGAGTTCGCGATCGCGCGGGCCTATTGAGGCCGGGCCGATGATGCGCGGCATGGCGGCGGCGGCAAGCCCCGACGCCTATGTCGCCGCGCTGACCGGCTGGCAGCATATGCGCGTCGAGATGCTGCGCGCCGCGGTGAATGCGGGCGCCGCGTTCGACGAAATCATCAAATGGGGCAATCTGGTGTTCGTTTCGAACGGCCTGTGCATGCTGATCCGTGCCGAGGATCATCGCGTGCTGCTCGGCTTCTGGCGCGGCAAGCGGCTGACCCAGCTCGATTCGCGGATCAGGCCGAGCGGCAAATATGAGCTCGGCAATCTGGTGATGACGCAGGAGACCGAGGTCGATCCGGCCCAGATTACGCGGCTTGCGGCCGCCGCTGCGGCGCTCAATGCGGAATTGGGCGATCCCACCAGGCCGACACAGGCGCTCTGAACCGCGCCGCCATGACCGATCTTCCGATCCTCGCCGTCCTGCCCGCACTGCTTGCGGCTTTGCGCGATGCGCCCAATTCGGTGCTGGTCGCACCGCCGGGCGCGGGCAAGACCACCGCAGTGGCGCCGGCTCTGCTTGCCGAACCCTGGTGCACCGGCCAGATCCTGCTGCTTTCGCCCCGCCGCCTGGCCGCGCGCGCCGCCGCCGAGCGGATGGCGCAGCTTGCCGGCGAATCGGTGGGGGGCACGATCGGCTATGCGACGCGCATGGACAGCCGCCAGTCGGCGGCGACACGCGTCCTGGTGCTGACCGAAGGCATTTTCCGCAATCGCATCCAGGCCGATCCCGAATTGCCTGGTGTCTCGGCCGTGCTGTTCGACGAGGTTCACGAACGCAGCCTCGACAGCGATTTCGGCCTGGCGCTTGCGCGCGACGCGCAGGGCGGCCTTCGGCCCGATTTGCGCCTGGTTGCCATGTCGGCGACGCTCGACGGGGCACGTTTCGCGGCCTTGCTCGGCGATGCGCCTGTGATCGAGAGCGAGGGGCGCAGCTATCCCTTGACCCTGCGCCATATTGGCCGCCGTGCCGAGGCGCGGATCGAGGACGAAATGGCGGCTGCGATCCGGCGCGCTCTGGCAGAGGAGCAGGGCGGGGTGCTTGCGTTCCTGCCCGGGGTTGCAGAGATCGAGCGGACCGCGGAGCGGTTGACCGGATTGCCGGCGGATGTCGATCTCCACCGGCTGCACGGCACGCTCGACCCCGGCGCGCAGCGCGCGGCGATCGCGGCCGGGCCGGTGGGGCGGCGCAAGCTGGTGCTTGCCACCAGCATCGCCGAGACCAGCCTGACGCTCGATGGTGTTCGTGTCGTCGTCGATTCGGGGCTCGCCCGTCGCCCGCGTTACGATCGCGCGGCGGGCATGACCCGGCTCGTCACTGAACGCGCCAGCCAGGCATCGGTGACGCAGCGCGCCGGCCGCGCCGCGCGACAGGGGCCGGGCGTCGCGATCCGCTTGTGGGAGGAGGCTGCGACCGCCGGACTGCCACGGTTCGATCCGCCCGAGATACTGGAAGCCGACCTGTCGCCGTTGATGCTCGATTGCGCGCTATGGGGCGTGAGCGATCCGCGCAGCCTGGCCTGGCTCGATCCACCACCCGATGCCGCGATCTCCGAAGCGCGCAGACGGCTGGAGACGCTGGGGGCGATCGACGGCGACGGTCGCCCGACGCGCCATGGCGCGGCGCTTGCCAAGCTGCCCATGCCGCCGCGCCTTGCCCATATGCTGGTCGAGGCGGGTGCACGCGGTTGGGGACGGCTCGCCGCGCAGATCGCGGTGCTTTTGTCCGAACGTGGGCTCGGCGGGCAGGATGCCGATCTCGAATTGCGGCTGCGGCGCTGGCGGAACGAGCGCGGGCAGCGCGCCGAATCGGGGCGGCGACTGGCCGAACGATGGGCGAAACTCGTCGGCGGCGGCGCAAATGGGGGCGGAGGTGACGGAGAAATCGGTGCCTGTGTCGCGCTTGCCTTTCCCGATCGGCTGTCGAGGCGGCGCGGCAATGACGGTGCCGACTGGATCTCGGTCGGCGGTCGCGGTTTCCGGCTCGATCCGGCATCGCCGCTCGCGCGTGAGGACTGGCTTGCCGTGGCCGAGATCCAGGGCGTTGCGCAGGGCGCACGTATCCTGTCCGCCGCGGCGATCGATTTCGCGACGATCGAGGCGCTGTTCGGCGATCGCATCGAAAGCGGCGCGCATGTGAGCTTCGATCCGGCGACGGGGGGCGTACGGGCGCTGCAGGGGCGCTGGCTGGGCGCGATCCAGCTTGCCAAGGGGCAGGACGCCAAGGCCGATCCACAGGCGATCGCCGCGGCACTGGTCGAGGGTGTCCGCCTGCACGGCATCGATCTGCTGCCGTGGAGCGAGAATGCCCGGTCATTGCGCCGCCGCGCCGGGTTTGCCCGCCGCTTCGCGCCCGAATTGCCCGACCTGTCGGATGAAGCGCTGACGGTGACGCTCGATCAATGGCTGCCATCGCTGGCTGCCGGCAAGCGCCGCCTGTCTGAGATCGACGGTGCGGCGCTGTCGGGCACGCTCGACGCACTGCTTGGCTGGGACGGCCGCAAGCGTGTCGATTCGCTCGCCCCCGCCGAGTTCGCGACTCCGGCCGGCAGCCATCACGCGATCGATTACGAAGCCGAGGCCGGCCCGACCGTGACCGTCCGGGTCCAGGCGCTGTTCGGCCTTGCGACCCACCCCATGGCCGCGGGTGTGCCGCTGGTGCTCAGCCTCACGTCCCCCGCCGGCCGGCCGATCCAGACGACGCGCGACTTGCCGGGTTTCTGGGCGGGAAGCTGGCATGCGGTCGCCAAGGAGATGCGTGGCCGCTATCCCCGGCATCCCTGGCCCGAGGATCCCGCCGCCGCCAATGCGACGCTCAGGACCAAGAAGGCGGACGCGCGGCGTTGAAGCCGCGCCGTGCCCTGTGTATGGGGCTGGGCAAGGACAAGAGGGCAGACAGATGGCCGCACGGATTTACCAGCTTCCCAAGAACGCGATGCAGTCGGGCAAGGCACGCACGCAAAGCTGGGTGCTCGAGTTCGAGCCCGCCGAGCGCAAGCGGCCCGATCCGCTGATGGGCTGGGCCGGTTCGGGCGACACGCGCGAACAGGTGAAGCTGACCTTCCCGAGCGCGGAAGCCGCCAAGGCCTATGCCGATCGCGAGGGCATCGCCTGCCACGTCGTTCCTGCGCCGGGGCGGACTCTCAAGCTTCAGGCTTATGCGGACAATTTCCGGTAACGGGTTCGGTTGGTAGCGCCCTTCGGGCGTCATTCCCGCGAAAGCGGGAATCCAGCTTCTTCTTCTTTTTCCTGATGCTTCACGGAATAGCTGGATCCCCGCTTTCGCGGGG
>JASBTC010000309.1 GCA_030148625.1 Sphingobium sp. | reverse complement strand
GCGGGCGGATCGGCGACGGTCGCCGGCCTGTTCGGCGATGGCCCCAATCAGGTGGAAGCGACGCTGCAGCGTATGCCGCTGTCGATCCTCGACATGGCATGGCCCGATCTGGGGCTGAGCGGCATGGCCAGCGGCACGCTGAATTTCAGCCAGGATGCGCGCGCCAGCCTGCCGGTCGGGCGTGCCGATGTGCGCATTCGCGGGCTGGCGCGCGCCGGCCTGGTGCTGTCGTCGAAGCCGATCGATGTCGGTGTCGCGGCGGTCATCAACGAACGCGGCGCGGTGGCGCGCGCGGTCGCCGCCAGCGGCGGGCAGACGATCGGCCGCGCCCAGGCACGGCTTGCGCCGCTGGGCCCCAGCGGCGGGATCATGGAACGGTTGTCCGCCGCGCCATTGTTCGCGCAGATCCGCTATAACGGCCCCGCCGACACATTATGGCGCCTGACCGGCGTCGAGATCTTCGACCTGTCCGGTCCGGTCGCGATCGGCGCCGACGTCAGCGGGCGACTGTCCGATCCGGTGATCCGCGGCTCGGTGCGCACCCAGGGCGCGCGGCTCGAAAGCGCTGTGACCGGTACGGTGTTGACCAATGTGAAGGCGAGCGGGCGGTTCGACGACAGCCGGTTGCTGATCGACGAATTGAGCGCCAATGCCGGCAGTGACGGCACCGTGAGCGGGCGGGGCAGCTTCAACCTGGCGTCCGCCCAGGGTTTCGGCATCGATCTGACCATCGATGCGAAGAATGCGGTGCTGATCAACCGCGACGATATCGGTGCCACCGTCACCGGCCCGATCACGATCCGCACCGACGGGCGCGGCGGTGTGATCGGCGGCGAGGTCGATCTGGTGAAGAGCCGCTATGTGCTGGGTCGCGCCACCGCCGCTTCGACCATTCCCCGTCTGAACGTGAAAGAGCTCAACCGGCGCGGCGAAGTGATCGAACGTCCGGCCGCTGCGGTGCCGTGGCGGCTCGCGCTCAAGGCCAATGCGCGCAATCGCCTGACCGTTTCCGGCCTGGGGTTGGACAGCGAATGGCGCGCCGCGCTCAATATCGGCGGAACCGTCGAGGCGCCCGCGATCCTCGGCACCGCCGACCTGATCCGGGGCAGCTATGAATTTGCGGGCCGCAGCTTCGATCTCGAGCGCGGATCGATCCGTTTCGGCGGCAACAGTCCGCCTGATCCGACGATCGATATCGCGGCGCAGGCGAGCATCCAGGGGCTGAACGCGACGATCCGGGTGACCGGCACCGGCCTGAAGCCTGAAATCGACTTTACCAGCGTGCCCGCGCTGCCCGAGGACGAACTGCTCTCGCGCCTGTTGTTCGGCACCTCGATCACCAATTTGTCGGCGCCCGAGGCGCTTCAGCTCGCTGCGGCGGTCGCGGCGCTGCAGGGTGGCGGCGGTGGGCTCAATCCGATCAACGCGGTGCGCCAGGCGGCGGGGCTCGACCGGCTGCGCATCCTGCCGGCGGACAGCACGACGGGACAGGGCACCTCGATCGCGGCGGGCAAGTATATCACCCGGCGGACCTATGTGGAGCTGATCACCGACGGTCAGGGCTATTCGGCGACGCGCGTCGAATTCCAGATCACCCGCTGGCTGTCGTTGCTGTCGAGCATTTCGACGATCGGTCGCCAGAGCGTGAACGTCCGCGTGTCGAAGGATTATTGATGGGAGGGACCGGTGGATGAGGCTGGATGCCGTCCTGGCAATATTTGCCCTGATCGCCGGCATGTCGGCCGATAGTCCAGCGGTGACGGCTGAGCCCGGGCCGGTCATGACCTGGCCCGATCTGCTCGACCGGCCGAAGCCCGCGCCCGACCGGACGCTGGCTTATGGCAAGGATCCCCTGCAGATCGTCGATCTGTGGTTGCCGGCGGGGGCGGGGCCGCATCCGGTGGTGCTGATGGTCCATGGCGGCTGCTGGCTCAGCGACGTCGCCGATCGTACGATCATGGGCTGGATCGCCGACGATTTGCGCCGCCAGGGGATTGCGGTCTGGAACATCGAATATCGTGGCGTCGACCGCGCCGGGGGCGGCTATCCCGGCACGTTCATGGACGTCGCCGCCGCTGCCGATCTGCTCGTGCGCGACGGCGCCAAATATGGGCTCAGGACCGACCGGATCGTCGCGGTCGGCCACTCGGCGGGTGGGCATCTTGCCTTGTGGCTCGCCGATCGGCCCGCTCTGCCCAGGGGATCGGCGTTGCGTGGCGCGGCGCCCGCGAAGATCCATGCGGTGATCAGCCAGGGTGGGCTGCCCGATCTGCGCTTTTCATCGAATGCGACCGGTCATGGCTGCGGCACCGATGCGCCGCGGGCGATGGCGGGCACGGCAAGTGCGACGCGGCCCGACATCTATGCCGACACCTCGCCGATCGAGATGGCGGCGGGCGGTGCGCGCCGGATTCAGGTGAACACGACACGCGATCCGATCGCGCCGCCATCCTATGCCGCTGCTTATGAAACCGCGTTGCGCGCACGCGGCGTGCCGGTGCACACCGTGACGGTGGCCGATGAAGGTCATGTCGAACTGATCGTCCCAGAAGCCAGGGCGTGGGCGCGGACCGTACCGCTGATCCGCCGTGAATTGGGGCTGTAATCGGGTCAATCGAACCCATATTGGCCTGAATCTCGGACCGCAAATGGCACAAAATCGCGCCGAATGTGTTTCGCCAACGTAACGAATTACAAAGTGGAGATTTTTTAGGATGCGTACCCCCGAAGCCGTCTCGGCGATGCTCTGTCCCGTCTGCAAGGTCGGGCTCGCGATGAGCGACCGGCAGGGCATCGAGATCGATTATTGCCCGCAATGCCGGGGTATCTGGCTCGATCGCGGCGAACTCGACAAGATCATCGAACGCAGCACCGCCGACATGGCCCCGCCGCCGCGCGCGCAGGTCCAGCAACCATCACAACCGCCGCAGCGTCAGCCCTGGGGCCAGGATCGCTATTCCGACGATCGCTATCATGGCGGCAGCCACGACGCGCGCCACCACAAGAAGCGCAAATCCTGGCTGGAGGATATCTTTGACTGAGATTTGATCCACCTCGATCGGGCTCGTTTCAAGATCTCGCCGCTCGCCGCGGCTCGGTAACCCCAAAGGAGGCGCGAGAGGCGATGATCGCTCTCGCGCCGAATCCGACAATGAAATTGCGCGCACCCGCCGTGTCTCTAGGTTTCCCCTCGATCAGGGGAGATGGCGATGCTGAGGCGGCTGACCGCAGGTTTGATCTGGTCCTTCGGCGCGCTGGGCGAAGGCGGACTGCGCGCGCAGGAGGACCCCGAGTCCCCGCGGCCGGCATCGGCGACGGCCGGGAGCGGCGTGATTTCCTACCCGCTCGAATTCTTCGCCGAATATCAGCCGACCATGGCGCTGGACGTCATCACGCGCATTCCCGGCTTCGCTTATGACAAGGGCGACATCACGATCCGGGGGCTGGCGGGAACCGGGGGCAACATCCTGATCGACGGCCAGCGGCCATCGACCAAGTCGCAGAATCTCGACGATCTGTTGCGGCGGATTCCCGCGACCGGCATCGCGCGCATCGACATCATCCGGGGCGGTGCGCCGGGCATCGACATGCGCGGCCAGACCGTCGTCGCCAATATCGTCCGTCGGTCGGGCGCCACGACGTCGGTCGCGACCGAATTGATGACCAAATTCTACACCAACGCCATGCCCGCGCGGATCGCGCGCGTCGAAGGATCGCGTTCGGGCCGCACGCTGTCGCTGGAGGGGGTGCTGCATTGGCGCGAGGACAAGGATCAGACCATCTCGGGGATCGGCCGCTATTCGCGCCACGACCGCAATGGCCGGCTCACCGACTGGGGGCGGTTCGAGGCGGACTGGGACCGGTTCATCGTCGGCGGCAACGGTGCGGCCGAATATCGCGAGGGCCCCGATTTCCTGCGCTTCAGCGTCAGTGGCGAACGCGACCGGCAGGACCGGCGGGACATGTCGCGGCTGACCAATATCGGCGGTACGCCTTTTCAGGAAACCGTCGACGCCGATTTCGCGAGCGACGAAGGCGTGGCCAGCATCGAATATGAGCGGACATTCTCGTCACGGCTGACGATGCGGCTGCTGGCGCTCGAAAGCCGCGAGCGCGACCGCATTGTCACCAGATCGACGGGAGCCGGGCCGGCGCAGATCTCCAGCGAGCGCGCCTTGTCGGGCGAGTCGATCGTCCGTGCCGCCGGCAGTTTCCTGCCCACGTCGAGGCTGACGGTCGACGGCCGGATCGAGCGGACCTTCAATTTCCTCGACGCGGAGAACAGCCTTACTCGCGGTGGGGTGCCGGTCGCGCTGCCATCGGCGAACATCCGGGTGGAGGAACGCCGCATCGATGCCGAGGGCGCGGCGCGCTGGCAGGCCGGAGATGGGGCGACGGTCGAGGCGGCGATCGGTTTCGAGACCTCGACGATCGGCGTGAAGGGTGACGTCACCCAATCCCGATCGCTCGATTTCGTGAAGCCCCGCCTGAACGTCACGGTCGAGCCGGCAAAGGATTGGGAAGTGCGTCTGCGCGCCGAGCGCGTCGTCAGCCAGCTCGATTTCGAGGATTTCGCGACCACCGCGTCGCTCGACACCGGCACGGTGAATGCCGGCAATCCCGATCTGACGCCCGAACAGGCCTGGCTGTTTGAAGCGACCGTCGAGCGACGCTTCTGGGATCGCGGCGCGGTGACCCTGACCGCCGGCCATTCGGCGCTGAGCGATGTGATCGACCTGATCCCGATCGAGGGCCGGTTCGATGCGCCCGGCAATATCGGCAGCGGCACGAAGCAGGAAATGAAGCTGGCGCTGAGCCTGCCGCTCGACCGGCTCGGCGCGCGCGGAGCGCTGATCCGGCTCAATGCCAATTGGCGGCGGTCGCGGGTGACCGATCCGGTGACGACGGAAAGGCGGCGCATCTCGTTGCAGCGGCCATTCCAGGGCGATGTGACGATCATCAAGGAATTGCCGCGCCTGCGATCGGTGATCACCGCGGATTTCTACACCGGCTTTCAGGAGACGTCGTACAGGATCAACGAGATCCGCACCGTCCACGCCTCCAGCGATCCGCTGGCCAAGATCTATTGGGACTGGACGGTGAAGCCAGGCATGTCGCTGCGCTTCATGTTCGAGAATATCGGCTTCCGTTCGCGCGGCCGCAAGCGCGTGCTGTACGATGGTTCGCGCCTCGCCGGACAGATCGCCGCCATCGAGCGCCGCAACGCGGTGATGGACCCGTTTTTCCTCGTCCGGCTGCGCAAGACGCTTTGACCGCGGGTCAGCCGCCGGTCGAGAAATAGGCATACCACAGGACGAGCAGCACCAGGCGCGGCGCGAAGGCGGAGCGGCTGATCGCGGCGAGGCCGATCGCGATCGTGGCGACTGCGGTGCCGGTGGCGAGTGCCAGCAGCAGGGGCTGGACCGAGAGATGCGCGATCGCGGCGGGCAGTGCCATCAACAGCGCCCATCCCGTCGCCGCGGCGACAAAGGCGATCCGTCGCATCGCCGGAGGCAGGACGGCGGTACCGGTCAACGCGCGCAGGCTCTCGCTGCGCCCGGCATGGGCGGAAAGCGCGAATGTCAGGAGGAGGATGGCGGCAGGACTGCCAAACTGGCAGTAATCGCCGATCGCACCGATCAAGGTCGCAGCGGCGGCGAGCAGGGCGAACAGCCGACCCTGGCCGATCAGGCGAAATTCGGCGCTTGCCAGATTGAGCGCGATGCTCCGGGCGAAAGGGGCGGGTGGAGCTTCGGGATCGGCGGCCCCGGGGGGTGACGCGGCGGTCAGACGGGCGAGGCGGCCGGGCTTCCTGATCTTCTGTCGGGCGACATGGGGGCGGTAGAGCAGGCCGGCCAGTGCCGCCAGCGCAACGGCGATCGCCGCCCAGCTCAGCCGCGAGGCGAGATAGCCGGACGCATATATGCCCGCCATCGTATCGAGCGGCACGCGCCCCGGCAGAATATCGGTGAAGCCGATGGTAAAGGCGCCCATCTCCAGCGGTGCGGGGCCGGTCAGCGGCCGCACGAAACCGGTCATGTCGAGCATGTTCGCTGCATAGGAGGATGACAGGGCGCTCAACGCGGCCGGCGCCCCGATCGCAGTGAGCCAGATGATGAAAAACAATGTGTCGCCGAGGCCGCCGCGCGTGAATTTGGTCGAATCGAGCAGGATGCGGATCGCGGCAAGGCTCATCAGGCTGGGGCCGGCGACCACCCACAAGGCCAGCGTGATATGCCAGATATTGAGCGGGCCGCTGCCGACCATCCAGCCGAGGAACCAGCCGGCCAGCGTCAGCGCGGCGAGGATGGCGAAGAGGATCGCGACGTCGGCGGCGAAGCGGCCGAGCGTGATCGCGACACGCGAGGCCGCGGTCACTTCCTCGATCTGCCAGGGCTGGATGCGCGTGACGTTGGATCGCAGATAGAGGAAGCCGACGGGCAGCAGCATTGTCGAAACGATAATGCCCAATGTGACGCCCAAAGTGGCGGAGGTCATCACCGGCAGATGCCGGCCGATCGCGACCTGCATGCCGAAGCCGTCATCCTGAGCGATCATGAAACGCGCGCCGATCGGGGCGATCAGCAGCAGCAGCCAGAGACCCCAGCTATGGGAATAGCGTGTCAGGCTGGTCCGAAAGGACGAGCGGGCGACCGCGACACCGCTCATGCCGGCGTCACATAGCCGTCTTCGACGCGCAGGATCTGGGTGGCTTGCGGGGCGAGCTCGTCGGCAAGGTGGGTGGTCATGACGACTGCGGCGGTGCGGGCGCGCTCGACGACAAGAGCGCCGACGAGACGCGCGGTTTCCCGGTCCAGTTCGGCGGTCGGTTCGTCCAGCACCAGCAGGCGCGGTGCGCCGAGCAGCGCCTGGGCGAAGATCAGCCGTCGGCGCATGCCGCCCGAATAGGTGATGATACGGTTGCAGATATCGGCATGCAGGCCGATCGCGTCGGTGATCGCGGCGAACTGTGCGTCGGCGGCGGCAAGATCGAGACCCTTGAGCGCCGCCATATGCATCGCAAAGGCCCGCGCGCTGAGATCGTCGGGCAGGTCGACCGCTTGCGGCGCATAGCCGAGTGAACGCCGCAGCGCGGCGCGGGCGGCGGGAAGCGGCTGGCCGTCCCAGCTCAGCTTGCCGGCGCTCGGCCGTTCGGCGCTGGCGATCAGGCGCAGCAATGTCGATTTGCCGGCGCCGCTGGGGCCGACAAGCAGGGTCAGGCCGATCGGAAAGCCGGCGGTCACGTCCCGCAGGACCTGCTTGCGGCCATAGGATTTGCCGACGGCGTCGAGCTGAAGAATGGTCATGGCCGAGTGTATTATGTTAATAATACACGTCCTGCAAGATCATTCGGTGGCGCCGGCATGATGCGATGACACGTTGACACGGCGTTTGCGGTCGGTCCAAGTGGTGTCACCAATCTCCAATATCCAGGATCCAATGTCCGGCACAGATTCCGCCCGTCCGCCATCGACCGGTCTCTGGCTGTTCGAGCAATTGCGTGCTGCCATCATTCGCGGCGATTATCCCGGTGGCGAACCGATCCGGCAGGAGGATATCGCCGAGCGTTTCCAGGTGAGCCGGATGCCCGTTCGGGAAGCGATGCGGTTGCTCGAAGCGGAAGGGCTGGTGACCAAGCAGCCGCATCGCGGCGCGGTGGTGGCACAACTCGATGCGGACGACGCGCTGGAGCTGTTCCAGATCCGCGCCGCACTTGAGGGGGTGGCGGTACGCCGGTCATTTCCGACACTGACCGATGCGCAGGTCGCCGTGATCGAGCGCGCCCATGCCGCGCTGGAAGAAGCGACCGATGCCGAGAAGCAGGCCAGGCACAGCGCTTTTCATCTGTCGCTCTACGCGGCGGCCGGGCCGCGCCTGCAGAAGATGATCAGCGATCAGCTCGATGCCGCGCGGCGTTATCATCTGCGCTTCGGCCGCCCGGGGATGGAAGTGTCCGATCGCGACAGACGGGAACATGTCGCGCTTGTCGACGCCGCGCGCCGGCGAGATGCCGAAACCGCGTTCGACATCATCATCTCGCATGTCAGCGATGGGGGTATTTCGATCTCGCGATCGATCGCCGAAGCGGAAGAGCGTCGTTCGCATGCCTCGGAATCCGCCGGAAACCGCTGATTTCTTCGAGATTCTATATTCTCAACTGCATTGCTTGACATTGTGAATTGACTCGGTAGATTTACAACGTGAAAAAATGGATCCAAGATCCATGATCTGATTCGTCATCCGGGGGTAACATGGTGCACGAACTGTCCATCCAGCGTGTGGAGTCCTTCGTCGACGGTACGAAGGTCGGCGAAACCTCTGAACGGGGCGAGCGCTGAACATGGCGGGGGCGGCGTTCGGCATGCGGCGGCGGGATGCGATGGCGGCGCTTGCCGCATTCGCGGTGACGGGGGCGGCGCGCGGCGCCGAGCCGAAAAGGACCGGCCCCTATGTCGACGGCATGAGTTTCCTGCCCGACAATCCGGCCGATCTGTGGGCCTCGCGTCTCGATGCCTTCATCTGCGACGTTTCGAAGGGCAAGATGGACACGGATGCCGCCGGCAATCCTTTTTATCATCGAACCTTCGAACTGTGCGACGAGAGCATCACTGCGGCGGCTGCCCGGATCGGATTGGATTTTCCGGGGCTCGGCATCGCGCTCAAGGGCGCGGACATGGCGACGGGACGTCCAGTCGCCGTTTTCCAGTTTCAGGGCTGCGAGCCGATCGGGACCGATCTGTCACGCATCGCCTATTTCCGCGACAAGTCGCTGCGTATCCTTCAACTCACCCATAACGAGAGCAACGCCTTCGCGACCGCCTATACCGACGAGCGCGGCGGCAAGGGTCTGTCGCCGCTCGGCATCGAAGGCGTGCGCGAAATGAACCGCGTCGGTTTGATCCCCGATGTGTCGCATGCCTCGGAGGCGACCGCGCTCGAAACCGTGAAGCTGTCGAAGGCGCCGACGATCCTGTCGCATGGCGCCTGCCGCGCCTTGCTCAACCATCCGCGTGCCGCGACCGACAGGATGATCCGCGCGGTGGCGGAAAGTGGCGGCGTGTTTGGCGTGTTCATGATGAGTTTCTGGCTGACCGAAGCGGCGGTGCCGACGCCCGACCATTATGTTGCGCATATCCGCCACGCGGTGAAGCTGGCGGGGATCGACGCGGTCGGCATCGCCAATGATTATGCGATGGGCGGGCTCCAGGCGGAGGGGCGCCCGTTCGACAATGGCAAGGACATGCCGGGCAGCTATCATGGCTGGTGGGAGGGCAATCGCAAGCGTGGCATTCCGGGTTTCGGCCCGCTGCCGCAGCATGCGGTGATCCCCGAATTCAATAGCATCGACCGCATGACGCTGATCCACCGCGCGCTGCTGAAGGGCGGTTTCCGGCCTGCCGAGGTGGACAAGATCATGGGCGGCAACTGGACCCGCTTCTTCAAGGAGACTCTGCGATGACCCCTCGGATCCGGACGCTGGCCGCCGCCATCTGCCTGGTTGCGGTGCCCGTTCCCGCGGCCGCCCAGTCCATCGATCGCACCTGGACGGAGATCGTCGCGGGATATGAATCCGATCTGAAGGCGCAGAGCGCGGTCGGGTCGAGCATGATCGTGTCCAGGGACGGCAAAATCGTGAAACAGGCCTATTACGGCCTCGCCGATCGTGACGGCGGGCAAAGGGTCGATGCCGACACGCTGTATCACTGGGCATCGATCACCAAGATGTTCACCGCGATCGCGGTGCTTCAGTTGCGCGATCGCGGACAACTCTCGCTCGACGACCGTATCATCGACTATCTTCCCGAGACGAAGCAGATCCACAATCGCTTCGGGCCGATGTCCACCATCACGCTGCGGCACCTGCTCACCCATAGTTCGGGGCTGCGCGGCGCGACTTTCCCGTGGCGCGGCGACAGTGACTGGGCGCCGCACGAGCCCGCCAAATGGTCGCAGGTGGCGGCGATGATGCCCTATACCGAGATCGAGTTCGAGCCGGGCTCGAAGTTCAGCTATTCGAACCCGGGCACGTCGATGCTCGGTCGCGTCGTCGAGGAAATCACCGGCGACGATATCGAAGGCTATATCACCAAGAACATCCTGATGCCGCTTGGCATGACGCGCAGCTATTACGACAAGACGCCCTATTTCCTGCTGCCGCATCGATCGAACAATTATTATGTGTCGAAGGGCGCGGTGAAGGCCAATGGGCTGGAGGTCGAGACGGGCGCCACCAACGGCAATGGCGGGCTTAACGGCCCGCTGTCGGATCTGATGAAATTCGCGCACTTCCTGCTCGGCGTCGGCGACAACGGCAATTACGCGACCGTGCTCAAGCGTGAGACATTGCTCGAGATGCGCAAGCCGCTGTTCGCGGCCGAGGACGATCGCGTGCCGAACCAGCAAATGGGCTTGAGCACCTTCACGATCGATCAGCCGGTGGCGGACGGACGGACGCTGCGCTTCGTCGGCCATACCGGCGGCCAGATGGGCTTTGCGACCTTCATCTACATCCAGCCCGAGAGCAACAGCGCCGCGGTGTTCGGCATGAACACGCGCAATGCCGATGTGCCGAGAAAGGAAGACGCCTTCGCCAGGACACGAACGGCGCTCTTCACGCGCCTCTTCCCGCTCTTCGGCCGCTGACCATGCTGCTTGCCGCCGAACGGCAGGTCCTGGCCCTTGCCGAATGGATCTGGGATCTGCCGCTCCTGCTCCTGCTGACCGGCGGGGGGCTCTATTTCCTGCTGGTGTCGCGCCTGCTGCCCTTTCGTCATGTCGGGCAGTCGCTGCGGGTGCTGAGCGGGCGTTACGACCGCGCCGACGATCCGGGGCAGATCAACCATTATCACGCGCTGTCGATCACGCTGGCGGCGACGATCGGCATGGGCAGCGTATCCGGCGTATCGGTGGCGATCGCGATGGGTGGCCCCGGCACGCTCTTCTGGATGTGGATCTCCGCCATCGTCGGCATGGCGACCAATTATTTCACCTGCACCCTGGCGTTGATGTACCGCGGCCGGGATTCGCTGGGCGAACTGCAGGGCGGGCCGATGTACGTCATCACCGAAGGGCTGGGACGGCGCTGGTGGCCGCTTGCCGCATTGTTCTGCGTGACGGGCATGTTCGGTTGTTTGCCGATCTTCAACGCCAATCAACTGACCCAGGCGATCCAGGTTCTCGGGCTGGAGCCCGCAGGCATCACGATGGGCG
>JASBTC010000308.1 GCA_030148625.1 Sphingobium sp. | reverse complement strand
GCGCAATTGTCCCATTCATATTGGCCGCCGGTGTGGAGATAGATGTCCGCCTCACCGCGCAGCACCGCCATCGCCTTGGCGCCGGCGGATCCCATCGGCACCAGCGTCGCGCCGAGCCGTTCGGCGACAGCCAGGGCCTCGGCGGCGGGGCGCGTCCGGCTGACCAGCATGCGCAGCGGCGCGGCTTCGGCGATGAGTGCGGGCGGGCGATCGGATGCGAGCGTCAGACCGAGCGCGGGCAGGGCGACCGCGCCGGCGACCGGATGGCCATCCACGGCAAGCGCGACATGCACCGCCCAATCGTCACGCCCTTCCGAATATTCGCGGGTGCCGTCGAGCGGATCGATCACCCATGTCCGCGAATAGCCGCAGCGTGCGGGATTGTCCTTTTCCTCTTCCGACAGGATGGCGTCCAGCGGCCGCTCGGTCCGCAGCCGATCGAGGATCAGCCGGTTCGCTGCCCGATCGCCGTCATCACCCAATGCCTTGCCGCCAGCATGGCCGTCACGAAGGTCGAGCAGGAGCTTGCCGGCCTGTTCGGCCAGGCTGTGGGCCAGTTCGGCGTCAGTCATGGGGTCACAGTTCCGGGCTCCATACGCCCACGATACGCTCGACGATCAGTTCCGCGGCGGCCTCGGGCGACATAAGCGTGGTATCGATGCGGACCTCGGGCATCTCCGGCGCTTCATAGGGCGAATCGATGCCCGTGAAGTTCTTGAGCTGGCCGGCGCGCGCCTTTTTGTAGAGCCCCTTGACGTCGCGAGCCTCGGCTTCGGCAAGCGGGGTGTCGACGAAGATCTCGATGAATTCGCCGGCCGGGAGCATCGATCGCACCATTTCGCGTTCCGCCCGGAAAGGCGAGATGAACGCGGTGAGCACGATCAGCCCGGCATCGGTCATCAGCTTGGCGACTTCGCCGACCCGGCGGATATTCTCGACCCGATCGGCATCGGTGAAACCGAGATCCCGGTTCAGGCCATGGCGGACATTGTCGCCATCGAGCAGGAAGCTGTGCTTGCCCAGCGCGTGCAGCTTCTTCTCGACGAGATTGGCGATGGTCGACTTGCCCGAGCCCGAGAGTCCGGTGAACCAGAGCAAGCGTGCTTGCTGGCCTTTCTGGCTGGCATGCGCTTCGCGCGTGACGTCGATGGCCTGCCAATGGATATTCTCGCCGCGCCTGAGGGCGAAGTGGATCATGCCAGCGGCGACGGTGGCATTGGTCATCTTGTCGATGAGGATGAAGCCGCCGAGATCGCGGCTGTGCGCATAGGGCTCGAACACGATCGGCTTGTCGGTCGACAGATTGGCGACGCCGATCGCGTTGAGTTCGAGCGTCCTGGCGGCGAGCTGCTCGAGCGTGTTGACGTTGACCTGGTATTTGGGGCCCTGGACGTTCGCCGAAACGCTCTGTGTGCCGAGCTTGAGCCAATAGGAGCGGCCAGGCAGCATCGCCTCGTCCGACATCCACACGATCGTCGCTTCGAACTGGTCGGCCGCCTGGGGCGGCGCGTCGGCGACGGCGATGACGTCGCCGCGCGAGCAATCGACCTCGTCGGTCAGGGTCAAGGTCACCGACTGGCCGGCGACGGCCTCATCGAGATCGCCATCAAGCGTGACGATCCGCGCGATCCGCGAGGTCTTGCCCGAGGGGATGATGCGCACCGCATCACCCGGACGGACGGTGCCCGCCGCGATCAGCCCGGAAAAGCCCCGGAAATCGAGATTGGGACGGTTGACCCATTGCACCGGCATGCGGAAGGGCTGCGCCTGGTCGGCAGTGGCGTCGACCTCCACCGTCTCGAGATGGCCCATCAAGGTGGGGCCCGTGTACCAGGGGGTGTTGTCCGACAGCGCGGTGATGTTGTCGCCCTTGAAGCCCGAGATCGGCAGCGCCGTGAAGCTCTCGATGCCGATGCTCTTGGCGAAGCAGCGATAATCCTCGACGATCGCATCGAAGCGCAGTCGGTCGTAACCGACCAGGTCCATCTTGTTCACCGCCAGCACGATGTGGCGGATGCCGATCAGATGCGCGAGGTAGGAGTGGCGCCGCGTCTGGGTCAGTACGCCCTTGCGCGCGTCGATCAGGATCACCGCCAGATCGGCGGTCGAGGCGCCCGTCACCATGTTGCGGGTGTACTGCTCGTGCCCCGGCGTGTCGGCGACGATGAACTTGCGCTTCTCGGTCGAGAAGAAGCGATAGGCGACATCGATGGTGATGCCCTGTTCGCGCTCGGCGGCAAGCCCGTCGACGAGCAGCGCGAAATCGATCTCCTGGCCCTGGGTGCCGACACGCTTGCTGTCCGCCTCGAGTGCTGCCAGCTGATCCTCGAAGATCATCTTGCTGTCGTAGAGCAGCCGCCCGATCAGCGTCGACTTGCCGTCGTCGACCGAGCCGCAGGTGATGAAGCGCAACAGGCTCTTATGCTGGTGCGCCTCCAGATAGGCGTCGATATCCTCGGCGATCAGCGCCTCGGTCTGGTAGGAGGAAGGTTCGGTCATCAGAAATACCCCTCCTGCTTCTTCTTCTCCATGCTCGCCGACTGGTCATGATCGATCGCGCGACCCTGGCGTTCCGATGTCGTCGTCAGCAGCATTTCCTGGATGATCTGCGGCAAGGTCGCCGCCTCGCTCTCGACTGCACCCGTCAGCGGATAACAGCCGAGTGTCCGGAAGCGGATCGAGCGTTCCACCGGCACTTCGCCCTCGCGCAGCGGAAAGCGATCGTCGTCGACCATCAGCAACAGCCCGTCGCGCTCGACCGTCGGGCGCTTCGCCGAGAAATAGAGCGGCACGATCGGGATATTCTCCAGATGGATGTACTGCCAGATATCGAGCTCGGTCCAGTTCGAGATCGGGAACACCCGGATGCTCTCGCCCTTCGCCTTCCTCGCATTGTAGAGCCGCCACAGCTCGGGCCGCTGGTTCTTGGGATCCCAGCGGTGATTGGCCGAGCGGAAGCTGAACATGCGCTCCTTGGCGCGGCTCTTCTCCTCGTCGCGCCTGGCACCGCCGAACGCCGCGTCGAAACCGTGCAGGTCCAGCGCCTGCTTCAAGCCTTCGGTCTTCCACATATCGGTGTGGAGCGAGCCATGATCGAACGGATTGATGCCCCGCTCCAGCGCTTCCGGGTTGCGATAGACCAGCAACTCCATGCCGCTTTCCGCCGCCATCCGGTCGCGCAGCGCGTACATGTCGCGGAACTTCCATGTCGTATCGACATGCAGCAGCGGAAAGGGCGGCGGGCTCGGGTAGAACGCCTTCCTCGCAAGGTGCAGCATCACCGCGCTGTCCTTGCCCACCGAGTAGAGCATAACCGGACGCTCCGCCTCCGACACCACCTCTCGCATGATGTGGATGCTCTCAGCCTCGAGCCTCTGCAAATGGGTCAGCGAAGTCACGCGAAAAAGCCTGTCATGTCACGCATAATGCTGCCCGGTTAGGGGGGCGACGGGTGAAGCAAAAGACAGGATTAGTTGGCGGAGGGAAAGGGGGGATTGATTGGGCGCCCGCGCAGCGACGTGGGCGCCCTGGTCGTCAGGGAAGCTTCGCCTTGGGGAAACCGCCCCAGACCGTGTCGTAATCGGCCTGGAGCGCCGTGCTGGCGAGCGCGTGAATGGTCGGCCGATAGGGCCAGCAGCTTTCGACCATGAACGCCATCGTGCCGTCGATCTTGTGAGGTTTCAGTTCGGCGTGGCTCGCGGCTTCCCACGATGCGACGTCGGGGCCATGCCCGGCCATCAGATTGTGCAGGCTGATCGCGCCCGGCGCGAAGCCGTCGGCCTTTGCATCATAGGCGCCGTGGATCAGCCCCATGCATTCGCTCATCACGTTGCGATGGAACCAGGGCGGGCGGAACGTGTTCTCCGCCACCATCCAGCGTGGGGGGAAGATCACGAAATCGGCATTGGCGCGGCCCGGCACGTCGCTGGGCGATGTGAGCACGGTGAATATCGACGGATCGGGATGATCGTAGCTGACCGTGCCGATCGTGTTGAACTTGGCCAGGTCGTAGCGCCACGGCGCGAGATTACCGTGCCAGGCGACGACGTCGAGCGGCGAATGATCGAGCGTCGTCGTCCATAGCGACCCCAGATATTTCTGGACCAGCGCGAAGGGTTCGTCGCGATCCTCGAACCAGGCGACGGGTGTCTCGAAATCCCGTGGATTGGCAAGGCCGTTCGAACCGATCGGGCCGAGATCGGGCAGGCGGAACAGGCTGCCGTGATTTTCCGCGACATAGCCCCGCGCTTCGCTATCGGGGAGCAATGCGCGGAAGCGCACGCCGCGTGGAATGAGCGCGATCTGCCCTGGCGCGATATCGATGCGGCCGAGTTCGGTCAGCAATGTCAGCCGGCCATGCTCGGGAATGAACAGCAATTCGCCATCGGCATCGACGAAGGCGCGCGTCGTCATATCGGTATTGGCGCGATAGACATGCACCGCGACCCCTTCGAGCTCGGCGGGCGCGCGATTGACCATCATCGTGGTCATGCCGTCGATCAGATCGGTCGGCGTATCGGGCATCGCCAGCGGATTCCAGCGCAGGCGATTGGGAGGCAGGGGGCCGTCGTCGGTGCCCGGCGCGAACTGCGCTGCACCGTCATAGCGTTGATAGGGGGGGTGCTCGGCCGACGGGCGCAGCCGATAGAGCCAGCTCCGCCGATTCTCATGGCGCGGGGCAGTGAAGGCGGTGCCCGACAATTGCTCGGCATAGAGGCCGAATGCCGGGCGCTGCGGCGAATTGCGACCCTCGGGGAGTGCGCCGGGAACGGCCTCGGTCGAGACGTGATTGCCGAAGCCTGGAATATAACTCGTCATTGCGCTTTCCGCCCCTTGCCGTTCAGGCCCGAACCCCTCCCGCAAGCGGAAGGGGGAACCCTTATGCTTCCTCCTTGGCTGCAACGGCGCCACGCTTCACCTGGTCGGCTTCGATCGATTTGAACAAAGCGGTGAAATTGCCTTCGCCGAAACCTTCGTCCTTCTTGCGCTGGATGAATTCGAAGAAGACGGGGCCGATCTGGGGCTGCGCGAAGATCTGGAGCAGCAGGCGCGGATCGTCGTTTTCCGTCGATCCGTCGAGCAGGATGCCGCGCTTCTGCAGTTCGGCGGTGGGTTCGCCATGGCCGGGCAGGCGATCCTCGAGCATTTCGTAATAGGTGGCGGGCGGCGCATCCATCAGCGGCACGCCACTGGCCTTGAGCGTATCGATGCACGCGATCAGATCGTCGCAGATCAGCGCGATATGCTGGATGCCCTCGCCATTATATTCGCGCAGATATTCCTCGATCTGCCCGCCGCCGGCCTTGCCTTCCTCGTTCAGCGGAATGCGGATCTTGCCATCGGGCGCGGTCATCGCGCGGCTGGTGAGGCCGGTATATTCACCCTTGATGTCGAAATAGCGGATCTCGCGGAAATTGAAGACACGCTCGTAAAAGCCCGCCCAATGCGCCATGCGGCCGCCATAGACATTGTGGGTCAGGTGATCGACCAGCTTGAAGCCCGCGCCGACCGGATGGCGGTCGACGCCGGGCAGGTAGACGAAATCGATGTCGTAGATCGACAGATTGTCGCCGTAGCGATCGACGAGATAGATGAAGGCGCCGCCGATGCCGCGGACTGCGGGAATGCGCAGCTCCATCACCCCGGTCTTGCTCTCGACCGGTTCGGCGCCGCGCGCGATCGCCTCGTCATAGGCCTTGGCGGCGTCCTTCACGCGAAAGGCCATGCCGCAGGCAGACGGGCCGTGCTCGGCGGCGAAATAGGCGGCCGGGCTGCGCGGTTCGTAATTGGCGATCAGGTTGATCTCACCCTGGCGCCAGAGATGCACGTCCTTCGAACGGTGCTGGGCGATCCGCGTGAAGCCCATCGCTTCGAACGCCGGCTCCAGAACACCCTTTTCAGGTGCGCAGAACTCGATGAATTCGAAACCGTCGAGACCAAGCGGATTGTCGAACAGATCGGTCATGCGGGCGCTCCAATATAGTTTCATTTGATACTAGATCGTCAGAGTGCATGAGTCAACGCGCTGGGAAGCGTGAAGTAGCAGGGGATAAGAAAACCGGGCCGGCAAATTCCAGCCGCCATTGCGAGCCCTTCAACTGCCCGCCAGGGCGTGCGCTCAGGATGAACTTCGATCCTACGGATCGAAGCGCGGCAATCCAGTGGTTGATGCATCCCTGGATCGCTTCGTCGAGATGCTCCTCGCGATGACGTCGGATTTTTGTGGGCGGGCCCTAAGCCAGCAGTTCCTTGAGCGGCGTGCCTGCATCGGCGAGCTGCTCGCGCGTCGGCGAAAGGCCCTCGAGCACGAATTTGCGGCCCTGGACATAATCCTTGGTCGCATTGACGCAGTCGAGCGCGATCACCTTGTCGCCCTTCAGATAGACGACCGAGAAGGAGCGGGCGGCGGGGTCGCCGCGGACGACGATGTCGTCATGATCGGTCGAGAGCCCGACGGTCTGCAGGCGCAGGTCGTACTGGTTGGACCAGAACCACGGCACCGCGTGATAGGGCTGGGCATCGCCCATGATCGCCTTGGCCACCGTCGCGGCCTGATCATTGGCGTTCTGCACCGATTCGAGCCGGATGCGCTGGCCGCGGCAAAAGCCGTTCTCGTGCGCGGCGCAGTCGCCGATCGCATAGATGTCGGGCAGCGAGGTCCGGCAGAACTGATCGACGTCCACGCCGTTGCCGCCATTGGCGCCGGCGGCGATCAGTGGACCGACCGCGGGGATGATACCGATGCCGACGATCACCATTTGCGCCGGGATCACTTCGCCGTCCGCCATGCGAACGCCCGTCACCTTGCCGCCTTCGCCCTGGAAGCCGTCGAGCCTGGCTTCCAGCCGCACATCGACGCCGTGCGCGCGGTGCTCGCTTTCGTAGAAGCGCGACAGGGGTTCCCCGGCGACGCGCGCGAGCACGCGCGGCAGCGCTTCCAGAACCGTGACGGTCTTGCCGAACTTGCTCAGCACGGCTGCGGCTTCGAGGCCGATATAGCCGCCGCCGACGACGACCACGTCGGTTATTGAATCGAGGGCCGCCATCATCGCATCGGCATCGGCGCGCGTGCGCACGACATGGATCCCGGCCAGGTCGGCGCCGTCACATGGCAACATCCGGGGCGTTCCGCCCGTCGCCCAGATCAGTGTGCCGTAACCGATCGTGTCGCCGCCGGCGATGGTGACGGTCTTGCCCGCCGGATCGACCTCGGTCACGCGCCGGCCGGTCAGCATCTCGACATTGCGATCGACCCAGAAGCTCGCGGGACGGATCAGGATGCGTTCGAAGCTCTTCTCGCCCGAGAAATATTCCTTGGACAGGGGCGGGCGCTCATAGGGGATTTCGGGTTCGTCCCCGACCACGGCGATGCTGCCTTCGAAACCCTGTTGACGAAGGACCACTGCCGCCTGCGCGCCACCATGGCCAGCTCCGACAATCAGGACATCATAAGACGACATGGGCACCCCCGCTTGAAAGATCGTGAGCCTCTAGCGCTCCGTAACGTAAATTTCGAGCACCTATTGGGGGGATGCGCGCCGACCGCAAGTGACGATCTGCATCGGATAGCCTCTGGCTGCCGGCAATATCTCGACCGAGAGATCGAATATCTCGGCAATGGCGGCCGGGGTAAGCGTATCGACGGCCGGGCCGTGCGCGACCAGCCGACCACCGCTGAGCAGCGCGACATCGTCGGCGATGCGCGCGGCATGGTTGAGATCGTGCAGGACGAGGACCACACCACAACCGCGATCGGCGGCGGCGCGGAAACGATCCAATATGTCGATCTGGTGCGCCGGGTCGAGACTGGCGAGCGGTTCGTCGGCGAGCAGCCATTCGGGTGTGCCGGCCAGCACGCGCGCCAAGAGCACGCGGGCGCGTTCGCCGCCCGACAGCTGGGCCGTCGGCCGGTGGGCGAAGCGCTCGGTATCGGTGGCCGCCATGGCGGCCGCGATCGCGATTGCGTCGGCTTCGGACGGCGCGGAAAAGGGGGAGCGCCAGGGATGGCGGCCG
>JASBTC010000298.1 GCA_030148625.1 Sphingobium sp. | reverse complement strand
CCCCGCGATGTCGCTGGACTTGCCGCGGCCCTCGACGACCGTCGTGTTCTCCTTGTCGATCGTCACCTTCTTCGCGCGGCCGAGGTCCTCGATGCGGATCTTCTTGGCCGAACCGAGATCGGAAAGGGTAATGTTTTCAAGCTTGGTGCCGAGGTCTTCGAAGATCGCGGTTCCACCGGTGAGGACGGCCATGTCCTCGAGCATGGCTTTGCGGCGATCACCGAAGCCAGGCGCCTTGACCGCGGCCACCTTGAGGCCGCCGCGCAATTTGTTGACGACGAGCGTGGCAAGCGCCTCACCCTCGATATCCTCGGTGATGATCAGCAGCGGACGGCTCGATTGCACGATCGCTTCGAGCACGGGGAGCAGCGCCTGGAGGTTCGACAGCTTCTTCTCGTGGATCAGGATATAGGGATCCTGAAGCTCGACGGTCATCTTCTCGGTGTTGGTGATGAAATAGGGTGAGAGATAGCCGCGATCGAACTGCATGCCCTCGACCACGTCGAGTTCGAATTCGACGCCCTTGGCCTCCTCGATGGTGATCACGCCTTCCTTGCCGACCTTTTCCATCGCTTCGGCGATCCTGCGGCCGACGACTTCGTCGCCATTGGCCGAGACGATTCCGACCTGCGCGATCTCTTCATTGTTGGCGACGGGCTTCGACCGCGCCTTGAGATCATCGACCACGCGGATGACGGCCAGGTCGATGCCGCGCTTCAGGTCCATCGGATTGACCCCCGCCGAGACCGATTTCATGCCTTCGCGCACGATCGCCTGCGCCAGCACGGTCGCGGTGGTCGTGCCGTCGCCGGCATGGTCGTGCGTCTTCGACGCGACCGCACGCAGCATCTGCGCGCCCATATTCTCGAACTTGTCTTTGAGCTCGATCTCCTTGGCGACGGTGACGCCGTCCTTGGTGATGCGTGGGGCGCCGAAACCCTTGTCGATGACGACGTTGCGGCCCTTAGGCCCCAAGGTGATCTTGACGGCGTTGGCGAGGATATCGACGCCGCGCGTGATGCCTTCGCGGGCGTCGCGCGAGAATTTTACGTCTTTGGCTGACATGGTCTGGATTTCCTGATGTTCGAGTGTGCGGCTTGGGTCGGCGTCTGGATCAGACAAGCACGCCGAGAACGTCGCTTTCCTTCATAATGAGCAGGTCTTCGCCATCGAGCTTGACCTCGGTGCCGGACCATTTGCCGAACAGGATCTTGTCGCCCGCCTTGACGTCGAGCGGGGTGACCGTGCCGTCCTCGGCGCGGATGCCCGTCCCGGCGGCGACGATTTCGCCCTCCTGTGGCTTTTCCTTGGCGGTGTCGGGAATGATGATACCGCCCGCGCTGGTCTCGGCGGCTTCGATGCGACGCACGAGCACACGATCGTGCAAGGGGCGAAATGTCATGAGCAGCGTTCCTCTCGCTGGGCCGCGACGAATTCGTCGCTTTCACAAGCGGGGAGCCAGCGCTGCCGATCTGCGAGTTGGCGCTCTCATGGGGAGAGTGCCAGCGCACCCTATGTGGCGTATCCGGGCGCGAATACAAGGCGATTTCGCCATTGCGTGATCGGTGACTCGGAATGCTGAAACGAAGATGCGGGCCGCCTCGCCTCGACTTGGGCAAGCCGATCAACCATAACGGCCGGGTTGCAGGGGAGGGTAACGATGGCGCTCAAATTCATGCTGACCGGTTTTGCGCTGATGCTGGCGACGCCGGCGACCGCCGCGACCGAATGGTGGTGGATCGGCCTCAATGGCGCGGCACCCAATCGTGTCGTCACCTATCTCGATCGCGGCTCGATCCGCAGCGCGCGCGGCGACATCAGCCAGGTCTGGACCCTCGCGATCGGGGAGACGCCGCTGCTCAACGGCCAGCAGCATCAGATGACGCGATATCTGCTCAACTGCCGGAGCAACCAGTTGGCGACGGTCGATCGGATCGGGTACGATCCGTCGGGCACCAAAATGCCGATGGCGGATATCGTGGCCGGCAAGCTTGCGCCGGCGGTTCGGGGATCGATCGGCGAGTCCGTCCTGCAACTCGCCTGCGGCCGTCCGTCCGGTATGGAGGTTCAGGTTCCCGAGCCCGTGCAGCATGCGGTGAATTTCCTGACATCGACCGGCCGGCCGGCTGCATCGACGGCCGCGGCACCTGCTGCAAAGCCCGAGGTGCAGGGGAGCGAGCCGGGCGGCTTGTCGACGGGAACGGGCTTTTTCATCGGGCCGGATGGCCATGTCCTGACCAGCCATCATGTCATCGCCGGGGCCGGCCGGATCGTGTGCCGGACGGTGTCTGGCAAGGTCCTGCCGGCCGTGTTCGTCAACGCCAGCCCTGCCAATGATCTGGCTCTTCTGCGTGTCGACACTCGCCCGGCTCAGTATCTCGGATTCGCGGCGGCCGGATCGGTGCGTCTGGGCGATCGCGTGTTCACCATGGGCTTTCCCGTGGTCGAAAGACTGGGCCTGGAGCCGAAATTCACCGAAGGCACGGTGAGCGCGCTTTCCGGGCGAGGCGAGAATGCGTTGATGCAGATCTCGATACCGATCCAACCCGGAAATTCGGGCGGGCCGGTTGTGACCGAAAAAGGCCAGGTTGTCGGCGTCATTGCAGCGACCGAAGCGATCGAATCCTTCTACAAGGATACGGGGGCGCTCCCGCAGAATGTGAATTGGGCAGTCAAAGCCGACTATGCCCGTCCGCTGCTCCGACCGATGCCGTCGTCTCCGCCGCGCACTAGGGACGAAGCGATCGCGCTGGCGCGCAATTCGGTGTGCCTGATCGGGGCCGAGCGGTAGCCGCACCGAATGGATCGGATTGTCGGTGCGGTTTGGGGATATGATGCGCTACCGGCTATTCCGGCCGTCGATTGACGTCAAATGACTCTCTGCAGCCCAAAAAACGCCGACTGCCGCAAGCATCGCACCATTTGTCGCTCAATGGTGAACGACACGTAACGAACGCCCCGCTCGGGCGTTTGGGGGCTGCGTACGTGCGTACGGGGTTTCCCCGGCGCCCTTGAAAGGGAGCAAGTCTATGCGTTTACAAACCGTCATGCTGGCCGGCCTCGGTGCTTTGGCGCTTGGCGCCTGCACCAAGCAGGAAGAAGTCGCCTATGCGCCGCCGCCGCCTCCAGGCGCGGTGCCCGGCAGCACTGCCGCCGATCGTGACGGCGATGGCATCATCGACGGCTATTACACCGCCGACGGCATTTATCATCCCAATGCCGTGCCCGCCTACACGCCGCCGCCCATGCCGACGCGCAAGGGGGAACGGGGCTGATCGCTTCGCCCAGGGGAATGCGGCCGGGCCGCATTCCCCTCTGTCTGATCGCCATTGCCGCTTTCTGCGCCGGCCCGGTCGCTGCCGCGTCGGCCGCGCCCGTTCGTGCGGGAAAAGCGCCGGCCAAGGCTGTGCCGTCCGGACCCGAGGCGGAGGCCGTTGCGCTCGCCATCCGGGCGGAGGCGAGCGGGGCGCTCAAGCGCTTCTACGCGGATCGCGGTTATCGCCCGCTCTGGGCGCCGGGCGGAAAGATCGGGCGGTCGGCCAATACGCTGCTCGGCTTCCTCAAATCCGCCGAGCTCGATGGGTTGAACCCATCATCCTACGGCATCGACGATCTCGGTGACGCCCTTGCGGACGCGCGCGGCGGGGATCCGCGCGCGGTTGCCCGTGCCGAACTCGAACTCTCCGCTGCCTTTGCCGGCTATGTCCAGGATCAGCGTCGCTCGAACGTCCGGATGATCTATGCGGATCGCAAGCTCAAGCCGAAGCGGCTGCGCGTCGAGACGGTGCTGCGCGCCGCGGCCTTTCCCGGATCATTCGACGATTATGTGACCGGCATGGGCTGGATGAGCCCACATTATGTCCGCCTGCGCGCGCTGGTCGCGCGTGCGGAGAAACAGGGCGTTTCGGACGACAAGCTGGCACGCCTTCATCTCAATCTCGATCGCGCCCGGTTGCTGCCCGGCCCGTTCACGCGCCACATCGTCGTCGATGCCTCGTCGGGACGTCTCTGGTATTATGAGGCGGGCGAGCAGGCCGGAACGATGCGGGTCGTGGTGGGTGCGAAAGAGACCCAGACGCCGATGCTGGTCGGCACGCTGCAATGGGCGGTGCTCAATCCCTATTGGAACATTCCGACCTATCTTGCCCGCAACAGCATCGCGCCGAAGGTTCTGGCCGGCCGCTCGCTTGCATCGCAGCGCATCGAGGCGTTGTCGGACTGGAGCGCGTCACCGGGCAAGCTCGCGTCTTCGGAGATCGACTGGGAGGCCGTTGCCTCCGGCAAGCGCGAGGTACGGCTGCGCGAATTGCCGGGCGGCGCCAATTCGATGGGGCGCGTCAAGTTCATGTTCCCCAATGACGAGGGCATCTATCTGCACGACACGCCGGCACGCGACCTGCTGAAGAAAGACGATCGCCATTTCAGCAATGGCTGCATCCGGCTGGAGAATGCCGCGGAGCTTGGCCGCTGGCTGCTGCAGAAGCCCTTGTCCGCCGCGTCGAAGCAACCGGAACAGGCGGTGCCGCTGCCCGTGCCGGTGCCGGTCTATCTGACCTATATCACCGCCGCCGCCACCGAAACCGGCATTGGTTTTCGCAACGACGTGTACGGCCGGGACGATTGATCAGCGCATATTCGGCTTTCCGAACCGTTGGCCCGTCGTCGTCGTTCAGGCGCCGTATCGGGCCATCAGCGCGCGGGTGACGCCGTTGGTCCAGCCGAACCCGTGCTGGACGGGATATTCGCCGCCGCCGCCATCGCCGCCCTGTTCGATGTCGTATTTCTCAAGCAAACGCCCCGACGCGGCATATTCGCGCCTGACGCAACGCATCCAGCGATCCGCGAGATCGCGCGCGGCCATGGTTTCGCCATGGGCCTCGAACGCCAGGCAGGCGATCCATTGCAGGGGCGCCCAGCCATTGGGCGCGTCCCATTGCTGCCCCGTTTCCGTCAGGGTCGTGCGGATGCCGCCCGGTGCCATCAGCAGCCGGCGGGCTGCGCCGATGGTGCGCCTTGCCGCTGACGGCGTCGCGGCGCCGGTGAACAGGGGATAGAGCATGGCGGCGGTCGGCTGTGCCGAAATGCGGGCTTCGTCGATCAGATGGTCGGCGAAGAAGCCTTCCGTTTCGTTCCACAGCAATGTTGCGATCGCCGTGCGCCGCCGCTCGGCCGCGCGGGCCATTGCCTGGTCGCCGGTCTCGGCGAGCGCAAGCTCCAGCCCATGGAGCAACGCGTTCAGACAACAGGGTATGATCCGCGTCGTCCGGATCGTCTCGAGCGAGCGGCCATCGGCCAGCCAGCGCGAACTGAAATCCCAGCCGCTTTCGGCGCCGGCGCGCAGGTCGCGCCACACTTCCCGTTCGGGCCGGGCGGAAAGCCGGGCGGTGGCGATGTCCTCGGCCCAGCTCTCGTCGCGCGGGCCGTCGCGATCGTCCCAGAAGCGATTGAGCGTCGCGCCGCCGGCAAGCGCCACGACATGCCCGCCCGACATCCAGTAATCATGCTCGCGGCGCATCGCCCGGATCAGCGCCGGATCGGCCCGCCGTCGCGACAGGGCCACCATCAGATAGAAGACCGGCGGCTGCGACCGGCTGAGATAATAGCTGCGCGTGCCGTTGGGGATATGGCCGAAACGGTCGATAAGCGCCGCGAACAGGTCGATCATGTCCTCGACCAGATCCTGCCGCCCGTCGCGGACCAGGCCCAGCATCGTGAAATAGCTGTCCCAATAATAAAGCTCGCGGAAGCGGCCGCCGGGCACGACATGTCGGCGATCGACGCCGAGCGCCGAGCCTTCTTCCGTCACGGGCGGGCGCTCGAGCAGGGGCCAGAGCGCCGCGATGTGATGATCGAGCGGCACTATGGGCGTTTGGGTGACGGGGGTAGGGGGCTGCACCTCCGGCACCTTGAAGTTGCGCAGCACGAAGTCCGCCAGCGCCAGTGGATCGCTGGGGGGCTCCGCCGTGAAATCGGCCATGATCGCCGCCGGCGTGCGCAGGGGGGCCGCATCGGCGAAGGTCTTGCCGTCCTCGAACAGCCGCGCTTCCTGGACCGCGGCGAACAGCGGCCCGTAAAGCACCGATGGCGGGCTGGGCGCGTCGGCTTCGGCCATGATCCGCTCGCCGCTTGTCGTTCGTGACGATTGCACTATGCCAGACCCTCATGACGAATGAGCAACGAGACGACCGCACCGCGCCGCAGCGTCGCGTGACGCTGGCCGATGTCGCCAATATCTGCGGCGTTTCCAAGATCACCGTATCGCGCGCGCTGCGCGACAGCCCGCAGGTGCGCCCCGATGTGCGCGATCGCATCCAGGCGGCGGCGCGGGCGGCGGGCTACCGGGTCAATCTGGCTGCGCGCGACCTGCGCCTGAGCCATCGCCGCCGGGTGGCGGTGATCGTCGACTGGACGCCCAATGACGCGCGGCCCTTGTCCGATCCTTATCCGCTGGTGCTGCTGGGCGGCGTGGTCGAAGCGCTGGCGACGGCGGGTTATGCGGCAGTCGTCACGACCAACGATCCAGCGCTCCGCGCCGAGGCGGCGGACACCAGCGGCGTGATCCTGCTGGGGCAGGGCGCCGATCATCATACCGTTCAGGAATATAGCGCGCTCGGCCTGCCGCTCGTCGTCTGGGGCGACGATGACGGCGTGGATCGCGCGTCGGGCGCGGTGGTCGTCGGCAGCGACAACCGCCATGGCGGGGCGGAGGCGGCGCGGCACCTGATGGCCAGGGGTTGCACGCATTGCGCGTTCCTGGGCGATGTCCGCCATGCCGAGATGCAGGCGCGGCGGACGGGCTGCGCGGAGGCGCTGGTCGAACAGGGCGGTGGTCCGCTGCTGACGGTGCGCAGCGATCTCACCACCGCGTCTGCCGAGGTCGAGATGGAGGCGCTGCTCGCGCGCGACGCCGCGATCGATGGTGTATTCGCGGGCAGCGACCTGATGGCGGTCGGCGCGCTGCGCGCCGCCAGACGCGCGGGGAGGGGGGTGACGATCGTCGGTTATGACGACAGCCCTGCTGCCGCGGCCTTCTCGCTGACCAGCGTCCGCCAGGACTGGACGGCCGGCGGCCGGCTGCTTGCCGAAACCTTGCTTGCACTCATTGCCGGTCAACGGCCGACTCCCCTCGCTCTTCCGACTCGCCTCATCGTTCGCGACACATAGGCGATCGGGAATGGTATCGTTATCATTTTTGTTGTGCGCAACCCCCGCAACGGGTAACGCTTGCCCAGGGAGCAGCTGACTCCAGGCCGGGAGAGGTAATGCAAGGGGCAGATCTTTCGCTCGAAACGAGGCGGGCGGCACGCGCATGGCTGATCGTGGCGTTGATCCTGTCCTATGCCCATTTCGCGATTCTCCTGAACAGCGTCGGCACCGTCATCCTGCAATCGATCAACGGCTTCGGCGTCGACAAGGCGCAGGCATCGACGCTTGAGGCGTTCAAGGATCTGCCGATCGCCTTCGTCTCGTTGGCGGTCGCTGCCTATCTGCCGCGCTTCGGTTTCCGCCGCGCGCTGATCCTGGGGCAGGCGCTGGTGGGGGCAGGGTGCCTTGCGATGGCGCTGTTCCCGGGCTTCGGCACGGTGAAGCTGCTGTTCCTGGTGACCGGCGTTTCCTTCGCCTTGGTCAAGACCGCGACCTACACGATCATCGGCCTGCTGACCGACGACGCGCGCAGCCATGCCGCGCTCACCAACCGGATCGAGGGCATGTTCATGGTCGGCGTGCTCGGCGGCTATTGGCTGTTCGGGCTGTTCATCGATTCCACGCATCCGGGCGATCCCGTCTGGCTGCATGTCTATTGGGTGCTGGCGGCGATTTCGGCCGCGATCATGATGCTGCTGCTCGCCAGCCGGCTCGATGAAAGCCGCGCCCGGGACATTGGTAGTCCGCTCGACGATCTCAAGGCGATGGGCGGGCTGATCGCGAAACCGGCGGTGATGCTGTTCGCCGCCGCCGCCTTTCTCTACGTGCTTGTCGAACAGGGCGTCGGCACCTGGCTGCCGACCTTCAACGCCGAAGTCCTGCATCTGTCCGCGCCGATGAGCGTGCAGGGCGCCAGCCTGTTCGCCGCCGCGCTGGCGCTTGGCCGGCTCGGTGCCGCGCCGCTCGTCGCGCGGATCGGCTGGCTTGCGCTGCTCGGCCTGTGCATCGCCGGGATCATGGCGGTGGTGCTGTTCGTCGTGCCGCTGGCCGAGGCGCAGGCGGTCGGCCCGATCGATCGCTGGTCGGCCATGCCCTGGACGGGCTATGCGATGCCGATGATCGGGCTGTTCCTGGCGCCCATCTATCCCACGATCAATTCGGCGATCCTGTCGGCGCTGCCGCGCACGCGGCATTCGGCGATGACTGGCCTGCTCATTGCTTTCTCTGCGCTTGGCGGGACCACCGGATCGTTCATCACCGGTCGCGTTTTCGCCGCGCTTGGCGGCGTCCATGCCTTCCGCCTGATCGTCGTGCCCGCTTTGCTGCTGGGCCTGGCGATCGTCATTTTCGACCGGCTGCTGCGCAAAGCTCGCCTGTCGTCCTCTAAAGATTTGGGCGTTTTGGATAATGCTAACCAATAAAGTAGAGAAAACGAAATTACGAAAGGGATGATCATGGCAACTCTCAGGACGATAACGCGCATCACCGCATCCGCACTGGCATTGAGCTGGGCGGTCGCCGGCCACGCCCAGGAACAGGCCGCTCAGGACGCATCGGCGGATTTTTCGGCCGAGGATGATATCGTTGTCACTGGCACGCCGCGCAGCGACGGCCTCAGCCGTCTCGACGCCGGTTTCTCGATCAGCACGCTCTCATCGGAGCAACTCGACCGGCTCAATCCGCGCAGCACCGCCGATCTGCTCAAGCTCGTCCCGGGCATTTATGTCGAGACCAGCGGCGGCACCGCCGGCGTCCATGTCGGTGTGCGCGGCTTTCCCCAGAATGGCGGCGGCGCCTTCGCGACGGTCGAACTCGACGGCGCACCGATCTTCGCGCCGAACACCTTGTCCTTCCTCGAGACCTTCAGTCTGTTCCGCGTCGACGATACGATCGAGCGCACCGAAGTGCTGCGCGGCGGCCCCAATCCGGTCTTCTCCAACGGCCAGCCCGGCATCACCGTCAACTTCATCCAGAAAAAGGGCGGCGACACGCCCGAAGGCAGTGCACGCGTGACGGCGGGCAGCGAAGGGCTGTTCCGCTTCGACGGCTATGCCAGCGGGCCGCTGGGCGGCGGCTGGTATGCCAGCGTCGGCGGTTTCTACCGTTTGAGCGACGGCATCCGCGACACGCAATTCCCCGCCGACAAGGGCGGCCAGATCAGCGGCACGCTCACCAAGCGCTGGGACGGGCTGGGCGAAGTCAGCCTCTATGTGCGCAAGGTGCATGATTCCAATGCCTTCTTCTCGGGCGCGCCGCTGCTTTCGACCAACAATGGATCCGATCTGTCGGTCTATCCCTATTTCGACCAGCGCAAGGATGCGCTGGCGGGCAATGCGATCCGCGACGTCACGCTCCAGATCAGCCAGGGCGCGACGCCCGGCACCATCCAGCGCGATTTCTCCGACGGTCGCACGATCGACCTGACCCAGTTCGGCGGCAGCATCGATCTGACCCCGGGCGAAGGCTGGCGCTTCTCCGATCGCTTCAGCTTCGTCGATGGCCGTGCCGATGTGCGCGCGATCTTCACCAGCGCGGTGCCGACCACGCTCGGCGCCTATATCAACAGCCGGCTCGCCGCCGCCAGCGCGGTCGGCCGCGGCCCCGCGACATCGGGCACCGGCAGCTTCGTCGGTACCAATGAGAGCGCGGCCGGCAGCCAGCCGGTGATCGTCGCCGGCCTTTGGTCGATCGACAAGGATATCCGCAGCTTCACCAACGAAGCGCGGCTCAGCCGCACCTTCGGCCGCAACACGCTGACGATCGGCGGCTATTATGCCGATTATTCGGTCGACGACCTCTGGTATCAGGGCAACAATGCGCTGTTCGCCTTCGAACCCAATGCGCGTCTGATCGACATCACGCTCAACAATGGCGCACAGCTCACCCGCAACGGCCTGGTGAGCGCGACGACCAGCCAGACGCGTGCCAACTGGGAAGGGCGCAACCTCGCCGCTTTCCTGGCCGACGAATGGGAAGTGACCGACGCGCTGCGCATCGATGCCGGCGTGCGCGCCGAACAGTTTAAGGCTGACGGCGTGATCGGGCTGACCACCGGCGGCGTCGATCTCGATGGCAATCCGGCGACGCTCTACAATAACGGCAGCACCGTGCTGAACGGCGGCACGCGCCGGGTTTCGTACAAGAAGACCAAGATCTCCTACACCGCCGGCGCCAATCTGCGCTTCGCCGACGATTACAGCGCGTTCGTCCGCGTCAATTCGGGCTATAAATTCCCGCATTTCGACGATCTGCGCGACGGATCGCGCGTCGTGCAGAAGATCGACCAGTATGAAGTCGGCTTCAAGACCTCCCAGCGCTTCATCAGCGCGGGGCTCACGCTCTTCTACAATGAGTTCAAAGGGCAGACCTATACGCAGCAGGTCGTCAATCCCGACAACAGCATCACCAATGTCGTCGCGATCGCCGGATCGCGGGTCTATGGCGCCGAACTCGAAGGCGTGGTGCGCCCGTTCGACGGCTTCCAGCTCCGGTTCAACGGCACGCTGTTCGACGGCGAGTTCAAGGATATCACCGCCGGGGCCGCCACCGGCGTGCAGAATGGCAACAAGATCCAGCGCCAGCCGCGTTTCCAAGGACGGATCGAGCCGAGCTACACCATCCCGATCGGCACCACGGAGCTGACGATCTTCGGTGCCTACGCCCATGTCGGCGAGCGCTTCTCGGACATCCAGAACCTCCAGGTGCTGCCGTCCTATGACACGTTCGATCTGGGCGCGACCTTCAAGGCCGATCCGATTGAGTTCCAGGTGACCGCGACCAACCTCACCAATGCGCTGGGCCTGACCGAGGGCAATGCCCGCATCATCGGCACCACCAGTGGATCGGTGATCGCCCGGTCGATCTTCGGGCGCGCCTATCAGGCGTCACTCATCTATCGTTTCTAATAACCCCCCGTCATCCCCGCGAATGCGGGGATCCAGCTATTCCGTGAAGCTTCAGGAAAAAGAAGAAGAAGCTGGATCCCCGCTTTCGCGGGGATGACATGGGGTTTTCGACAAATTGCTGAGTTGGATTAGGAGTTGATCATGGACCGGCGAACGATGCTCAAGGGGCTGGCGGGCACCGCGGGGGCGCTTGCCGCCGCGCGTGGAGCGTCGGCCGCCGGTCTCGATCGCACAAAGCGACGCAACATCCTGCTCATCGTCAGCGACGATCAGGGGCTCGATCTGGGCTGTCTCGGCAATGCGGTGAAGACCCCGCATCTCGATCGGCTGGCGCGGCGCGGAACGCGCTTCGATCACGCCTACGCAGCGGTATCGTCGTGCAGCCCCAGCCGGGCGGTTCTGTATACCGGCCTCTACGGGCACCAGAACGGCATGTACGGGCTGGCGCATTCGGTCCACAATCAGGGGCTGATCGACGGCATCGTCACCTTGCCGGCGTTGATGAAGCGGGCGGGCTACACCACCGCGCTGGTCGGCAAGAAGCATATCCGCCCTGAAAGCGCATTTCCCTATGATGCGGAGCTTGCCCCCGAACGATCGGGCATACGCGACGTCGCGCTGATCGCGGACGAGGCCGAACGCTTCGTCAAGGCGGCGGGCGACACGCCATTCTTCGTAACCATCGGCTATAGCGATCCGCACCGCGCGCCCGTCAATTTCGGCAACGACCGCGAATGGCCGCGCGTCGCGCCCGTCCATTACGATCCGGTGAAGGTGACTGTGCCCTCGCATTTGCCCGACATTCCGGCGGTGCGTGCCGATCTCGCTCAATATTATGAATCGCTCAGCCGGCTCGACAGCGGCGTCGGCATGCTCGTCGAGATGCTGGCGCGCACCGGCCATGCCGAGGATACGCTGGTCATCTTCCTGTCGGATAATGGCCGGCCCTTTCCGGGCGCAAAGACCAATCTCTACGATCCCGGCCTGCATCTGCCGCTGATCGTCCATGCCCCCGGTACCGCCGGCGGCGCGGTCAGCGATGCGATGGCGAGCTGGATCGATATCACCCCGACGATCCTCGAATGGGCGGGGGTGGCGGGGCCGGACTATCCGTTGCCCGGGCGCTCGCTGCTGCCGGTGCTGGGCAAGCGCTCCGTGCCCGGCTGGGACCGGATATTCGCCAGCCATGAATTCCACGAGATCAACCAATATTATCCGATGCGCGCCGTGCGCACGCGCACCCACAGCTATATCGTCAATCTTGCCTGGCAACTTCCCTACCCGATCGCGGGCGACGTCGCCGAATCCGAAAGCTGGAAGGCGATTTCCGCCGATCCCTCCATCCCGCTCGGCAAGCGGTCGCAGCGTGCCTATCTTCAGCGTCCGGCCGAAGAATTCTACGATCTGCGCGCCGATCCCGACGAACTGGTCAATCGGATCACCGATCCCGAACTGGAAACGGTGCGTGTGCAGATGCGCTCATGGCTGGCGGATCATCGCGCTGCCACGCATGATCCCTGGCTGGCGGGGCAGTTCACGCCGCACCAGCCGGCAGGACGGGAGTAACGGCTGCGGGTCGGCGCCGCCGCCCGCTCAGGGGACCTGGGTCGGGTGTGTCGATCGTTCCCACACATCAGACGTCGTTGCCACCAGTTCCTTCATGTCGCGCCATGGCCGGCCGCCTTCGATCCTGGTCGCGCCCTGGATGACGCCCCTGGCGAAGGCGATCAGCCGGCCTTGCACGCGTTTCTGCTCTTCGGCGGGCCAGACCTCATAGGGGTGCGGTGCGCGGACGACGACGAGTTCCTTCAATCCCTTGACCCGGCGATAGCTGTCCATCGTGCCCTGCAGCGAGGCCGCATAATCCCATAGTCCGCGCGCGAAGAAGGCGGCGGGCCATTTGCCGGTTCCCGCCAGGATCGCCGAACTGGGGAAGAAGACGATATTATGCTCGATCTGGCTGCCCGCGATGAACAGCGGGCGATCCTTGCCCAGGCCGCGTTCCTCATCCTCCTCGCTCGGCTTGTCCATCACATAGCCCGGGCCGCTGCTGAATTCGGCGAGCAGCATCGCGCCCTTGATCGTCGTATCGCCGACCGCCGGACCGCATGCGATCTCGGGCAGGTCATAGGTGCAATTCTTGTCGAAATTCATCGTCATGGCCCAGCCGCTGGCCATGGTGCCGCGCGAATTGCCGAACAGCAGCACGGGCAATCCGCCCTGGGAACCTGTGCCGCGCACGGCGTCGGCCGCAGCCAGGCCTTTGCTCACCGCCCCCGACGGCGCCATTGCGCGCATGCCTTCGCCGGTTCTGAGGCTGGCGATGATCGCAAGCAGGTCGCGGCCCTGCTGCAAGGTGTTGGTGTCGCTATAGCCGCTCGAGATGCCGACGCCGCGCCGATCGTAGAGCAGTATGTCGAACCCGGCGCGGTTGAAGATGGTCGCGGTTTCGCGCCACAGATCCTGGCCGGTCGCGCCGCTGAGCTTGCTCGGGAAGTCGTTGATCTCGGTCTCGCCGTCTTTCTCGATCCGATAGAGCTGGTCGTCGGGATGGGTGATCGCGGCAATGCGTCCGCCGCCGCCCGCGGTCATGATGACCAACGCGCGGGTTCTAGCGCCCTTGCCGTCATCCACGCCATCGCCGCGCACATACCAGCCGCGGATCTTCACCTGATCGTACATCTGCATGTGGATCCGCTCATAGGGATCGCGCGGCGCGGTGAACTCGACGGTCGAGGTGCGGGAATCGAGCGTGGCGAAGGGCTCGTTATAGGGTGCCTGTGCGAAGAATGCGGGGCGGCGGATCGTCGACAAATCGATATCGCCGCCCGTCTCGGTCACCTTGCCGAGCAGATAGCGGTCGTGTTCGTCGCTATTGTGGAATTCCTTGTTGGGTGGATGGCGGTTCATCACCGCCTTGAACACGCGCTTGCGGCATTTCTCGTCCGCCTTGCATTCGGCCCAGCGCTCGCGCAGCCGTGCGTCGCCGAATTCGTCGACATAGAAGTCGCCCTTGTATCCGGCGGGCGGCACGGCGGCGACGCTCGAAAAGGGGATGCAGGTTCGCGGGCCGGCAGAGGTGGGGAGGATATAGCCCGACATCTTGCGATCGCGGTCATAATGCACCGGCGCCTCGCAATCGGCCGGCGGGGATGCGGTCGCCGGACCGACGGGGGAATCCTGCGCGACCGCGCTGCCCAGCGGAGCGCCCGCAAGCGCCGCGGCCAATATCAGCTTCCTGTTCGATCGCATCGCGCTTGCCCCTCCGTGCGTGTCGTCCGCCGACTTAACGGCCGGACGTTGGGCAGCTCAACCTGTCATCAACCTGTCCTCGCGCGATCGCCGGCAATTCATGGCTGCGACAGCGGTGTGAAAGCTCGGCAGGTATAGCTTTGCGTGAATTATGATGAGAGGCACCATGGTCATGTCAGGTTCTGGAACCGGCCGCCCGACCGAGCACGCCATGCTTTCCGGGATGATCGCCGCGATCGGTGAGCCGGACTTCGCCGCGATCAGCGCAAAGGCGCTTTGCGATTTCCTCGATTTCGAACTGAGCGCGATGATCGTCCATCGTGCCGAAAGCGGCCCGGCGGTGATCTATGACAATTTCGATCGCACCGGATCGCGCAAAGGCATCGAGAATTATGTGCGGTTCACCCATCGGGCCAATCCGATGATCAGGGGCCAGCGCGATATCAGTGTCTGTCGCGCACGCGATTTTGCGATCCGCGAGGCCGATCTGGGGGCGCCGATCCGCGGCGTGCTCGTTCCCGCCGAAGAGGAGGAATTGGGTTTCCGGACGGCCGGCTGGCCGCCGATGCTCGAGGAGATCGGCCTGTATTTCAAGGGATGCGGCGGTATCGTCGAACTCGGCTTCTATCGTGAGCGAGCGGCACGGTCGGTGCCCGATCGCAGACTGCATGCCCTTGGTATGCTCGGCATGCCGATCCGCGCTGCATTCGAACGTCACGCCATACTTCGACCGCGCGCGATGGTTGTGGAGGCGCCGCTATTGTCGCCGCGCGAGCGCGAGGTCTGCACGCTGTTGCTCGCGGGATGTTCGTCCGATGCGGTCGCGCTGCGCCTTGGCATCAGCCGTCACACCGTCAAGGATCACCGTAAGAACATCTTCCGCAAGCTGGGCATCAGTTCGCTCGCCGAATTGTTCGCGCTGCGCGCTTGACGTGCCCCCCTCTGCGGGGGGATGGTTCTTGCCTCGTAGGCACGGCATCCTGGCTGTCACTCAATGGCGGGAAGCTGAAACATATGCGCTATGTCCGGATGCCGATCGAAGTCGAATCTCCAGAGGAATATGGATATTCGAACATTCGCTACAATCTGTCGGAAAGCTCGATCACCGATCAGACGATCGCGGGGCTCGGGCTGACGATCCCCGACCTCACTTTGCTCTATGGCGAACATCGCGGCGGCCAGCGGCTGCGCGCGCTGATCGCCGAAGGGGGAGAGGGGCTCGATGCCGACGATGTCCTGATTGCCGGGGGCGCCGCGACGGCGCTGTTCATTATCGCGACCTCGCTGCTCGCCGCAGGCGACCATCTCGTCGTGGTCCGGCCCAATTACGCGACCAATCTGGAGACGCCGCGCGCGATCGGGTGCGATATCAGCTTTGTCGACCTGTCCTTCGACCGGGGGTTCAACGTCGATCTCGACGCGATCGCCGCGGCGATCACGCCGAAGACACGGATCATCAGCGTCACGTGTCCGCACAATCCGACGGGTGTGATGATGAGCGCGGACGAACTCGATCATCTGGTCGCGCTGGCCAAGGCACATGGCTGCTATCTGCTGGTCGACGAAACCTATCGCGACCTTTGCTATGGCGAGCGTCTGCCGCTGGCCGCCACGCTCGGATCGCATGTGATCAGCGTGTCCTCTTTGTCCAAGGCCTATGGCATCCCCGGAATCCGCATCGGCTGGCTGATCACCCGGGATCCCGCGCTGCAGGAATTGTTCCTCGCGGCGAAGGAACAGATCAGCATCTGCGGCAGCGTCGTCGACGAATGGATCGCGGAACAGGTGCTGGCCAGGCGCGAGGCCTTGCTGCTGCCCACCCTGGCCGAGATGAGCAAGCGGCTGGAGACCGTCGCGGCGTGGATCGCGGGTGAGGACCGGCTCGAATGGGTCCGTCCCTCGGGCGGCGTGGTCTGTTTCCCGCGCATGCGCGCCGAACCGCCCGGCGGCACCATCGCGTTCTACGAACGGCTGCTGCAGACCCATGGCACCTATGTCGGCCCCGGCCATTGGTTCGAGATGCCCGACAGCTATTTCCGGCTGGGCTATGGCTGGACCACGGCCGAGGATCTTGCCGCGGGCCTGGACGGTATCTCGCGCGCGCTCAGTGGGTAAGGACAGCGCCGGACGGTTTAGCGCGGCGCGTAGGTCAGCACCGTGAAACTGTCCGGATGATAGATTTTCGATGCCGCCGCGCCATCGGGCCCCGGTGGTGGCATGCTGTAGTCCGCCGTGACGACCAGCAGCTTTCCGGTTCGTTCGTCGATGGTCATCATGCGCGCGCCGGGACGGGTGGAGACGGTACCGAGCGAGCGGAATTCGCGGCCGCTCTGGCCGATGACGGTCAGCGTCGCGTCGGTGCCGTTGGATGTCACGATGCGTCCGCGGCTTTCGTCCACCGCGAAGCCGTCAATGCCCTTGCCGATCGGCAGGCTGGCGACGATCGCGCCCGTGCCGGCATCGAGCGCGAGGAATCGGGGCGCTTCGCCCACGCATGCGGCAAGGATGAGATTGGTGCGTGCCTGGAACCGCACCTTGGAGACGTTGCACGGCACCGGCCATCGTGCGGTCTCTGCCAGGGATTGTGAATCCAATGTCAGGATGATGTTGTCGTAGCGCACCGGCGCGAAGAGGCGCCCTTTGCCGTCACTGGCCGGATCGTCCATCTTGCGGAACGGAAACTGCGTCTTGCCGCGCAATGCGCCCGTCGCCGCGTCCAGGGTGAACCAGGTCGATTCCTTCGGTCTTGTGCCCACGATCGCATGGACCCTGTCGGTTGCGGGATCGTGGATCGCGCTGTTCAAACCGCCGTCCTGGGCAAGCGGCAGGCGCGCGATCGGCGCGAGCGTCTTCAGACGAAAGCTCAGCAGCGATCCGTCGGTCATCCCCACATAACCGCGGTCATGGCGGGGGATCAGCAGCGGACCGTTGGCTCCCTTCGAATTCCCGACGGTCGCTATGACGCGATTGGCGTCGACATCGAACACGGTATTGCCGTCCGCATCGCGCGCGATATGCAGCCGGTTGGTGCCCGGCTCCATCTTCGCATAGTCCCAGCCCGTGTCGGTGCTCGGCAGCGTGGCACTGCGCTCGAGAACATAGAGCAGGTCCTGCGCGCGCGCGTCGCCGGCGATTGCCATGAGCGCGCAGGTGGCGGCAATGCCGAGACGACGGTGCATGGCGTTCGTTTCAGGGCCGGATCGGTATTGGTGCTTGATCGTCAAGATGCGTCCTCTCGGCCGCTTTTCTTGTCGTGCGCTCGCGCGTGAACAAGCGCCAAGAGTCAAATAATCGATGGTCCAACCGGCCGTCGCCGAGCCCTATTCCTTTGCGGCGACCCGGGGTGCATTCGGGATCGACCCGTTCGCCCCTTTGTCGAGACCGCGCCCGGCATCGAACAGGCGCGTCATGCCCAGCAGCGCATCCATATAGGGCGTCCTTATGCCCGCACGTTCACCGATCGCGCGCGGCGCGCCCAGCAACGCTTCGACCTCGATCGCACGTCCGGCCTCGACATCCTGCAGCATCGACGTCTTGAACGCGCCCAGCTTGCGGGTGACCTGCATGCGATCCTCACCGCTTTCGGCGATGGGGCAGCGGATGGCGGCGCCGATCTCTGCCGCCTCCGCCATGATACGCAGTGCGAAGGCGGAAACCAGTTCAGCGTCGAGGATAAGATCGGCGGTTGTCCGGGTCAGCGCGGAAATGGGGTTCATCGTCATGTTTCCCCACAATTTATACCAGATATCCTGCTGGATCCGGTCGCTTTTCGTGACGTCGAGGCCTGCTGCAGCGAACAATGCGGCGGCGCGTTCGAGCCGATCCGTTGGCTCGCGCGACGGCTCGCCCAGGATCAGGCCCTTGCCGAAATGGCGCCGGATGACGCCGGGGGCGAGTGCGGAGCATGACGCATGGACGACGCATCCGATCACCTGATCGGCGGGCAGTGCGTCGCCGATCGCGCCATCCGGATCGAGC
>JASBTC010000288.1 GCA_030148625.1 Sphingobium sp. | reverse complement strand
GCGCGCTGCGCGCGACCTCGGGAATCTCGCCGCGCGCCGCGAGCCATTCGAGCGCGTGGTGCTGGCGTCCGTCGAGATGGAACCAGACGAAGTCCGCCGATCCGTTGGCTGCGGCCGCATCGGCGAGCGCGACCTGTTTTCCGCCGTCTCCGTCGACGATCCAGGCAAAGGTCATGGCGCGGCCTTTCCGAGCAGATAGAGCGACAGTCCCGGCGGCGGCGATGCCGGCGGCGCGGTGACCGCCTTGCGCACGGCATCCGCGCGCGCGCGCGCCAGGATGCGGGGATGGACCGCCGGGCTGTGAAAGACATGATCGGCGCGGCCCAGCAGCCGGGCCTCGGCGAGCGTCAGCGCATCGGGATCGTCGGACCCGATGGTGATCATGATCATGCCCGTAGCGGCGGTCTCGGCTGGCGATGCCAGCCAGTCGGCGACGCCGCCGGACGGATAGGGGACAAGCGGATCGAGCGGACCGTCGAGCGCCATGTCGATCGCCCGTCGCCGGTCGGCATCGCCGGGCCAGCGTGCGCGGATCGCTTGCCGGGCTCCGTCCAGCGCCGTGGCGAGCATGCCGAGCGAGGCGGGCAGCAATGCCTCCAGGCGCTGGCGCAGCGCCTTGGCCAGTCCGGCCGAGGCGCCGCCCGTGCCGATCGCGATCAGCACGGGATCGCGATCGACGATCGCGGGCAGAGTGAAGTCGCATAGCTGCGGCCGGTCGGTGGCGTTGACCAATATACCGCGCGCCTTCAGCCGGGCGACGGCCGCGATCGCTTCGGCATCGTCCTCGATCGCGACGATCGCGAGCGCGGCCACCGTGCCCTCGTCCGATGGAATGGCGCCGGCGCGTTCGAGCAGGCGGCGTTTCGCGGCGGCGGCGTCGCCCTCGCCCAGCACGATCACCGGACGGTCGCGAAGCTTCAGGAAGACGGGCAGGCTATGCATCGGCACGCTTCTCGCGCGGCCTGCGGTGCTTGCCAAGAGCGGTCATGCCCGCCCGCTCGCCGCGCATTTCATGCCGGCCTCAGGCCTTGAGCCAGTCCGGCACGCTCTCGGCCTCGATCAACGCTTCGAGCGGCGGGCGCGGCCGGACCACTGCCCATTTATCCCCCGAGACCATCACCTCGGGCACCAGCGCGCGGCTGTTATAGGTGCCCGCCATCGTCGCGCCATAGGCGCCGGCGGTGATGAAGGCGATCAGGTCCCCGTCCGCGACCACGTCCATCTCGCGCGCGATCGCGAAGGTATCGCCGCTCTCGCAGACCGGGCCGACGACATTGGCAGTGCCGCGTTCGCCGCGCGGCGCGACCGCGCGGATGTCATGCCAGGCATCGTAGAGGCTCGGGCGCAGCAGGTCGTTCATCGCCGCATCGGCGACCACCCAGGGATGGACGACGCCATCCTTCACCCGGATCACGCGCGACAGCAGGATGCCGGCATTGGCGACGATCAGCCGGCCGGGCTCGAACGCCAGGCGCACGCCCCAGCCTTGGGTCACGCGCTTCACCATCGCACCGTATTCGGCGGGGCTCGGCGGCAGCGGCAGCGCGGGATCGTAAGGAACACCCAGGCCGCCGCCGAGATCGGCCAGGGTGATAGTGTGGCCGGCGGCGCGCAGCGTCGCGATCAGCGCGCCGACCTTGGCGAACGCCGCTTCGAGCGGCGCCAGATCGGTCAGCTGGCTGCCGATATGGACGGCGACGCCCTGTGCGCGCAGGCCGGGCAAGGCCGCGAGCCGGTCATAGGCGGCGGGCGCGGTATCGATCGCGATGCCGAACTTGTTCTCCGACTTGCCGGTCGAGATCTTGGCATGGGTGCCGGCATCGACGTCGGGATTGACGCGATAGGCCACCGCCACCTCGCGTCCCGCCTCGACCGCGACAGCCGACAGCATCTCGGCTTCGGGTTCCGATTCCAGGTTGAACTGGCCGATGCCGTGCGACAGCGCGAACGTCATCTCGTCGCGGGTCTTGCCCACGCCCGAAAAGACGATCTTCCCGGGCGCGATGCCCGCCGTCACCGCGCGCAGCAGCTCGCCGGCCGAAACGACGTCGGCGCCCAGCCCGGCACGCGCCATCGCCGCCAGCACGGCGCCGTTGGGATTGGCCTTCACCGCGAATGCGATCAGCGGCTCGCCGTCGCCCGCCCCGGCCACCGCCTCGCGGAAGACGCGGATATGGCGATCGATCGTGCCGGCCGAATAGACATAGACCGGCGTGCCCACCGCATCCGCGATCGCGGTCAGCGGGACGTCCTCGGCGTGAAGCGCGCCGTCGCGAAGTTCGAAATGATCCATGGGCGCGCCTTAAAGCCTATTGCGACGAAAATGAATGCGGCATTCGACGTCAATTGCCCGGCTTGGCGGGGGTGCCGGCCAGGCCGCTTCTGACAAAGGCCGCGATGCTGCCTTCGGGCTCGCCATCAATTGCCTGGAACAGGGCCAGCTTGGCATCGCATGCCGATCGGGCGTCGCGCTTGTTCGACAAACGCCGGATGAACTGGTCTGGCGGGATGCCGAGCGATCCGGCGGCCTCCCGAACCATCGCGGCCATGTCGATGGGTGGGCCGTCGATCGCGCGATCCCCATTGCGGGTGACGACCTGGATAATGAGCTGTCGTAATCGTCGCTGATAGGAATCGGGCAGCGAAGCGGGATCGAAAGGCCGGCTTTCGTCGATGCAGGCAGCGGGATTGACGCGATATAGCTGGTTCAGCCACGCCTGTTGCAATCGGAAATGCTCGGCCAGCAAGTCTGGATCGGCATCTGGAAGTGCGCTTTCATAGGCGCGGTCGATCGCATCTCTGATCCGCTCGAACATCGCATCGTCGTCGAGAAGACCGATTTCCCGTTCCTGCACCGCTGCACGCAATTTGGCGAAGAGGCCGGGTTTGCTCGTCCGGATGGCGGCGAAATCGGGATTGGCAAGCTCCAGTGTGGCGAGCCTGTTGGTGACCTTCTGCTCAAGCAGCGGATCCGAAGTTGCGGTCGGGGCGCTCCGGTTGCCCGGATTTCCCGCGGGTCGATCGGATGACATGACGAATATCAACACGATTGCTGCCCAACCGAACGCCGCCAGCCGTGCCCAGACCGGATAGCCTTTGCGCAAGGTCCACCAGCACGCGACATAGGGCATGAACAACAGGCCCACCCAAACCAGCGGTGGCGTCGACTGCGCGTCCGGGGCCGTATCGACTGCTGCGCCCAATCCGCCGCCGGAAACGGTCTGCCCGTCGAAGACCAGGCCATTGTCGAACACGGGGTGCCCGTCTCCCGAACCCAGCTTTGCCAGGAGCCCGGTGGGCGGCGCTTCGAGATGATCGAGCCAGGCCTGGACCTTGGCTTCGTCGAAATTCCATTCGGCGGTCGGGAAATGATAGCGGATGCTGCGCAGCAGGATCCGCACGCCGTTGTCCGAGCGCTTGAGTTGGGCCGGTGCCACTTCCGCCGGAGACTGGTGGAGCAGGTTGAATGCGTAGTGCAGCAGATTGTCGGGCTGGGCGAGCTGGTGGAGGAAATACAGGTCGCGCTGGCGGCGCAATATCGCCGCGACGCGTCCGTCGCCGTTCCAGCGCCGCTCGTCGCCCGACCAGTTGAAGAATTTGATCGCCGGCCAGACGAGCGGATCCGATCGCGGCAGGCTTTGCGCGATCGCGCCCGCGAACCATTGCTCGACATCGGCGAGCACATCGATCCTGTCCAACGCGGGATTCGCGGAAATCTGCTGCCAGCAGAGTTCGATCTGCCAGGCGCCGCCGTCCTCGCCCTGCTCGCCGAACAGAAGTCCCGAGAGCAGTTTGAGTTCGTCGTTGAGCGCCGCCAGCGGATCGGGCTTCGCGTTCCTCGGGGGCGCTGCTTCGGCCACGGGCGCGGTGGCCTGGGCAGCAAGCGGTTCGGACGCGGGTTCGGCTTGCGCGGTGACGAAGAGGGTCTCTTCCGCGTCTTCGCGATCATTTTCCCAATCATCCGCGTCCGGATGCTCGCGCCAGCGGATCTCGCCCAGCGCCTGGTCCATCGCTTTGCGCAGCGCAATGAATGCGGCTGGATCGGCATCGACATCGATCGTTTTCAGCTTCTGGGCGTAAGCGCGTTTGACCATGCGCTCGTCGCTGCCCTCGGCATCGATCCCGAGCGTCTGCCAGGCGGTAAGTCTCTCGCTCACAGCAGGAATATCGCCAGGATATGGAGCGCGATGAATGCGAAGATGGATGGCCAGACCCAGCGCGTCCAATGCCCTTTCCTTCGCCGGTCGGGATCCCAGTCATTTTCGCTGGGCTCATCGAACACGGTGTCGGGTGCCATGTTGGGTGAAAAATCCCACCAGCCTTGTTCGAGATGCGTGATCCACGCGTCGGCCTTGGCCCGGTCCAGCGCGCTCTCCGCACCAGGATGATCGAAACGGATCTTTCGAAGCAAGGCGCCGACGGCGTCTTCGGCGCCGCGCAGTTGCCTTGCCGGGGTTTCGGACGGCAATATCTGAAGCGCGGCCCAGCCCTGGGCGTGTTCGCCATTGGCCGCATGCGCGAGAAAGTCGAGGTCGCGCTGACGCGCGAGTATCTTGCGAATGTCGCGGTTCGACGTCGCCCCTGTCTCATCCGACCAGCCCAATCTGGTGATCGCCGGCTGGAGCAAGGCGTTGGACCGGGGAGCATTCCGCGCGATCATCGCCGCAAGCCTTTGCTCTATCTCGGGTGCGACATCGGCCTTCTGCAACTCCGGCTCGGCCATCAGGAGGTTCCAGCTTGTTTCGATCCGGTTCCCCTTCGGATCGTCGCCACCGTCGCTGGTCAACGCCACCGCGAGGTCCGACAGCTTCGCGCGGATCGTCTCGATCGTCGGCGGTATCGTTTCAATCGGCCGGGAGGATATCGTTCCGCTGGTCGAGGCGGGTGACGGTTCTGCCGCGGTCTGCGCGATTGCCTGCTCCATCGCCTCGCGCAGCGTGACGAATCCGACCTTGTCCGCCTCGACATCGATCGTCTTGAGCAAGCGCGCATAGGCTTGCTTGATCGTGCGGGTATCGGATCCTGGCGCGATTCCAAGTCGCTGCCATGCATCCTGATCGCTCCTCACAGGAAGCGCTCGCCCTCGATCTGGTCGAGCTGCTTCTCCAGCTCGATGCGCGTCTCTTCGATCTGGCGGGGATCCTGTCGTTCCAGGACGCTTTCGAACTGCGAGATCAGTCGCCCGACATAGTCGCGTATATCGCCCAGAAATCCTTCATAGCAGCGCGCCGCGCGCGCCAGCGCCGCGGCGTTGGCGGCATCGTCGCGCGGGTGGATCTTGAGCTCCGCGAGCGCTGTCCGGCGTGCGGCGAGTTCGTCGGCGCTGCGTTTGTCCTCCTCGTCGCAGATCACGAGCTGGTGGCTCACGCCGGTATCGGGGATCGAAACATCGACCTCCAGCAATCCGCTGGCATCGTAGCTGAACCGGCATTCGATGGCGATGTGACCCGCCGGTTTGGGGGGAACCTGCACGCTGATCTGGCCGAGCTTCACATTCTCGGCAACCAGCCTGGCTTCGCCCTGATAGATGCCGAACTCCACCTGCCGCTGGCCGTCGGCCATGGTGGAGAACCAGTGCGAGCGGCTTGCCGGAATCACGGTGTTGCGCTCGATGATCGGTGCGAACAATCCGGTCCGGATGCCGTTTCCGTCGCGTTCGGCAACATCGACGCCCAGCGTGAAGGGGCACACGTCGGTCAGGCGAATCTCATCCAGCGCGGCGTCGCGCGACTTCAGCCCAGCCTGCACCGCGGCGCCCAGGGCAACCGCATGATCGGGATGCAGGGCGTGATTGGGAAAGCGCCCGAACATGCGCGTCGCGATCTTGCGGATCACCGGCATCCGCGTCGATCCGCCGACCAGGATCACTTCGCGCAGGGTTTCGCTGCGGGTGCCGCTGTCGCGCATCGATCGCATCACCGGTTCGCGCAGCCGGGTCAGCAGCGGTTCGGCGCGCGTCTCGAAATCGGCCTGGCCGATCTCGGTTTCATGCCGTTCGCCGCGCCAGACCACGGAGAAGGTTGCCGTCTCTGCATCGGTCAGCGAACGGCGGGTGCGCTCCGCGGCGGCACGCAGCACCTCGCGAAACGCGCTTGCTTCCTTGCCTGCCAGCTTGTTGTCGGGATCGAGCCTTTCGCGCGCGATATCGACGATCACGTCGTTGAAATCCTCGCCACCCAGCCGGTTGTCGCCGGCCGATGCGCGGACCTCGATGATGCCGTTGAAGATCTCGACGATCGAAACGTCGAAGGTGCCGCCGCCAAGATCGAAGACCAGGAAGGGTGCCTCCTCGTCCAGATCATGGATGCCGTATGCCAGCGCCGCTGCCGTCGGTTCGTTGACCAGCCGCTCGACGGTGAAGCCCGCGGCTTCGCCCGCCCGGCGCGTCGCCTTGCGCTGGCGGTCGTTGAAATAGGCGGGAACGGTGATGACCGCCGACGTCACGGGGACGCCGAGATACGCTTCCGCATCGGCTTTCAGGCTGCGCAGCACCAGCGCGGAAAGATCCTCGGCCGAAAAACCCTTGCGCCCCAGCGCGACGGATTGTTGCGTCCCCATATAGCGTTTGAAGGCGGTCGCGGTGCGATCGGGGTGTGTCGATTGGCGCTCGCGCGCGGCCATGCCGATCAGATAGGCGCCGTCGTCGCCCAGGCTGACCGCGGATGGGGTGAGCAGGTCACCCAGGCTGTTCGGAATGAGCTCGGCCTTGCCGTCGCGCCAGATCGCAATGGCACTGTTGGTCGTGCCAAGATCGATACCGACAATCATGATGGAACGCGCCCCCGAACTCGATTCATTGCGCAGGCTGAATCAGACCGTTGCGCGAATCAAGGCCTGCCGTCCGCGCGCAGGTGCCCTTCTATGTCGGCGGCAGGTCGAAACGGTCGTCGCCGCGCCGCTGCGAGCGCTTGAGCACTTCGTCGTTCCGGTCGGGGCGTGCCTGCGAATCGGGGGTCACGAGCGCGTCGGATGTCGGCGCGGTTTCGGCCATGACGGGCTTGGGCGGCACCGGATCGCCCGCCGGACGCGTGAGCTGCTTCTTGCTGCCGCACGCGGAGAGCGCCGCGCTCAGCACCAGGATCGTCAAAAGGGCGGACGGCTTTCTCATTCGGTCATTCCCAGCGTGCCCCTGGCCTCGGCGACGCGCTTGCGCACTTCGGACGGCGCGGTGCCGCCATGGCTGGCGCGGCTCGCCACCGACGCGTCGACGCTCAATAGCGCGAAACAGCTTTCGGCGATACGCGGATCGACCGCTTGCAGCGCGTCGAGCGGCAATTGGTCGAGCCGGCAGCCGCGATCCTCGGCCAGCTTGACCGCGCGGCCGGTGACGTGATGCGCCTCGCGGAACGGCAGGCCGGCCTCGCGGACCAGCCAGTCGGCCAGGTCGGTCGCGGTCGAAAAGCCGCTTTCGGCAAGCGCCCGCATCCGGTCGGTGCGGAATGTCGCGCTTTCGACCATGCCCGTCATCGCCGCGATCGACAGGCCGAGCAGGTCGTGCGCCTCGAACACCGGCGGCTTGTCGTCCTGCATGTCCTTCGAATAGGCGAGTGGCAGCCCCTTCATCGTGATGACGAGCGCGGTCATGCAGCCCGCGATCCGCCCCGAATGGCCGCGCACCAGCTCGGCCGCGTCGGGATTGCGCTTCTGCGGCATGATCGACGATCCCGTCGACCATTGGTCGGACAGCGAGACGAAGCCGAAGGGCTGGCTCGCCCAGATGATGAATTCCTCGGCCAGCCGCGAGAGGTGCAGGCTGCACTGGGTGGCCGCCATCAGATAATCGAGCGCGAAATCGCGGTCGGACACCGAATCGAGCGAATTGGCGGTGGGCCCGTCGAAGCCCAGCGCCGCGGCGGTCGCGTGCCGGTCGATCGGATAGCCGGTGCCGGCCAGCGCAGCGGCGCCCAGCGGACAGCGATTGAGCCGGATGCGCGCGTCGGCGAAGCGCGACCGGGCGCGCGACACCATCTCGTAATAGGCCATCAGGTGATGGCCCAGAGTGACGGGCTGCGCCGACTGGAGATGGGTGAAACCGGGCATCACGCTGTCGGCATGCTCGCCGGCGCGCGTCACCAGCGCGCGCTGCAGCGCCGAAAGCGCTTCCTCGACCTGGTCGATCGCGTCGCGCACCCACAGGCGGAAATCGGTCGCGACCTGGTCGTTGCGCGAGCGCGCGGTGTGCAGCCGTCCGGCGGCGGGGCCGATCAGCTCGGCCAGCCGGCTCTCGGTCACCATATGGATGTCCTCGAGCGCCAGATCCTCGGGCACGCCATGCTCGGCATATTCGGCGGCGATACGGTCCAGCCCGTCGGTGATCGTCGCCGCATCGGCGGTCGCGACGATGCCCTGCCGGGCCAGCATCGCGACATGCGCCTTCGATCCGGCGATGTCCTGTCTCCACAGCCGCTTGTCGAACGGGATCGATGCGTTAATCTCGCGCATGACCGATGCCGGCCCTTCGCTGAAGCGCCCGCCCCACATGCTGTTGGAGGATTTGTTGCGATCGCTGATTTTGCTTCTCCCGCTCGGCTGCCTCGCGCTCGGCGGATGCGATAGGCAATCGCAGACCAGCCCGCCAGCGAGTGCGAACGCCGAAACCGCCGCACCGCCGGCAAGCGGCAACGCGGCGGGCGCCGAACCTGCCGAAGAGGAACTGGCCGGCACGCTCGATATCGAGAATCGGGGCAAGCCGGCGCCCGCCGATGCGTTCGAGGCCCCCGGCGGCAAGACCGTCCGGCTCGCCGACTTCAAGGGCAAGCCCGTGCTGGTCAATCTCTGGGCGACCTGGTGCGCGCCCTGCGTCAAGGAGATGCCGACGCTCGATGCGCTCGCGCAGCGCACGCGCGGCAAGCTGACCGTGCTCACCGTGGCGCAGGACAGCAAGGGCGGTGCCGTTGTCGGCCCCTGGTTCGCGAAAAAGGGATTCGCGATGCTCCAGCCCTATCTCGATCCCGAGAACAGGCTCGGCATCAACTATGGCAGCGGCATGTTGCCGACGACGATCCTCTACGATGCCGAGGGGCGCGAGGTCTGGCGCGTGATCGGGGGCATGGACTGGAACGGTCCGCGCGCGAACACCCTGCTCGCCGCGCCCCTGGGATAGGCGGCATGGCTGGCGACAGGATCGACGCGCTCGTCCAGGAAAGCGGCGCGAGCGATTTCGCGGTCCGCATCACCGTATCGGGCCATGTCATCGACGGCGACGAGCCCGAAGCGGTGGGCGGCCGCAATCTCGGGCCCGCCCCCTATGACCTGCTGCTTGCGGCGCTCGGCGAATGCACCGCGATGACGATCCGGCTCTATGCGCGGCAAAAGGGCTGGCCGCTCGACGAGGTCGAGGTCGGCCTGACCCATCGCAAGGGCGATATCGAAGGCCGCCCGGCCTGGACCGATCATTTCACCAAGGTGATCCGGCTGCACGGCCCCGCTTTGTCGGACGAGCAGCGCGCGAAACTGCTCGAAATCGCGGCCAAATGTCCGATCCAGCGCACGCTGCAGGGCGATCCGGTGATCGAGACGAGTCTCGCCACCGGTTGAGCTTTTCGAGAAGGTGGTATTCAAGGTTTTTCTCCTCCCCATCTTTGATGGGGAGGGGGACCGCCGACCGCAGGTCGGTGGTGGAGGGGAAATGCGATGTCGTTGCCCCATGCCGTTTTGGGGCGAGAGTGCGATGCCTACAAGCGACAGCAATTAATGAGGCATCGCGGTGGGCGCCCCCCCCCGGCGATGGGCCGGCGTGAGCCCCTGCGTG
>JASBTC010000281.1 GCA_030148625.1 Sphingobium sp. | reverse complement strand
GGTCAATGGTGTGCCGACGTTCGAGAATGGCGGCTTCACCGGCGCCTTGCCGGGCGAATTCGTCGGCCCGGTCATCCGCAAGGTCGCATCGGCGGCCGCCTGAACGACGTGCGGCAACGGAGAGGGAGGACAGGATGAACGACGAAGATCTGCCGTATCTGCAGCGCGGGCGGCAAAAGGTCGACACGACGAGCAGTGTGCTCATCAGTTCGTCCAAATATATGAACGATTATCGCATCCGCGAATGGGTCACGACGCAGTGCCTCAAGCGCAATGGGCGCGACTATCCGACGACCTATGGCATTCCGATGCTGATCGAAGCCGTCCGCGAAGTGCAGGATCACGAGCGGATCGAAATATTGTTCGACGAGGCGCGCCGCGGCTGGCCGGAATTCGACAAATGGCTCGACGAGCGTTGGCTTGCCAGGCTGACGCGCGAGGACATGAAGTCGTGCCCCGAAGGATCGGTCGGCGGCATCTGGTACAAGCAGCTCATTGGCGCGGGCATGCAGGTGGACATCATCCCCAGTTTCGAGCCACGTTCGAGCTTCGAATATTTCTTCCTGCGCGGCGTCCAGATCCACGACATCATGCACATATTGAGCGGCGGCGGCTTCGACGGGATCGGGGAGATTATGCCCGCCTTTCTGAAATACGGAAACCTCTTCCGCCATTTCACGCCGGAGCTGGCCGGGCTCCTCAACGTGCAGAACACATTGCTCACCATCCCGATGTTCATGCGCGGGCCGCTCCACTATCCGGAACTGTTCACCCGGATGTGGGATCTTGCCCATTATGCGATGAAGGTGGGCGAGAAGTCCGACGCGCTCTTCATTCCGCGCTACGAGGACTGGCTCGATCTTCCGCTCGAGGAGGCGCGGCGCAAATTCGGCGTGCGCGGCGCGCGGACGATCGACACCTCACGCGAGTCGGACTTCTGGGACGAACGCGTGCCGAGCTTCGACCCGTTGCCCGACGAGCCGCAGGCGGTGGCCGCGGAGTAGCTGGGTTTTAGAGCGGATTCTGGTTCGGGATGAATCAGATCCGCTCCATATTTGCCCTTGTTTGCCAAGATTTGGCTTCGCTGGCCTGCGGCTCCGAGCCGGTAGATGATTCCATCTGCCTCGAAATCGCTCTGGCCATCTTCACCGTTTGTCCCGAGCCCTTCGACTGCCTGCGAAGGCAGGCGCTCAGGATAAACTTCTCCGCTTCGCGGAGAAGTCGAGGGACGTAGGGCGCGGCGCAGCGTGGCTCGACTTCGGCCTATAGGCCGAAGTTTATCCTGAGCGCCCGCCCTGGCGGGCAGTCGAAGGGCTCGACACGAACGGGGGTTGGTTCACAGGTGCTTTCGCCGGAATGACGTTGAGTGGTTCGTCACGGGAAGCGGCGGGAGACTATCTCCCGCCGTTTTTCGTTCACCAGCCTTCGATCCCGGCCAGTCCGATCGCCTCGACGACCGCGAGCGCCTTTGCCAGCGCCTCGGGTTCGGCGGGCAGGCGCGGGGAGCGGGGATAACCGCCGGCCAGGCCGAAATGCTCGAGCAGTGCCTTGGTCACGCGGATGCCGCCATTGCCGTAAAGCGCCATGAACAGCCGCATCAGCTTGCCCCAGCGCTCGAGAAAGGCAGCATTGTCGCCGGCCTTTGCGGCATCGATCACGCCCATGCAGAGCCTGGGCGCGATATTGCCTTCGGAGGACAGGAAGCCCTGCGCGCCGAACGCCAATGCCATTGGCGCCTGGTGCGGCCCGCCGACGCAGATGTCGATCCGGTCGCCGAGCGCATCGGCCAGCGTGCGCAGATAATTGGGATCCTGGTGGCTGACGTTGAGTCCGATCAGCTGGGTGTGGCGATCGAACAGTTCGATGATGACCTGGGCGGGGATGACATACCCTACCGACTGATGGGTGGAGAGGACCGAGGGGATATCGGTGTTGGACAGCACGTCGCTGAAATAGGCGTCAAGCTCGCGCGGGGTCGGCGCATGGCCATGGCCGACATCGAGCGAATAGACCTGCGCGGCATCGACGCCGGCGCTTTTTGCCTGCTCCAGAAATGCGATCATCTGGTCCGCCGTACGCGGCTCGACGCCCATGGCGCGGATCGGCGCGCGACCCTTGAGTTCTTCCACGGCGATGGTCAGCAGCCGGCTGGTTTCCTCTTGCGACAGCGTATAGCCCTCGCCGCTGCCGCCGCCACCGACATAGACGCCGATTCCAGCGTCCCCCAGTTTGCGCAGATGTCGCCGCAGCGCGGGCTCATCGATTGCGCCGTCCGCCGTGAAGGGGGTGATGCTGATGGTAAAGCACTGGTAGCGTGCGACTTCGCTGGCCATGGTCTCTCCTTGCAAAGATTCAGTGTGCGCTTATTGCAGTGGATCTGGAAATTCGGTGTAATCCGATGGAATTCACAAGTGCGGCGATCGGCATGATCGGCCCAGGGGGAGCCCGGTTTTGACCACAGGCACGACCAAGCGTCGGTTGCGACAGCCGCGAGTGGCTGAAATCGTTGCGTCCAGCCTGCGTTCGCGCATCCTGTCGGGCGCGCTCTCCGATGGCGATCTGCTGCCCAAGCAGGAGGAACTGCTGGCCGAATTCGGGGTCAGCCCGCCTTGTATCCGCGAAGCGTTCCGGATCCTGGAAACCGAAGGGCTGATCACTGTCATCCGCGGCAATGTCGGCGGCGCGGTCGTCCATGTCCCGCATTCGGGCACGGCCGCCTATATGCTCGGCCTCGTGCTCGAGGCGCGAAACGTCACGCTCACCGACCTGCTCAACGGCATGCGGCTGCTGGAGCCCGCCTGTGCGGCGGAGGCCGCGCTGCGCCCGGATCGCGGGACCACGGTGCTGCCCAAATTGCGCGCGAATATCGATGCCTGCATGGCGGCGGTCGACGATCCCAGCACGTTCATCGGCCTTGCGCGCGCCTTCCACACCGAACTGGTGAACCATTGCGGAAACGAGACGATGAGTCTCGTCGTCGGTGCGCTGGAGAAGCTCTGGTCGGCGCAGGTCGACCTGCTGGCGCTCAACAAGTCGGTGCATGGCACATTCTCCGACCGTTCGGTCCGCCTGTCGCTGGCGCACGAGCATGAGCGCATCTACCGCGCTATCGAAGAGGGCGATTCGCTGAGCGCCGAACGCGCGATCCGCGAGCATTATTCGGGCGGCGGCGGCGAGCGTCGTCACGGCTTCAGCACCGACGTCACGATCAAGGCCGACACGCTGCGCGCCTGATCGAGGTTCAGAGATCGAGCCAGCGTGCAACGTCGTCGGGCGCGGCGCGCGGGCGGGGGGGCGCTTCCTCCGCGATGCTGCCGACCAGGATGACGCCCGCCACCTTCTCCCCATCGCCAAGATCGAGCAGCGCGGTCGCCTGGCCGTCATAGGCGTGCCAGCCGGTCAGCCAGTTGGCGCCATAGCCCATGGCGTGCGCGCCGTTCAGCACGTTCATGCAGACCGCGCCGGCCGACAGCCATTGCTCCCATTCCGGCACCTTGTGGCCAGGGGTCGCCGCGGAGACCACGACGACGACGAGCGGCGCCGAACCGAGCTTGCGCGTGCTGACGCGCACCTTGGCGGCGTCCTCGCGCGCATCCGCAAGTTCCATCAGCCGTGCGACCCATTTCTCCTTGGCGTCGCCGGCGATGAGGATCAGCCGCCAGGGGCTGAGTCGGCCATGATCGGGCACCCGTAACGCGATCTCGACAAGGCGATCGATCTCTCGGGCATCGGGGCCTGGCGCGACCAGCGCGTCGGGCTGGGGCGAGCGGCGCAGGGCAAGCCTGTCGGTTGCCGATGGGGCGGCCTGGCTGTTCGTGGTGACGGTCAAGCGGTCTCTCCTCTGGCCATCTCTGAATATCTATCTTTACTAGTAAAGGGCCGGATGCCCGACCAACGCTCGTTTGGCAATGCGCCGATCTCCGGTTTGACGACTGGGAGCGAATCATCTATCCTATAAAAGATAGAAAGAAATAAGATCGGCGCAAGATCGCCGCGATTTTATGCCTTTCCGAGCAATCGCAGGCTGACGGCGTAATCGTCGGTCGCAACATGGAGGGACGATGATGAACGCAATCCCGCTCCGCTTCGCGGATGTGCGACTTGGGCAGTCGGTGGAACTGGATGGTCCCATGAATCCGGAAACCTCGATGGCCGAACGGGTCTGCGAGATGGTCCGCAAATGGTCGGGCTCGTCGGCGGCTTCGCTGGTTTCCATACATGCGCCCGACGACGGTTTCGCGCCCGATCATGTCGCGGGCCGTGTGATGGCGCGCCATCTGGACGGCAGCAATCGCGCCGATGTCGAAGTGGTGATGCGCGCGCGCGACATTTGCGGAAAGGCGGTGGTTCGTGTTGCACTTGGCTGATGCGCCGGTTGCGGCGGGCGCAACTCCGATCTGGCCAGCAACGGCCGACCGGAGCATAAAGCCGGACATGTCCAAATCCCTGACGCCGAACGTTCCCCGCGAGGTCGCGACATTGCGGACCCTGCGGATCGCCAAGCATTTCCCTTTCTTCCTCGCCGTTGCCGAGGAGCAGAATCTGCATCGTGCCGCCGAACGGCTCAACATCGCGCAATCGGCGCTGTCGCGCCGGATCGCCGATCTCGAGCGGGAGCTTGGCGATGTCGAGCTTTTCGAGCGCCAGGCGCGGGGTGTCGCGATCACGCCCGCGGGCCAGACGCTGGCCAAGGATGTCCGGCGGATCCTGCTGTCGATCGAGGAAGCGCGCCGCAATGTCCGGCGGATCGCCGACGGCGATCTCGGCACGCTCCGCGTCTCCTTTTCGGAAGCGATGCTTCGCCGTCCCGTCCTGCCGGCGGTTCTGCGCGAATTCCGGACGCTTTATCCGGCCGTCGAGCTTCGCGCCTTTCCGCTGACCTCGGATGCGCAGCGCAGCCGGCTGCTCGCCGACGAGATCGATGTCGCCTTCGTCATCGACGAGGCCACCGACGTCGATCAGTTCGACAGGCTTCCCGTCGGGCAGGATCGTTTCATGCTGGCCCTGCCGGCCGATCACCCGCTTGCGGCGCTGCCGTCCGTCCGGCTGGCCGATATCGCGTCGGAGCCCTTGCTTTGGCCCGCCCGCCATATCTCGCCGCGTCTGTTCGACCGGATGATCGCGGCGTTCGATGCACGCGGCGTTTCGCCCAACATCGCGGTCGAAGTCGCCGCAGTGGACATTGCCTATGAACTCGCGGCCGCCGGGATCGGGCTTGGCATCATCACCGCGGCGCGTGCCGACCGGACCCCGGCCGATATCGTGCTGCGCGAACTCGTCGATCTCGATCTGCCGCTGCCGATCAGCATGTTGTGGCCCAAGGGCAGCGCATCGCCGCTGATCGCCCGGTTTATCGAGCTGGTGCAGCAGCGTCTGGCGGAAGAGGCGTAACGGGGATTGCCGGGCGTTTCAGTGAGACCTCTCCTCCCTACGCGAAGCGTGGGGAGGGGGACCACGGCGCGAAGCGGCGTGGTGGAGGGGAATTGCGATGCGTCACTTCTCGCTGCAACTGGTGGCAATCGCACGAAAACATTACCCGGAAGCAGCATGTGCTGACGGCATCGTATTTCCCCTCCACCAACGGCCGTTGGCCGTCGGTCCCCCTCCCCATCTTCGATGGAGAGGAGAAAGTCTCGCCGTGCCTTCACCGGAATAACGGAGGGCTCACCCGCCGAAGCGCTCCGAAATCGCCCGTCCGACCCGCGCCACTTCCGCATTAGCGGTCGATAGCAGGTCGACCAGCGTGAAGAAGCCGTGCGCCATGCCGGGATGGTCGTGCAGCGCGACGCGCACGCCGGCTGCCGCCAGCGCGGCGGCATAGGCCTGGCCTTCGTCGTGCAGCGGGTCGCAGCCGGCAAGGACGATGATCGCTTCGGGAAGACCCGCGAGATTCGTGGCGGCAAGCGGCGCCGCTTCGGGATCATCGCGACTGGCCAGCGGCACATGATGGTCCCAGAACCACTGCATGTCGGTGGTCGAGATCAGATAGTCGCCCTTGCCGAACCGATCGTAGGAGTCGCGATCGAAATCCGGAGAAAGCACCGGATAGAGCAATATCTGCAGGTCGATCCTCGGCCCGCCGCGGTCGCGCGCGCGCAGGGCGAGTGCGGCGGCGAGATTGCCGCCCGCGCTGTCACCCATCACCGCCAGCGGCCCGTCGCCCGCAACTGCCTGCAGCGCGGCCCAGGCGTCGTCGAGCGGCTGGGGAAAG
>JASBTC010000267.1 GCA_030148625.1 Sphingobium sp. | reverse complement strand
ACTTCGATAAATTTGTTGACTCTCTTATTCCTTTTTTTAGTGCCCGCACTAATCTTCTGAACCAGTTTCTTAAACTGAAGTTCAATGAATTAATGCTTCATCTGATAGAGCTCGACCGTAGTAATCAATTCAAAAGAACCTTGTTTAAGATCTATCAGGGTCAAAAAATAGATTTAGCTTATTTGCTCGAAAACTACTACTTAAAGCCACTCTCGGTTAGCGAACTAGCAAAAATATCGGGTAGAAGTCTATCTGTCTTCAAGCGTGACTTTGAGGAACAATTTCATACTTGCTTGCTGTCGAGCGCCGCGATCCCCACTTTCCGGGCGACGCACGCCGCCGCCGCGATCGACGACGGCACACTGACTGTTGATCCGCAAACCGCAACCGCGCTAGGCCTCCGCGAAGGCGAGGCCGTTCGAGTGAATGGGTGATATCGATGCATGTGAACGGCCAATGGAACCAGGCGAACGGCGAGATCTTTCGGTCGCTCGATCCCGCGACGGGAGAGACGGTGTGGGAGGGCGCAGCGGCGACCCCAGCGGATATCGCGACCGCCGTCGCTGCCGCACGTAAGGCAATGCCGGCATGGCGCGCGGCGCCGCTCGAGGATCGCATCGCGGCGGTGCGCCGCTTCGCCGAAGCGCTCGAAGCCGATCGCGAGGCATTTGCGCAGCTGATTTCGCGCGAGACCGGCAAATTGCTGTGGGAAACCCGCGCCGAGATCGGATCGATGATCGCCAAGGTCGCGGTTTCGATCGCGGCGAACGCGGAACGGACGGGCGAACGATCGGCGGACACCGATTTCGGCCGCGCCGTGCTGCGCCATCGCGCACATGGCGTGATGGCGGTGCTCGGCCCCTATAATTTCCCGGGTCACCTGCCCAACGGCCATATCGTCCCCGCGCTGCTGGCCGGCAACACCATCGTCTTCAAACCGTCCGAAATCACCCCCGCCACCGGCGAGCGGATGATGCAGGCATGGGAAAAGGCGGGGCTTCCTGCGGGCGTGCTCAATCTGGTCCAGGGGGCTCGCGCCACGGGCGAGGCGCTGGTCGCGGCCGATATCGACGGGCTGCTCTTCACCGGTTCGGCCGGTGCGGGCGCGGCGCTCAAGCGCGCGACCATCGATCGCCCGCATCTGATCCTGGCGCTCGAACTGGGCGGCAATAATCCGCTGATCGTCTGGGATTCGCCCGAGGCGGCGGCGTCGATCATCGTCCAGTCGGCCTTCGTCACCACCGGACAGCGCTGTTCGTGCGCGCGCCGGCTGATCGTGCCGCAGGGCGCGACCGGCGACGCGATCGTCGAAGCGGTCAATGCGATGGCGGGCCGGCTGCGCATCGGGGCGTGGAACGATGCCGAGGATGGCTTCATGGGACCGCTGGTCTCAGACGCGGCCGCCGCCGGCGCACGTGCCGCCTTTGCCGGGCTGGAAGCCCGCGGCGCACGTACCATTCGCGGCTTTGACGGCATCGACGGACGCTCGGCCGCCTTCGTCACGCCGGCCATCCTGGACGTGACGGGTGTCGATGTGCCCGATGCGGAAATCTTCGCACCGGTTCTCCAGATCACGCGCGTCGCCGATTTCGAGGCGGCGATCGCCGCGGCGAACGCGACGGCATTCGGCCTTTCCGCCGGATTGATCAGCGCCGACGCGGCACTCTGGGATCGCTTCCTGGAAGGGAGCCGCGCGGGCATCGTCAACCGCAACCGGCCGACGACGGGCGCGGCGGGCAACATGCCGTTCGGCGGGCTGGGCGCATCGGGCAATCATCGGCCAAGCGCCTATTATGCCGCGGATTATTGCGCTTATCCGATCGGCAGCTTCGAGGCCGACGCGGTCGGCGCGGTCGCGGTTCCGGGGCTGGCCGCCTGATGAGCGAACCGAGCTGGATCCTGACGCTGACCTGCAACGACCGGGTCGGCATCGTCGCGGGTGTCAGTGCCTTTCTCGCTGCGCGCAGCGGCTTCATCCTCGACAGCCAGCAATATGCCGATATCGAGACGGCGCGCTTCTTCATGCGCGTCGTCTTCACCGCCGGCGGCCCCGATTTTCCCAGCGAAACCGAGCAATTGCGCGCCCAATTCGCAGAAACCGCCGCGACGCTGGACCTGGACTGGTCGCTGACCGCCGCCACCGAGCGCCCGCGCGCGCTGATCGCAGTCTCCAAGGGATCGCATTGCCTGAACGACCTGCTCCATCGGCGGCAGACCGGCGGTCTTTCGGTCGATATCGTCGGTGTGGTCTCCAATCACGACGATCTGCGCGGGCTGGTCGAATGGCATGGCCTGCCCTGGCATCATCTGCCGGTGAATGCCGACAATCGCGATACGCAGGAGCGCGCGATCGAGGCACTGATGGCCGATACCGGCGCCGAATTGCTCGTGCTCGCCCGCTATATGCAAGTGCTGTCGCAGGATTTCTCGGCGCGGTTGAGCGGACGCTGCATCAACATCCATCACAGCTTCCTGCCCGGCTTCAAGGGCGCCAAACCCTATCATCGCGCCCATGCGCGCGGCGTGAAGCTGATCGGCGCGACCGCGCATTTCGTGACCGCCGATCTCGATGAAGGCCCGATCGTCGAACAGGCGGTCGAGCGCGTCGATCACCGCGCCTCGGTCGACGACATGATCCGCATCGGCCGCGATATCGAGGCCCAGGTGCTGGCCCGCGCGGTCAACGCGCTGGGCGAGCGGCGGGTGTTCCTCAATGACGGGAAGTCGGTGGTTTTCCGGTAACGTCCGGCTGAGCTAGCGACACCTCATCGTCATGCTGAACTTGTTTCAGCATCCAAGCCGCAACCCACACCACCGCGCCCGTTTGGGCATGGACCCTGAAACAAGTTCAGGGTGACGATGTGGGCCCCGGCCTCGGTCGAAGGTATAATCGCCAACGCCAAGGTCGAGATGCGAGACCTGATTGCAGCTTATGCTCGCAGCGAACGAAGCTGGTCCATCGCCCAATCGTACATATCGGCCTCTGCCGCGCGCTGGGTGCGGTCGAGACGCTTCATGCGCTGCTCCACTTCCTCCAGCACATCCCGGGCACGCCGGCGATCGCCGGTCTGCAGCAGCAATGCGGCATAGCGGCAACGCGCTTCCTCGCCCGGATAGCGCGTCACCAGATCGGCATAGATTGGCATCGCCGGCGCGATCTTGCCCTGCGCTTCCAATATGCGTGCGCGCAGCATCGCCAGCCGATTCTGCTCGCCGATACCGGTTGGCGGCGCGATCTCTTCGACCAACCGTTCCGCCTCCGCGGCCTCACCGGTCTCGATCAGCGCGCGGGCGAGCTTGGCCTTGGTCCGGTCGTCGCCGCCGGGGGAACGCGCGAGTGCCTCGCGATAATAGGACACGGCCTCCTCATACCGGTCGAGCCCGGCGAGCGCGTCGGCCATCAGGATCCGGTTCGCCACCGTATCCGCCAGCGACAATGCGTCACGCGCGCCGCGGAGATCGCGTTCCGGATCGAGCCGCGACACGGCCTTGGCATGCACCGTCCGCACATGGCGGTTGCCCCGCAATCCCGGCATGATCTCGAGAATGAAATAGGCGGCCGCGCCCGCGAGCGGCAGGAACATGATCACCATGATCCATGTCTGGTTGCGCCCGCTGCGGATCACATGGATCGCGCAGGCGAGCTGGATCAGGACGGAGACGATCAGCCAGGGCATCAGGCGCCGGCCTTTTCCTCGACGGCCTGAGTACCGGGTTGCCGCACGGTCTCTGCCACGAAGCCGCGCTTCCACAGGATCCAGAGCAGGACCATGCCCGGAATCGCCGCCACGATCGTGAAGAGCCAGAAGCCCGGCCAGCCCAGTGATTCGGCAAGATAACCCGACGGCGTGGACATCCAGGTGCGACCGACGCCCGCCAGGGCGGATAGCAGCGCAAATTGGGTCGCGGTGTAAGCCACACTCGAAAGGCCCGAAAAATAAGTGACCATCACGGTCAGTCCGATACCGCTGGTGATCTGTTCGACCGCGATCGCGACCGCCAGCCACGGAACGGAATGCCCGGCAAGCGCGACGATCACGAAGAAGAAGTTGCTCAGCATCATCATGAGACCGGAGATGAAAAGCGCGCGGCCCATGCCCAGCCAGGCCATGAATGGTGCCGCAAGCGCAGTTCCCACGATCAGGCCCCAGAAACCGAGCACCTTGTTGATCGCGATGAACTCGGTGTCGGAGAAGCCCAGTTCGACGATCATCGGATTGAGCATGCCCTGCCCCATCGCATCGCCGACCTTGTAGAGCAGGACGAAGAACAGGATCAGCACCGCGCCGCGCCGCTTCAGGAAATCGGCGAAGGGCGATATGATGGTATCCTTGAGCCACTGGCCGCCCGTCGTGACGCGCTTCATTGCCCTGTCGTGCAGGCCCGGCCCGGCCCACATCGCGGCGACGATGCCGGGAATGATGCACAGCGCCGTCAAGCCATAGGCAAGCGCCCAGCCCAGATTGAGTCCCTCGGTCGAGGCCATCGCGATCGTGCCGACACCCGCGATAAAGGCGCCGATGCGATATCCCAGCTGATTTGTCGCGGTGCCGTGCGGCAGTTCCTCGTCGGAAAGGATCTCGATCCGATACGCGTCGATGATGATGTCTTGCGTCGCGCCCAGAAAGGCCGTCAGGATCGCCCAAAAGGCGAAGACGCCAAGATGGTGTTCCGGCTGGCTCGCGCCGAGCATCCAGACCGACAGGAACAGCAGCGACTGGACAAGAAACAGCCATGAACGCCGTTGCCCAAAGAGCGGCGTCAGGATCGGAAGATTGATCCGATCGACCAGCGGCGCCCACAGGAATTTCAGCGTGTAGGGCGTCGTCAGGCCGATCGCGAAACCGATGGTCTTCTTGTCGATGCCGACCTTCGCCAGCCAGAAAGTCATCGTCCCGAGGAGGAGCGCAAGCGGAAAGCCGCTCGATATGCCGAGCAGCAGCGCAGCCAGCGGACGCGGGCGTATATAAGGACGCATTGTTTCGAGAAAGCTTGAAGTCCCCGATGCCGTAGCGTCAGCCATGAACCTTACCCCGCCCCTTCAATTTCCGCGGGAAACTATAGAATTTCTGGGATATGCCTAGCCCCAGAACAACCGGAATACCGCGAACGGAGAGGAATTGCGGCATGAACGCGCTCACCCCCACTTCGGGCCAGCTCGCGCTGGCGGATGCGATCGCGCATGGCTGCCCGCGCACCGGCGAAGGCGTCACCAGCGTTCCCGCCAGCGCCTATACCGACCCGGTCCGCTTCGACACCGAACAGGAAAGATTGTTCCGCGGCCTGCCCCAGGTGATCGCACCGTCGGCGCTGCTGCCGCGTCCCAATATGGCGGTGCCACATGACGGATTCGGCACGCCGCTGCTGATCGCGCGCGACGGCAAGGGGGTGGCGCATGTCTTTCGCAATGTCTGCCGGCATCGCGGCACGCGCCTGGTCGAAGGCGGCGAAGCCGTCTGCGCGCCCCGGCTCGTCTGCCCCTATCATGCCTGGACCTACAAACTCGACGGCTCGCTTGCCGGCATGCCGCGGCCGGACAGTTTTCCGGGGCTCGACAAGCAGGATTTCGGGCTGGTGAAGCTCCCGACCTTCGAAGCAGGCGGGCTGATCTGGTTCTCCTTCGCCGAGCAGGCCGATTTTGCCGGGGCGGAAACGCTGTCGCATGATTTCGACGCTTTCGCGCTTGGCGGCCAGCATCTGTTCCGCCGCCGGACCCATGACGTGCCCGCCAACTGGAAGCTGATCATGGACGCGTTCCTGGAAAGCTATCACGTCCAGCGGCTCCATGCCGACACGATCGGCCCCTTCTTTCAGGACGGGGTGACGAGCGGAGACACGATCGGCCCGCATCAGCGCTCCGCGGTCGGCCGCGAGGCCGCGGTCGCGGCGCTCGACCTGAACGACTGGCAGTCGCTGCGCGCGAGCATCACCTTCGCCTATCAGCTGTTTCCCGCCACCGTCATCATCGTCAGTCCCGATTATGTGAACCTGATGGTGCTGATGCCCCGCGCGGTGGACCGTGTGCTGGTCGAGGATTTCATGCTGATCCCCGAACCGCCCGCGACCGACAAGGCGCTGGCGCATTGGGAACGGAGCTGGACCTTGCTCGATGAAGGCGTCTTCGCGGGCGAGGATTTCCGCGCCGCGGCGCTGGGCCAGGAAGGTCTCGCCTCCGGCGCGATCGAACGGCTGACGCTCGGCACGCTGGAGACCGGCATCCGCACGTTCCACGATACGGTGGACGCGCACCTGGGCTGACCGGCGTGCCGTTCTCTAGAGCAGGCTGTGCTTCAACGGAAGCGGATCGCCTGCTCTGGAGTCTGTCCGGTTCAGATTGAACCGGACAGACTCAGAACGTCCCTTGTTGACCGTGATTTCCGAGCCGGCAGGTGATTCCACCTGCCTCGAAATCACTCTAGATGTTTGTTTAAACGCGATTTTCGAGTCGTTCGATGATTCCATCGAACTACAAATCGCTCCTAGAGCGCGTAGAGACTCAATCCCACCGGCAGCCGCTTCGGGCGCTTGCCCCCCAAGGTCGCATCGACCACCGCGAGCGCATCGAGCAGCTCCCTGTGCCCATAGGGCTTGGCGAGGCAGCCGATCGACAAGTCCGGCGCATCGATCGGGCAGCTTGCGGTCACGAACATCAGCCGGAGCCCGCGCGGCTTCACCGCACGCGCCAGATCGACGCCATCGCGTTTCCCGGTCAGTTTCACGTCGCTCAGGACCAGATCGAGCGGTTCTGCCTCGATCACCGCCATCGCATCGCGATAGCGATCGACCGTCGCGACCACCTGATAACCCGCATGAGTCAGGGCATTTTCGAGGTCGAACGCCACCAACGGCTCATCCTCTACGATAAGCAGCCGGTTGATCAGCCTTTGCTTGCGCCCAAACAGCATCTATGCGCTTGTCCTTTCGCGATACGCGTAGCGCATAGCCGCTCGCCAATGAGCGCGCATCGATTCATTTTGTTCCGGAGTCTGCCCGTGCCCCCGCCGCCGCATAACGCGAAGACCGGTCGTAAATCCGGTCCCAAAACGGGCTCCAGGCCCGATCCCAAAGGCGGCCCGAAGTCCGGCGCCAAGGACGCTTCCAAGCCTCATTCCAAGGCTGGTCCAAAGCGCGATGCCGACGCCGGCTCGAAACCCTATGCCAAAGCCAATGCAAGACGCGGCGGCGACGCCGACTCGAAGCTCTATTCCAAGGCCGAGGCAAAGCGCGGCGACACCAGCGCGAAGCCCCATGGCAAAGCCAATACGCGGCGCGGTGCCGATGCCGGTTCGAAGCCCTTCGGCAAACCCGACGCGCGGCGCGGTGCCGAGGCTGGTTCGAAGCCCTTTGGCAAATCCGATGCACGGCGCGGCGCCGAGGGCGGTTCAAAGCCCTTCGGCAGGCCCGACACACGGCGCGGCGCCGAGGCCGGCTCGAAACCCTTTGGCAGGCCCGATGCACGGCGCGGTGCCGATGCCGGCTCGAAGCCCTTCGGCAAGCCTGACTCACGGCGCGGCGCCGAGGCCGGTCCGAAGCCCTTCGGCAAGCCCGACGCACGGCGCGGTGCCGACACCGGTGCGAAACCCTTTGGCAGACCCGAAGCACGACGCGGTGCGGATGCTGGTCCAAAGCCCTATCCCAGGGCAGAGCCGAAGCGCAGTTCCAGCACCGGCCCAAAACCCTTCGCCAAGGCCGCTCCCAGCGCAAACCCGAATGCGATCCCGGCAACCGATGCGCAGGCAGATCCCAAGACCGGCCAGCGCATCGCCAAGCTGCTTGCTCGCGCGGGCATCGCGTCACGCCGCGAGATCGAGCGGATGATCGAGGAAGGACGCATCGAGCTGAACGGCACGCCGCTGGACACGCCCGCGACGATCCTGACCTCGCTGAACGGCATCACCGTGGACGGTACGCCGGTCCAGGCGGCGGCACCGACGCGCCTGTTCCGTTACCATAAGCCAGCCGGTCTGCTCACCGCGGAGCGCGACTTCACTGGCCGCCCGACCATCTACGACAAGCTGCCCGAGGATCTGCCGCGCGTGATCCCCGTCGGCCGGCTCGACCTCAATACCGAAGGGCTGCTGCTGCTGACCACCGATGGCGAGCTCAAGCGGCAGCTCGAGCTGCCGCGCTCCGGCGTGGTCCGCAGCTATCGCGCGCGCGCCTATGGCCACGTCTCCCAGGCGCAGCTGGAGGATCTGATCGAAGGCGTCGAGATCGAGGGCGTGCGCTATGGTTCGATCGACGCCAATCTGGAGCGCCGCACCGGCGCCAATGTCTGGGTCGAGATGAAGCTCACCGAAGGCAAGAACCGCGAGGTCCGCCGGGTGCTCGAGCATCTCGGCCTCCAGGTCTCACGCCTGATCCGGACATCCTATGGCACGCTATCACTGGGTGACCTGCCCAGCGGTGCGGTCGACGAAGTGCTGCAGCATGATCTCGTCGCGTTCAGGAAAGGGCTGAAGTGACGTCCGCGTCATCGGCCGACGGATCGGCGATATGCGGATAATCGCCGGGGATTGGCGCGGCCGGGTGCTGCGCGCGCCGGTCGGGGACGCAACCCGGCCGACCGCCGACCGCACGCGCGAGGCGCTGTTCTCGATGCTTGCCAGCCGCCTCGGCAATTTCGAGGAATTGCGGGTGGCCGACCTGTTCGCGGGCACCGGCGCGCTCGGGCTGGAAGCGCTGTCGCGCGGCGCGGCGCGCTGCACCTTCGTCGAACAGGATCGCGCGGCAATCGCATCGCTGCGGGCCAATGCCGATGCGCTGAAGGCCGGCGACCGCGCCGATATCCGCGCCCAATCGGCATTGTCGCCGCTGATGGGGCCCTTCGACCTCGTCATGCTCGACCCGCCCTATGACAGCGGGTTGGGTCAAAAGGCGCTGGCCGGACTCGTCACGCGGGGCGCGATCGCCCCGGGCACCTGGGTCAGCCTGGAGACCGGCGCCCGAGAGGCGGTCGAGATTCCGGGATTCACCGTTGCCGTCGAGCGTGTCCACGGCAAGGCGAAGCTGACCCTGCTGACCATGGATTGATCGGGATCGGCGGTGCCGGGCCGATGATCCAGCCCACCTGCCCCTTATCGATCTCACTTTCCGTCATTCCCGCGTTCGCGGGAATGACGGAAAGTGAGTTGGCCGGCCCTAATCCCGTGCACCCAGCGCGAGCAGTGCCACCAGGCTGATCGACGACGCGGCCGCGAGATACACGCCGACCCAGATCAGCCCGCCATAATCCGACAGCGCCTGCGCCGCGACCGGCGTCAGCCCGCCGCCGACGATGCCCGCCACGTTGAATGTCATCGACACGCCGGTATAGCGCACCCGCGTCGGGAACAGGCTGGGCAGCCATGCGCCGAGCGGGCCGTAGACGAAGCCCATCACGAACAGCGCGACGCTGAGCCCGATGAAGATGATGGCGAGCGAGCCGGATTCGAGCGCCGGGGCGAGCAACAGCCCGGTCACAATCGCCGCCATCGTGCCGTAGATCAGCACGCGTCCGGCACCGATCCGGTCGGACCACAAGCCCGCCAGACAGATGCCCAGCGCCATGAACATGATCGCGCCGATCTGCATCGACAGGAAGACCTGCCGATCGATGCCCAGCGTCTTGGTCGCATAGCCGAGCGCGAAGGCCGTAGAGAGATAATAGACCGCGAAACAGGCGATCACGCCAAAGGTGGCACCGACCGTCACTTTCCAGTGATCCCGCAACAACTCGCCCATCGGTACCGCGGGCGGCGGCCCCTCCTCCAGCACCGCGGCGAAGGCGGGGGTTTCGGTGATCTTGAGGCGGACCCAGAGCCCCACGCCGACCAGTATGATGCTGAGCAGGAACGGGATACGCCAGCCCCAGGCGAAGAACTGATCGGTGGTCATCATCGTGCCGAGGATCAGGAACAGCCCGTTGGCGGCGATGAATCCCACCGGCGCCCCGAGTTGCGGGACCATGCCATAGCGGCCGCGACGCCCCGGCGGGGCATTCTCGACCGCGAGCAGCGCTGCCCCACCCCATTCACCACCCAGGCCGAAACCCTGGCCGAAACGCAGGATGTTGAGCAGGATCGGCGCCCAGATGCCGGCGGTCGCATAGGTCGGCAGGAACGCGATCAGCAACGTCGATCCGCCCATCATCATCAATGAGGCGACCAGCGTCGATTTTCGCCCGATCCGGTCGCCATAATGACCGAACACCCAGGCGCCGACCGGCCGCGCGATAAAGGCGGTGCCGAGGCTGGCATAGGAGAGCAGCATCTCCATGCCCGGATCGCTCGACGGGAAGAATAGCGGCCCGAACACCAATGCCGCCGCGGTCGCATAGATATAGAAATCGTAGAACTCGACCGACGTGCCGACGAGGCTCGCGAACAGGATGCGACGGTTGGACGGCGCGGATATGCTTTTATTGGTCATGACCTCTCCCCGGTCAGCGCCATAGCCGTTTAACGCTTCGGCGCAAAAGCGGGAAATCGGACCGTTAAATCCTCCCTGCGCGTAGCGTGGGGAGGGGGACCGCTCCAGCATAAGCTGGAGTGGTGGAGGGGAATTTCGACACCGCAAGCCGCTCCGCGGCTCCCCTCCACCAGGCTGCGCATGGTCCCTCTCCCCACGGCTGCGCC
>JASBTC010000257.1 GCA_030148625.1 Sphingobium sp. | reverse complement strand
GGCCCCCGTGCTGGACGCGATCGTGACCGAATTGCGCTGGACGTTGGTGCGGCTCGAGAAGACGAAGTCGGCGTTGAGCGAGAGGCGGTCCCCAACCTGCTGGTCGAGCTTCACCCTCACCGAATGACGGCGTTCCTGGGGAATCAGGTCTGTATAACTAGCCTGTTCGCACGGTGCAAAGGCCTGCTGGTTGGGCGTGCCTGATGCATAAGGGTATAGATAGATTGCCGAACTGCCTGCCGGCTGGAAACTGGCGGGCGAACAGTTGAAATTGCCGAAATTGCTGCCGCCACGGGCGCGCTGGTCGGGCAGGGTGAGCGGACGATCGGCGCCGAGCAGATTGCCGCGATCGGTATAGCTGTAGAAGATCGCGCCGCCGCCGGTATCCCAGCGATGGCCGAGCGCGATATTGGCGTTCCAGTTCTTGTAGTCGTCGCCAAAGCCATATTGGGCATTGGCCTCGACGCCCTCGAAGCGGCGGCGGGTGATGAAGTTGAGGACGCCGGCGACGGCGTCCGAACCGTAGATCGACGATGCGCCCTCGGCGAGCACTTCGACGCGTTCGATCGCGTTGGTCGGGATGAAGTTCGGATCGGGCAGGTTGCGGATGATGCCGGTCAGCGGGAAGCGGTGACCGTCGATCACGACGAGCGTGCTCGAGCTGTTGGAGCCGCCCAGGCCGTGGATCTGCGGCACCGAGGCGCCGGCGGAGTCATTGGCGGCGAAACCGCCCTGGCCGGCGGCATTGCCGCCCCAGATCGCGGGCACTGTCTTGAGCAGTTGCTGGACGGTCTGGACCGCATTGTCCTCGATCGCGTCGCGGCCGACGCTGATCAGGTTGGATCCGACGGCGGGCGCGCCGCGGATGCTGGATCCGGTGACGATGATGTCGGGGGCATTGGTGCCGCTATCAGCCTGGTCGACCGTGGCCGCGGCCTCGTCCTGCGCCGGTTCGGCAGGGGCGGGGGCCTGTTGCGCATGGGCCGGATAGGACCAGCCCAGTGCCAGCGCGAGCAGTCCGACGGATTTCAGATAGTCTTTGCGATGAATTTTACAGGTCATGTTATCCCCTCCATCTCGTTTTTCTGTTTTACCGGAGCCGCCCCTTGGTTTTTCTAGGCAAAGCTCCGCCCACCGGCGGAATCACGCTCTCACCGGCAACGATCTTCAGTGGTTACTTCGACTCAAATCCCGTTGGTCGGCCGATCGGATCAGGGCAGTCCCTGTCGCAATCTTCGTCGGCCCGTATCTATTCTGTGTTTGGGGTGCGTCGGTGACGAGAACATCCTCATTCTCCTATCGCAACACGGTCGGCGGAGTTGAACGAGACCGCGAGCACGGCGTCTTCGGTCCCGATATTGCGGGCGTTGTGAAGAACGCCCTCGGGAATGACGACGGTGTCGCCGGCCTTCATCTCATATTCCTTGTCGCCCACGCGGTGCATGATGTGGCCGCGCAGGACGTGGAGAACCTCGTCGCAATTGGGGTGCCAGTGCACCGGGTTCTGCTTGCCGGGCGAGATCGTCGCCTGGCCGATGGTGACCTTGCTCGAATTGCCCAGCGCGCGCGACGCGAACCATTCGAGCTTGCCCCAGGGCTGCGCCTCGGGTTTCACGTCCGAATAGGGCAGCACGACGATCTGCGGGGCGGGCGGAGGCGCCATGCCCATGCGCGGCGCGGTCGGGATGGTCGAGGCCGCGCCTGCCTGCGGCACATCCTGCTTCGCGGCCCACAGGATCGCGTTGAGCAGCAATGTCCGGACCTGAGGCTGATCGAGCGACGCCAGATAATGGCCGCCGGCAAAGGCGAAGGCGCGGCCGCCACCGGCGCGTTCGTGCGTCCAGGCGATCACGCGATCCTTGGGCGGTTCCTCATAGACCGAGCCCGACTTGCGGAACTGGATATGCGCGCGGCCGCTGAGGATCGGCGTGACCGTGCCGAAGTCGATCGCCGAATAATATTCGTCGAGATAGTCGAAATTGCCGACGCCGCTGGTGACGGGATGCCCCTTGGCGATGACGGTGACGGGCGCCGCCTCCATCGCATAATCGCTTCCCGACGCCCGGACGCCGCCGAGCAGTTCGGCAAAGGGTGCGGCACGGGCGGTGTCGGGCACGGTGAAGGCCTGGTGCATCGCGACGAAGCCGACGCCGCGCGCGGCGAGCTTGGTCAGCTGCGCCTGGACAGCGGGATCCTGGGCGGGATTGACGCTCTTGCCGTCGGCGCCGGCGACGGGGCCGAAATAGAGCAGGACGACGCTGGCATCGTCGATCTCCGCGAGATTCTTCGGGAAACCGACCGGATAGGTCTTCACCACCGGCTTGAGTTTCGCGAAATCGGGCGAGGATTTGATCAGCCGCTCCAGCTTGAGCACGCCGTCGGGGAAATCATGCTCTCCCGTCGCCATGCCCTGTTTCTTGCCGCCGATCAGCACGATGGTCGGCTGGGCCGCCAATGGCGTCGCGATCGCGGCGAGACCGGCCGCAACCGACCAGCGGACGAGGCCGGTGCGCAGACGGGTCATGATTTCCGCCTCAACGGCAGGCTGGCGAATTTGCGGACCTGCTCGGTGATCGCGATCTCGGCGGGCAGGCGTTCCATCGACGTCGCGCCATAGAAACCGTCGACATCGGGGCATTTCTCGAGGACGATCGAGACGTCGTCGGGCGAGGAGATCGGCCCGCCATGGCAGAGCACGATGACGTCGGAGCGCTCGCTGCGCGCCGCGTCGATGATCTGGTTGACCAGTTCCGCCGCCTTGTCGAGGCTCATCGAGGTCTTGGCGCCGATCTGGCCGCCGGTGGTGAGCCCCATATGCGCGACGATGATGTCGGCGCCGGCGCGCGTCATCTGTTTCGCCTGTTCGGTGTCGAACACATAGGGCGTGGTCAGCAGGTCGGCGGCATTGGCCGCGGCGATCAGGTCGATCTCCTTGCTGTAGCTCATGCCCGTTTCTTCCAGGCTGAGCCGGAACGATCCGTCGATCAGGCCGACGGTCGGGAAATTCTGAACCCCGGCAAAACCCATTTCGGTGATCTCGCGCAGGAAGCGGTCGGTCAGCAGAAAGGGATCGGTGCCATTGACGCCGGCCAAGACGGGCGTGTTCTCGACGATCGACAGGATTTCCTTGCCCATGTCGAGAACGATGTCGTTGGCATTGCCATAAGCGAGCAGGCCGCTCAGCGAGCCGCGGCCGGCCATGCGGAATCGCCCCGAATTATAGATGATCAACAGGTCGGCGCCGCCCTGTTCTGCGCATTTCGCGGAAATGCCAGTGCCCGCTCCGCTGCCCACGATCGGCATGCCTGCCGCGATCTTCTGGCGAAACCGACTTAGAATTTCCTGACGTTTCCAACGCATAGAGCCTCCGAATAATGGAACAGGCGATTTCAGTGCATAACCTTGCGGTATTCATCGACGATGGCCTGCGCGAACGCCGGATCGTTGATGTGATGGGGGTAGCGGACGATGCGGCGCGTCGGTCCCTGGACCACGGCGGTTTCGAGTTCCGCGAACAGCGCCGCGTCGGCCTCGGGATCGTGGAAGGGGGCGCCGGGCTTGTCGATGCCCGACACACCGCCCTCCGGAATCAACAGGGTGAAGCCGGCATCGGGATGCGCGTTCAGCTTGCGCGCGATCCAGCGGGCGCAGGCGATATTCTCTTCCACCGTCGTCCGCATCAAGGTGACGCTGCTATTGTGGACGTAGAGATTGCGGCCGCGAAACCGTTCGGGGACGCTGTCGATCGGTCCGAAATTGACCATGTCGAGCGCGCCGACCGACAGGACATAGGGCATGCGCCGTTCGAGCATGACGTCGAACCGCGCGGGGCCGCAGGCGAAGACGCCGCCGACCACTTCGTCGGCGACCTCGGTCGTGGTGATGTCGAGCACGCCGTCGAGCATGTCGCTGCCCGCCAGTTCCTCCATCGCCCGTCCGCCGACGCCGGTCGCGTGGAAGACCAATGTGTCGTAGCCCATCGGCTCGAGGATCTCGCGGACGCTGGTGACGCACGGCGTGGTGACGCCGAACATGGTCATGCCCACGGCGCGCTGGCCTTCGTCCGAAGCGGGGGCGAGGCGGGCCATGCCGGCGATCGCCGCGGCCGCGTTGCGATAGATCTGGCGCGAGACCCGGTTGAGGCCGGCGACGTCGACGACCGAGAACATCATGGTGATGTCGCTGGTGCCGATATAGCTGCTGGTGTCGCCGCTCGCGACGGTCGAGACCATCAACTTGGGAAATCCGATCGGCAATCCGCGCATCGCCGTCGCGATCATCGCGGTCCCGCCGGTGCCGCCCAGGCCGATCGCGCCGGAACAGCGGCCGGCGCGATAGGCGTCGATCATGAAGCTGCGCAGCGCCCGGCTCATCGCGGTGACCGCGGTGCCGCGATCGGTGTGGCCGAGCACGGCCTGGGGGCCATCGGGATGGAAGGATGCGACGGTGGCGCGATCGATGCCGGGCTGCGCCATTGGCGGGTTGAGGGTGCCGACGTCGATCAGGACGGCCTGAACCCCCTCCGCACGGAGGGCGTCTGCGAGGAAGCTCGCTTCGTCGAGCTTCGTATCGAGCGTGGCGAATACATAGACTGGTGCCAAATTGCTCATCGCGTTCCTCCCTCACCCATCTTTGCGGGTTCGATCGCCAATTTGTGGCTCGATCGAAACAATGCATGGACCGTGCCAAATGCCGTGACGAAAGCATATAGCCGCGCCGGCCCATTTTTTCGTACGATCCGGTTGTCACTTTTGTAACCCTGTGACAACATGGTTGCCATAGGTGACAATAAACGGGGAGGAAGCGCCAGGCGATGCACAGTCTTGTCCGGGATCTCGCAAAGGGTGCAAAGCATAGCGGGTCGCCGGTGCTCGCCGTGTCGGCGGGGTCGGGGCAGATCGCCGAATATGTCGTCGAGGCCGGCGCCGACCTGCTGCTCGCGCTCAATGCCGGGCTCTATCGCAGCCTGGGTCATGGCTCGCTCGCGTCGCTGCTCGCCTATGGCAATGCCAATGAGCAGACCGAGGAATTGCTGCGGCGTCATATCCTGCCCAATGCCGGCGGCCTGCCGGTGGTCGCGGGGGTGATGGCGAGCGATCCGACGATCGATGTCGATGCGCGCCTTGCCCATTTGCGGCGCATGGGCGTGCAGGGTGTGACCAACTGGCCGACGGTCGGCTTTATCGACGGCAAGATCCGCGAAGCGTTCGAAGAGGAAGGCTATGGCCTGTCGAATGAGGTGGAATTGCTCGGCGCGGCGCGCAAGCAGGGCATGGCGACCTTTGCCTTTGTGCTCAATGTCGAGGATATCCGCCGCTTCGCCGCGGTCGGCGTCGACGCCTATATTATCAATGCGGGGCTGACCCCGCTGCAGTTCGCGATCGGCGATCGCCGCGACCGGCTCCAGGATTCGCTGATCCATATCAACCGCATGCTGGCAGCGCTCGAAGGGGCGTCGTCGCGCCCCCTGTGCCTTATCTATGGCGGCCCGTTCACCGACGTCGAGGATTTCGCGACATTGTTCCGGCAGGTGAAGGCCGACGGCATTGCCGGCGGATCGGTGTTCGAACGGCTGCCGGTTCAGGCGATCACGTCCAATTTCGTCCGGCGCTGCAAGACGCTGAGGCTGGTCGATCCCGATGCCGAGGAGCCGGGCCGGCGCGAGATGCTGGGGCGGTCGGCCGCCTATCACGATCTGGTCAGGATGATCGAGCGCGTGGCGCGCTTCGACGCCAATGTTGTGATCGAAGGCGAGACGGGCGTCGGCAAGGAATTGGCGGCCAGCCTGATCCACGAACTCAGCCCGCGATCGAAACAGCCCTTCATCACGCTGAATTGCGGCGCCATTCCCTCGGGCCTGCTCGAAAGCGAATTGTTCGGCCATGAGCGCGGCGCCTTTACCGGCGCCGACCGCCGCCGGATCGGCAAGTTCGAACTGGCCAATCGCGGTACCTTGCTGCTCGACGAGATCGCCGACCTCAGCCCGGCCGCGCAGGTGGCCTTGCTGCGCGTCCTTCAGCAGCGCGAGGTGGTGCGTGTCGGCGCCGACAATCCGATCCCGCTCAACGTCCGCGTGATCGCCGCGACCAACCGTTCGCTCGCCGAACTGGTCCAGGAGGGGAAATTCCGATCGGACCTTTATTACCGGCTGAGCACGGTAACGCTGAGCATCCCCCCGCTGCGCGAACGGCTGGACGACCTGTCGGTGCTGGCCAGCGATTTCCTGCAAAAGACCGCGGCCGAGCTCGGGATGCCCGCCTTGGCGATCGATGAGCGGTTCGAGGAGGAGATGGCACACCATAGCTGGCCCGGCAACATCCGCGAGCTGCGCCAGGTGATCTCGCGCGCGGCGATCCTCGAGGACGGTCCCGTGCTGCGCGGCACCCATTTCCAGCCCGATGGCGGGCGCCGTTCGTTCGTGACGGGCAACGCCCTGTCGCGGCGCGTGACGATCGAGGACATCCATCGCGCCATCGAACGGGCCGGGGGCAATAAGAGCGTCGCCGCCGCATCGCTCAAGATCAGCCGCAAGACATTGTACGCGAAGCTGGATGCGGGGCGGTAGGGGTTGATAAGTCCCGCTTGGGTGTCCTCACAGTGTCATCCCCGCGAAAGCGGGGATCCAGCTTCTTCTTCTTCTTTTTCCGGATGCTTCACGGAATAGCTGGATTGACCTGCGGTCAACTACGTCTCCCGCTTTCGCGGGAATGATAAGTTCAGGAAAGGGAAGCGCCCCCATCCATTCGATTGTCACCTGTTGTGTTCCCTTGTCCACAAGGTGACACGGGTAACGCCAATGTTCCACCGCAAAGTCCACGATAGCAGCCTGTCGCTGCCATGCCGGGATTTGGCATAGTCCATGCATCATGATGATCCGAACCCGCGCAGACGGGTAACGATCGGTGCCGTTAGGGAGAGTATCGGATGAAGCTTAAGACAGCGCTGTTATGTGTCGTCCTGTCGGCTGTTTCGACGGCCGGATCGGCCCAGGTCACCAAATCATCGCCGCTCGACAAGCTCACCAATCACAATGATCCGCAGCGCAGCGGCTGGAATGCGAACGAGCGGCGCCTGACGCCCAGATCGGTCGCCAGCGCGAAGTTCGGCCCGCTCTGGTCGTCGCCGCAGCTCGATAGTTTCAACGGCACGCCGCCGCGGCTGTTCGCAGCGCCGCTTTATATGAGCGCGGTCAGGATGACCGGCGGAGACCATGCCGGCAAGACCTTCGCGGTCACCTATGCGGTCACCACCACCGGCTATGCCTATGCGATCAGCACCGCGGCCGCGAACGGCGTGGCACCCGGCACGATCCTGTGGCGCAAGCGGCTGACCGAAACGCCGTGCGGCAAGGGCACGCTCGGCAATCTCAGCACGCCGGTGATCGATCCAAAGACCAACCGGCTCTACGTGACCAGCTGCAGCGATCCGAAATGGCAGGTCCATGCGCTCGATATCCGCAGCGGCGAGGAGATGGCGGGCTGGCCGATCGATTTCGACGCCGCGACGATGAACCAGCCGGGGCTGAACCGCAACGGCACGACCAAATGGGTCGCCGAGACCGACGACAAGAAGAGCTTCTCGTCCGACGGCAAGCGTGCGGTCTGCCGGACGCCCTGCTACACGCAGCGCGGCGGGCTCAACCTCAGCCAGGACGGCGAACGGCTCTATCTCACCTTCGGCCCCGATGGCGTGGGCTGGCTGGTCGTGGTGGACACCAAAGCCGCCAAGGTGGCGACCGCCTTCACCTCTATCCAGACCAACCAGCAGGAACAGGGCGGCATGTGGGCCTCGGGCGGGCCGGCGCTCGACCGGCAGGGACGCATCCATGTCTCGACTGGCGCCAATCTGATTCCCGGGCGGCTCTATGGGCTTTCGGGCGTCTGCCCAGAATGCGACAATGCCTGGGGCCAGACGATCATGCAGTTCGTCGACGACCGGCAAAAGGGGCTGACGCTCGCCGGCACCTATACGCCCTATAATTATTGCCAGGCTTCGAAGACCGACATCGATATCGGCAGCAGCGGCGTCATCGTGTTCGACCTGCCCAAGGGCAGCACGAGCACGCCCAATCTGCTGTCACTGGGCGGCGGCAAGCAGGGCAATATCTATCTGCTCGATCGCGACCATATGCCCGGCGGCCTGACCAAGCGGCAGCCCTGCACCGACGATCCGTCGCAGGACACGTCCTTGCTCGCGCCCGAGCCGCAGCCCGAATTCGGAAAGCGCGGGCCGATCAACCTGTTCAAGCCCTTTTCCGACGATCTCGGCGCATTCGACCAAGCCAAGAGCCGCAGCACCGCCGCCTATTATCGTGACGCGCGCGGCACCAGCTATGTCTTCGTCAGCGGCAGCAAGAAGATCGGCGAAAATCTGACGACCGACGCGCCGCCGGGGCTGGCGCGGGTGAAGCTGGTCACCGAAAAGGACAAGCCGGCTTTCCTGCGCGTCGACGGCATGGAGGAAACTCAGACCTTCAAGAATCCCGGAAACCCGGTCGTCACCAGCAATGGCGGCCGCGACGCGATCGTCTGGGTGCTCGACAACAACGCGCCGCGCACCGCCAATCTCTACGGCGCAGGCGCGCCCAAGCCGGTGCTCTACGCCTTCGATGCGCTGACCTTCAAATTGCTGTGGAAGACCGGCGACGGCGAGCTTTTCACATCGGGCAAATATAACGAACCGACGATCGCGAACGGCGTCGCACTGGTCGGCACCGACCGGATCCAGGCGTTCGGCCTGCGATCGAAATGACCCGACCGCCGAAACGGCGAACCACATCACAAGGGAGGATGGAATGATCGCTACGCATCGCAGGACGATCTTGAAATCGGCGGCTTTCGTCGCGCTGGCCGCCGGTGCGCTGGCGCCGCTCCATGCCCAGGACGCCAAGCAGGCGCCGGTGCCCAAGGGCTTCACATCGCTGTTCGACGGCAAGACGCTGAAGGGCTGGCGCGGCGATCCGACATTCTGGTCGGTGCGCGACGGCGCGATCACCGGCAGCGCCGAGACCCCGATCGCGTACAACACCTATCTGATCCTCGATAAGCCCTATGCCAATTTCGAGATCCGCTTCAAATATCGCTTCATGACCGAGGC
>JASBTC010000254.1 GCA_030148625.1 Sphingobium sp. | reverse complement strand
GGATGGGTCGATGCGCCGAGATGATAGAGCCCGCGGACCGGCGTCTCGTGATTGCGGCCGGCCGGGGAGGGGCGCCAGAGCATGAACTGAGCGATGCTGCACGCCCCGCCATAAGGGTCGCCGTCGACCAGGTTCATATTGAGCCGTGCGAGATCGGCCGGGCTGATCGCGTGCCGGCCGATGATGGCGCCTTCGAGATTGGGGATCAGCGCGCATAGCCTGGCGACGATACGATCGGCATAGGCATCGCGGATCGCGTCGGTCCAGCGGCCGTCCGGCGGGGGCGCGATTTCGCCGAGCGCATCGCCCTTCAATGCGCCGTCGCGCGGCAATTCCTGCAGCTGGATCCAGAAGATCCATTGTCCGTCGGGCGCGCGGCCGGGGTCGATCGCGACCGGCTGCGCGACGACGATCGTCGCCTCCGCCGGCAACAGCCCGCGTTCCGCTTCGTTGACCGCGCGCGAGACGCCGTCCAGCCCCGGCGTGATGTGCAGCATTGCGACATCGCGCAACGCGGTATCGGGCCATTGCGGCGGTTCGCTCAGCGCCAGATGGATCTGCATCTCGCCGCGCCCGTGCCGATAGGCCGCGGCATCGATGCGGACCTGAGGCGGCGTATCCGTCGGGGCGAGCAGGCGTCCGTAAAGTTGCGCCGGCGTCACCGAAGCGACGACCGCTTCGGCCGCGCTCAATGTCTCGCCGGTCGCCAATTGTACGCCAGTCGCTTTGCCGTCGGCCGTCACGATGCGGGCGACATCGGCGCCGGTGCGGATCGCGCCGCCACGGGCTTCGATGATGGCGCGGAAAGCATCGACGATGCGGTCGCTTCCGCCCGCGACCATCGGGCTTCCCGCCTGTTCGAGCGAGAAGAGGACGAGCCGGTTCATCAGCGCCGACAACGGGCTTTCCGGAGACAGGCCGACATGCAGCACCCAGGGCGCGAATAATGCGCGGGAAAGCGGCGATGCGAACTCCGCCTCCAGCCAGTCGCGGGTCGATCGCATCGCTTCGCCGAAGAAGCGGACAAGGCCGCGCAGCCCGCGCTTGCGCCATGCGCCGATCAGCAGGCGCAGCGTGCTCCAGCGCCACAGCTCGCCGCCGAGCAGGCCGAAGATCAGCGGCGCATCGGCTTCGATCGCTGCCATCGCGCGGACATAGGCAGCGCCGTCGCCGGAGGCGAGCGCATCCATCGCCGCTGCATTCGCGGCCCGATCGCGCCGGAAAATCAGCGAACGACCATCGGGCATCAGTATCGCGGTCGGCGCCTCGCCATTGACGAAATGCGCCCCTGCCTCTGCCAGCAGCGGTTCGAACGTCGCGAAATGGGGGGCGGTCACGAACAGGGGATAGAGCGTGGACAGCGTGTCGTGGCGAAAGCCCGGAAGCGTCAGTTCGTCGGTGCGGATACAGCCGCCCGCAACCGCCTCGCGTTCCAGCAGGCACACGCGCTTGCCCTTGAGCGCCAACGCCGCGCCGCAGACGAGCGCGTTGATGCCGCTGCCGACGATCAGGACATCGAAAGCGCCCCGCACCGCCATCAGCGCGGGGCGCTCAGCAAAGGCATCAGCGGAATCCGTCGCTCGGGGCCAAGCGCGCCATAACCGCCATCGACCGGGGTTTCCCCGCCGGTCATATAGGATGCGGCATCCGAGGCCACGAAGGCGACGACGTTGGCGACTTCCTCGGCATCGGCGACGCGGCCGATCAGGTTGAAGTCGGCGGAGACCGCATCGGCATGCGCGCGATCGCTGCCGGTCAATCCGTCGAACGGATCGGACCAGATATGGCCGAGCGTGACCATGTTCACGCGGATGCCGTCGCCGGCATAGTCGATCGCCTGGCTCTTGTTCAGATGGCGCAGGGCCGCCTTCGCCACGGGATAGGCCCAGCGGCCGACATGCGGGACCTGGCCCGAAATCGACCCGATATTGACGATGTTGCCGCGGTTGCGGGCGAGGTGCGGTCGGGCGATCTCGCCCAGGATCGCCGCCGACACGGCGCTGACGTTCAGCGTCTCGAGCCAGGTCTCCCGCGACGTGGCCGCGCCGTCATCGCCATAGGAACAGGCATTGTTGACGAGGATGTCGAGCCGGCCGAAGCGCGCGATCGCGGCATCGACCAGCCTATGGCAAGCCGTGTCGTCGGTGATGTCGGTGGGCACGAACAATGCGCCTTCGCCCAGTTCTGCAGCGATGGCCTCTCCCTTTGCAACGCTGCGCGCGGCAATGACGACGCAGGCGCCCAAGGCATGCAGCTTGCGGGTGATGGCGGCGCCGATCGATGCGGCGCCCCCCGTGACGATCGCGACTTTCCCGTCGAGTTCAACCATGTCGCAATGCCCTTGAGTTGGCCGCATGTCGGCGCTGCAGTCGCGCGATCAGCGGCGCGTAATCGGCCGCATCGATCGCGACGAACCAATGTTTGATGCGTGTCGCGAGGGGCAGCGGCAGATCGATGTCGCGCAGCAGTTCGTCCATGTGATGGACGGAGAAGGGGATGATGTTCGTGCCCTTGCTGTGCTTGCCGTCGGTGCGCGCTTCCATCCAGGCGAGCCGCTCGTCGATATAGGCGTCGCGCTCGGCTTCGGACGGCAGGGCGACGCCGCCCGAAAGATGATCGGCGAGCCAGAGCGCGCTGACTTCGGCATTCAACTGGCTGAAGAATGACGAATTATAGCCGTTGAACGCGATGCGCGGCGCGCCGGTCGGGATCATCGACCGATACAGCCGGAAATTGCCGTGCGTGTCGGTGACTTTCGCCAGCACCTCGGGTGGCAGGAAATCGCAGCGCTGCTGCCAGCCCGTGCCGCACACGATCACATCCGCCGGCAGCGTCTCGCCGGTGTCCAGCGTCGCACGCCCAGGCTCGAGCATCGCGATCGCGCCCCGGCGGAAACCGAGCGCGCCCGAAGCGATCGCTTCATAGAAGCCGTCGGTGACGAGGCTCACGGTGCTGCGCGCGATCGTCTCGAGCGGTTTTCCGGGATGAAGCCCGATCTTGCGCAGCCGCAATTGTCGCGCGATCACCACCTCGACGCTGCCCATCATCGCATTGCGGATCGGCCGCCCTGGCCCGTGCAGGAAGCGTTCGAAACCCTCCACCCGGATATAGCGGAACAGTCCTTCGCCGAGCCGGTTCAGGAACAGATGCTTGAAGTTCAACTTGCCCGCGAGCTTCTTCGGAATCTTCCAGATGAGATTGCGGGCGATCACCGTCGTCGATGCGGTGAGGGCGAGGCTCGCCTTGGCGACGTCGCAGGACGATTTGCCGTAGCCGATTACCAGCATATGGCGTCCGCGCGCGGCTGCGGCGTCGGTGAACTGGCTGGTGTGCACGATGCGCCCGCCGGCGGCCTCGAACGCCTCGGCACCCGGAAATTGCGGGATTGCGGGGATGGAGAAGATCCCGTTGCAGACAATCAGATAATCGACGCCGACGGTGTCGGTCTCGTCCGCGGCAGAGCGCGTTTCGATGCTCCAGCCGGTCGTTGTCGGACGCGCGGCAACAACCTCGGTGTCGAGCCTTATGGCGTCGCGAAAACCGAAATGATCGACATAGGTTTCGAGATAGGCCTGGACCTGCGCGCCGCTCGGCCATTCCGGATAATCGGCGGGCATCGGGAAATCGGAAAAGGCATAGGTTTCGCGCGGGTTCTGCGTCGTCAGACCGGGATAGCGACGCGATGCTGCCCACACCCCGCCAATATCGGGTTCGCGTTCGAACACGGTCACGTCGAACCCGAACTGGCGAAGGATCTTCGCGGTGCTGAGCCCCGCCAATCCGGCGCCGATGATTCCAATCCTTGCTGTCACATGCCCCCCGAATTCCTCGAACGGGAGCCATGTCTAGATATGGGGTGGCTGGGACGCTGTGCGCTGATCGCGCAAACTGTCCATTTTATGCAGATATCGAGGCGCGATTATCTCGCTTCGATATCCAGAAAGGCCGCGACGTCGGCGAGCGCCACGCTCTTGTCGACGAACGAATCGCCGATGCCGCGCGCGAGGATGAAGGGCAGGGTGCCGGCCGCCATCTTCTTGTCGTGCAGCATGTGCGCGACCAAGGTCTCACCCGAAGCGGCGATGCCCGCGGCCGCGAGGCCGTCGGGCAGGCCGATCGCGCGCAGATGCGCGGCGACGCGTTCCGCATCCTGCGCCGAACACAGACCCCGGCTGGCGGAGAAACGGAAGGCGAGCGCCATGCCGGCGGCGACGCCCTCGCCGTGCAGCAGCCGGTCCGAAAAACCGGTTTCGGCTTCGAGCGCGTGGCCGAAAGTATGGCCGAGGTTGAGCAGCGCGCGGCGGCCGCTGGTCTCGCGTTCGTCTTCACCGACGATCGTCGCCTTGGCGGCGACGCTCGTCGCGATGGCCAGCGTGCGTGCGTCGGAATCGCCTGCCAGCAATGCCGCCGCATTCGTCTCGCACCATTGGAAGAAATCGAAATCGCCGATCAGCCCGTATTTCACGACTTCGGCATAGCCGGCCCCGACTTCCCGGCGCGGCAATGTGTCGAGAACGGAGGGGTCGATCAGCACGAAACTCGGCTGATGAAAGGCGCCGATCAGATTCTTGCCGGCGCGCGTGTTGATCGCGGTCTTGCCGCCGACCGAGCTGTCGACCTGCGCGAGCAGGGTGGTGGGGATCTGCACGAAGCCGCAACCGCGCTTCAGGATCGACGCGGCAAAGCCCACCAGATCGCCGATCACGCCGCCGCCCAATGCGATGACATGATCGCCGCGTTCGACTTCGAGCGCGAGCAGCCGATCGGTCAGGGCTTCGAGCTGTGCCCAGCTCTTGGTCGCCTCGCCTGCGGGCAGCACGATGACATGGCGCTCGATATCGCCCAGCGACGCTTCGAGCCGGGGGAGCTGGTGCATGGCGACATTGGAATCGGTGACGATGACGGCACGGCCCCGCGTCAGCCAGGGCGCCAGCCGTTCCCCGGCGCGATCGAGCGCGCCGGCCTCGATCGCGACCTCATAGCTGCGGTCGCCGAGCTGGACGGGCACGACGCTCATTGTGCCGCCCGCTTCTTGAGTGCTCGCATGATGCTTTCGACGGTGATCTCGTGCGGCGACGGTTCGCTGCGGATATGGATCGGCGCGAGCGCGTAGAGCGGATTGCGGATGGCGGCGAGTTCGGTCAGCACGGTGCGGGGGTCCTTGTCACGCAGCAGGGGGCGTGTGTCGCGCCGCGAAACGCGGTGCGCGAGCACGTCGATATCGGCGTCGAGCCAGATCGCAAGCGCGCGATCGAGGATCAGCGCGCGCGTCTCGTCCTGAATGAAGGCGCCGCCGCCGGTTGCGATCACTTTGGGCGAGCCATCGATCAGGCGTGCGATCACCCGGCGCTCGCCGTCGCGAAAATAGGATTCGCCGTAGCGTTCGAAAATTTCGGAGATGGAGAGGCCGGCGGCAGCCTCGATCTCGTGATCGGCATCGACGAAGGGAAGGCCGAGCCGCGCCGCCAGCCTGCGGCCCACCGTCGATTTTCCGACGCCCATCAACCCGACGAGCACGATCGGCCGGTCCGGTCTCGACGATGTTGCGGGGGCGGTCTGGGGCATGGCGGCGCGCTATACACAAGCCGGATCGATGGAGCAAAACGGTGCAACGCGTCGCTTGGCTCTTGCCGCTCGGGCGTTGGCGCAGCATAGGACTGGCATGTCGCGCGCCATTCGAAACCTCGTCATCCTGCTCGTCGTCTTGGCGGGCGGTCTCTATTTCCTTTCCACGCTTGCGCATGAGCAGCCGCAAAAGCGTGTCGAGAAGACCGTGCCCAATGAAGCGCTTGGGCGATAGGGTTTCCCGCCTGGCGCTGATCGGCGCCGCGTTTGCCGGCATCGGGCTGGCCATCGCGATTCCCGCCATCGGGCAGGAGGCGCCCGAATCGCTCTTGCCGCCTGGCTTTGGCGATCCCGTGCCCGCGGCACCGCCTCCGGCGACCGGGCCGCGCCCCGCCACGCCGACCCCGACCCCGACTTCCGGACCGATCGTGCAGCCATTGCCGGGCCAGCCCCTGGCCGCCGACGCCGAAGGTGAGGGGATCGAAGGCGAGGATGAGCCGCTTCAGCCCACCCTGCCGTCCGAACCCGTGCTCCCGCTGGGCAATGTCGGGCCTTTGCTCGATATCGATGGCGGGATGGGCAATGGCGCGTTCGGCGGCACCGACGGACAATTGCTGTCGCGGCTGATGCGCCGGCTCGATGCGCCGCTGCCGTCGCGCTGGACCTCGATGCTGCTCCGGCGGACATTGCTTTCCAACGTGCCGACGCCGCACGGTGTTTCCGCGCCGGACTGGATCGCGGAGCGGGCATGGTTGCTGCTGCGCATGGGGGAGGCCGATTCGGCGCGCCTGCTGGTGCAGGTGCCCGATGCCAGCCAGTACAGCCCGAAATTGTTCGAGGTCGCGATGCAGACCTCGCTCGCGCTCGGCGACCCGGCCGGACTTTGCCCGCTGGTCGAACCGGCATCGGCGGTCAGCCGCGAAACCGGCTGGATCCTGGCGCGCGCGATGTGCGCCGCGCTGTCCGGTGAGCCCGGCACCGCGAGTGCCGCGATCGAACAGGCGCGCCGCACGCGGCTGGCCGGCCGCAGCACGATCGACCTGTTGCTGGCCGAGAAGGTCGTGGGCGCGGGCGTCAATGGACGCCGCTCGATCACCATCGAGTGGGACGGCGTCGATCAGCTCACGGCCTGGCGTTACGGTCTGGCCAGCGCCACGGCCGTCGATATCCCGGCTGCCCTGTTCCGCACCGTCGGTCCGCAGGTCATGGGCTGGCGCGTGCGTGCGCCGATGCTGCCCGATTCGGAACGGATCGCGGTCGGCCGTCGCGCCGCGGTGCTCGGCGTGCTGTCGAGCGCGGCGCTGGTCGATCTTTATGGCGGCGTGCTCGATCATACCGACGTTTCCGAACAATCGGGAACGCCGCCGCTGAAGCTACGCGACGCCTATGCCGCGGGCGATATCGGCGATCGGCTGGCGGCAATGCGCAGCCTGTGGGACGAAGGTGAAGCCCGCGACGAGCGTTATGCGGGGCTGATCCTGACCGCTCGTGCGGCGGCGCGAGTCGCGCCGAACGCCGACTATCTGACCGACAGCCCGCAGCTTCTGCGCGCGATGTTCACCGCCGGGCTCGATCGGCGCGCGGCGCGCTGGACGGGAATCGTCGAATCGGGCGGTGAGGATGAAAGCTGGGCATTACTGGCGCTCGGTATGCCCGCCACGCGCGGGTTGACCGTCAATGCCTCGCGGGCAAATGGCTATGCGGGCTCGGTCGATTCGCTGAAGGGCCAGTTCCTTGTCGCCGGATTGGCGGGTCTGGGGCGGCTCGATCTGACCGAGGCCAAGGGGCTGGCGACCGATCTGGACTTCGAGCTCGACCGGTCTTCGCGCTGGAGCCAGCTTCTCGATCGTGCTGCGGCGAGCGGACAAAAGGGGACGACGGTTCTGCTCGCGGCGATCGGCATGCAGACCAATGACTGGCGTTATGTGCCGCCGGCTCACCTCTACCACATCGTCTCCGCGCTGCGCCGGGTGGGTCTCGAACCCGAAGCGCGGATGATCGCGGTGGAGGCGCTGACGCGCTCGTGATCGCGCCTGCCGGGCAGGATTCGGCGCTGATCGACAGGTTTCTTGAAATGCTGGCGGCGGAGGCAGGCGCGGCGCGCAATACGCTTGCCGCCTATGGCACAGACCTGCGTGGTGCCTCGTCGGTGCTTGGCGGCGGCCTTGGTGCGGCGGACGCGGCCGCACTGGGCGCGCTCGCGGCGGGCTGGGCGCCGCTTGCGCGCGCGACGGTGGCGCGCAAATCCGCGGCACTCCGCCGCTTTTTCGCCTTTCTCCATGATGAGGGATTGCGCGCCGACGATACGTCCGCCGCGCTGCCGCGGCCCGCGGCGATCCGGCCATTGCCCAAGATCCTCGACCATAAGGATGTCGACCGTCTGTTCGCGGAGGTCGAGCGCGGATTGGCGCGCGCGGACGCGAATGCGCAGGATCACCGCCTCGCCGCGTTGATCGAGCTGCTCTACGGTTCGGGGTTGCGCGCGACCGAGCTGGTTTCACTGCCGCGCCGCGCGATCGCGCTCGACCGGCCCTTCCTCATCCTGCGCGGCAAGGGCGGGCGTGAGCGGCTGGTGCCCATTTCCGATCGTGCGCGCCACGCGGTTGCCGCCTGGGCGGCTTTTGTGCCCGTCGATTCGCCCTGGCTGTTTCCGTCCGGAAAGACACATCTCAGCCGCGTTCGGCTTTATCAGCTCGTCCGCGAGCTTGGCATGCGTTCAGGCATCCCGCCCGAACGAATCAGTCCGCACGTGCTTCGTCATGCGTTCGCGACACATCTTCTGGAGGGGGGCGCCGACCTGCGTGCGCTCCAGTCGATGCTCGGCCATGCCGATATCGCAACGACGCAGATCTACACGCATGTCGACAGCCGCCGGCTGGTCGAGCTGGTCAATAGCCGTCATCCGCTGGCCGATCATCCGGCACGCGTTGACGCGAACGGCCGGTCGGCCTAACCCGCCCGACGCATGGTTAGCTTTCTCGACTTCGAAAATCCGATCGCCGAGCTCGAATCGCGCATCGCCGATCTTCGTGACACCGCCGACACGGGCACCGTCGACATCGAATCGGAGGTGTCGAAGATCCAGGGCAAGGCCGACAAGCTGCTGGTCGATACCTATGCCAGGCTGTCACCCTGGCAGAAGACGCAGGTGGCACGGCATCCGGAGCGACCGCATTTCAAACATTATGTCGCCGGGCTGTTCGAGGATTTCATGCCGCTCGCGGGCGATCGCGCCTTTGCCGACGATCAGGCGATCCTGGGCGGCCTCGGCCGGCTCGGCGGTCGTCGGGTAATGGTGATCGGGCACGAAAAGGGTGACGATACGGCGAGCCGGCTCAGGCACAATTTCGGCATGGGCAAGCCGGAGGGCTATCGCAAGGCGATCCGGCTGATGCAGCTTGCCGACAGATTCGGCATCCCCGTGGTCACGCTGGTCGATACGTCGGGCGCGTTTCCGGGCGTGCAGGCGGAAGAACGCGGTCAGGCGGAAGCGATCGCCCGCTCGACCGAGCAATGCCTGGCGCTGGGCGTTCCGATGGTCGCGGCGATTGTCGGCGAAGGTGGCTCGGGCGGGGCGGTCGGCCTGGCCGCTGCGGATCGGGTGCTGATGTTCGAGCACGCCATATATTCGGTGATTTCACCCGAAGGCTGCGCGTCGATCCTGTGGCGGACCGCGGACAAGGCAAGCGAGGCGGCGGACGCGATGCGTGTCACCGCCCAGCATCTGAAACAGCTTGGCGTGATCGACCGGATTGTGCCGGAACCCGTGGGCGGGGCGCATCGATCGCCGGCCGCGGCGATTGCAGCGCTCGGCAGCGCGCTCGGTGAGGAACTCGATACATTGTCGGTGCTGGACGCCGATGGCCTGCGCCGTGCGCGTCGCCAGAAATATCTGACGATCGGCAATATCTGACGATCTCCGAAATCCACGGAGATATCGGCGATTTGATCAACTCTTCGCGGTAAAGAAAATGGGCGGCAGAAACCTGCCGCCCATCTCCGTTTTGCGCTTTCGCCGGTCGCCCGACGAGAAGACCAAAATCAGGTGGTCTTCATCTTGTTCGCGGCGTTGGTCATCGTCGAGCTGATCTGACCGCCCAGCGACTGGAATGCGGCGACACCGGCAACGGCGATCAGAGCGGCGATCAGGCCGTACTCGATGGCGGTCGCGCCCTTGGAGTCGCGAATCATCTTAAGGAAATTCTTGTTCATGTTGGTCTCCTGGTTCAAGCTTCATTCCCGGACGACTAGAACTTCTTCTAACCGACACTTCCGATTTAAGGGGCGAATATTTCCAAAAGGTAAATCTGTTGGAACTTGTTCGGAATTTTACGACGCGCGGAGCACTTCCTGCGAAACGTAATTCCACATATTGGACAGGCCGCCCCCGAATGCCTGGATCCCACCCATTGCGCCGAGCGCGATGAGCGATACGATCAACCCATATTCGATCGCCGTGGCGCCGCGGCGCGATGCGCGGAGCGAGGCGAATTTCTCCCGAATTCGCTTCATGGTTGCAATTCCCGTTCCCTGGTTTCACGAGCGTAGCGCACCGCCCGTTAATAAAATCCTGCACCCGGAGATCGCATCACCCATGAAGCTGCTTTTGGTCAGCGCGGCCGCGCTTATCGACGATCAAGGCCGGGTCCTGGTCCAGCAGCGTTCGGCGACACGCAGCATGGCCGGTTTGTGGGAGTTTCCGGGCGGTAAGGTGGAACCGGGCGAGACCCCTGAACACGCTTTGGTGCGCGAATTGCACGAAGAACTCGGGATCGATATCGACCCCGATACGCTTTCGCCGGCCGTGTTCGCGAGCGAGCCATTGGGCGACGCGCATCTGCTGCTGCTGCTTTATCTCTGCCGCGAATGGCGCGGAACGCCGGCGGCGCTCGATGCCGATGGGCTGCAATGGGTATTGCCGGGCGGATTGCGGGCGCTGGCGATGCCGCCCGCGGATATTCCGATGATCGCCCTGCTGGAAAAGCTGGTTTGAACCTTAGGTCTTGGGTTCGAGCGCTTTCGCCAGCGACATGGTGGCGCTGCCGCGTCGGGCGGGGACGGGCTGATCGGGGCCGGGCGACCAGCCGGTCAGGCAGATGATCTCGAAATGCTCCGCTGTCTTCCCGTCGGGATCGGCGCGGCTGGCGAAGGCCGTCGCGGCATGGCCGATCCAGTCGCGCGACAGGCGCGGATGCCCGCCCGTCAATATGTTCGTCGCCGCCATGCCGCGCAGGTCGGCGGTCAAGCCGAGCAGGCTGGAATAGCGGACATCGAGCCCGAAGGAATCGGCGACGGGCAGGGCGAAGCCGGCGCGTGCGAGCAGGTCGCCGGCTGCCCGGACATCGACCTGGGGGTGGATTCGCGCGCGCGCACCGCCCTCGATCGCGATATCGGCGGCCAGCGCGGCAGCCTTCAGCACCCTGAGGCTTCCGGCGCCGAGCATCGCCCCGAGAAACAGCCCGTCGGGGCGTAGCGCGCGCCGGATCAGCGCAAGCGCGCCTGGCAGATCGTTGACGCTGTCGAGCACGCCCGCGCTGACGACCAGATCGAAGCTCGCATCCGCAAAGGGCAGCCTGTCCTCGTCCGCCTGCACCGCGTTCGCGCGCGCGGCGAAGCGGTGACCGGCGTCGAGCGCTGCCACCTGGATACCGCGTGCGCGCAATATGTCGGCGATTGCGCCGTCGGCGGTGCCCAGGTCGAGTGCGCGGGTGAAGCTGCGTTTGACGCCGTCCAGGCGGTCGATCAGTTCTGCGGCCATATGTTCGCGCAGAAATGCGTGATCCGCGAAGCCGGGCGCGGCGCGATCGCGGCGCTGGCGCCGCAGGCGGCGGTCGAAAATCTCTGGCGGTGTATCGGCGGTGGGCATGGAGCGGCTTGTGCATCGCGGGCCATGACACGACAAGGGGATCGTGAAACTGGCATTCGCACCCGCGGTCACGATCGTTCGCATGATGCGCGATTTCGCGTTGCCTCCGCGTTGTCCGGGCTGCGGCGTGGTGGTCGAGGGCGACCGCCGTTTCTGCCTCGATTGTTGGCAAAAGCTCGATTTCCTGCCCGATGGCGGCTGCACGGCCTGTGGCCGGCCGATGGACGGCGGCGAAGGGTTGACCTGCGGCGCATGTCTTGCGCATCCGCCGCTTCATGACGGCGTGCGCGCCGCGGTCGCCTATGGTGAGATCGCGCGCGGGCTGGCGCTCAAGCTCAAATATTCCGGACGCACCGCAATGGCGGATATCATCGCGGCGCAACTCGTGCGGCATGTGGATGTCGCCGCCGATGGGCTGCTCGTGCCGGTTCCGTTGCATCGTTGGCGGATCTGGCGACGCGGCTATAATCAGTCGGCGCTGATCGCTCGCGCATTGGCGCAACGGACGGGGGCCGTGCTTTCGCTTGATGCGCTCGGCCGGATCAAGGCGACACCCGCTCTGCGCGGCATGGGCGCGGTCGCTCGCGCCAGGACGGTGCGCGGCGCGTTTCAGGTGCCGCCCGCGCACCGTGCGCTGCTCGCGGGGCGCACCGTCTGGCTGGTCGACGATGTCCATACCAGCGGTGCCACCGCAAACGCCTGTGCAAGAGCGCTGAAACGCGGCGGCGCGTCGCGCGTCATTCTGCTGTGCTGGGCGCGCGTACTTACCGAGGAATATTGACTTCCGCGTCCGCGCACCACACCTGAGGATCATGGCAAAGGTCGAGATCTATACCAAGGCGTTCTGCGGTTATTGCGTGCGGGCAAAGGCGTTGCTCGGGCGAAAGGGCGTCGCATTCGAAGAATATGACATCACCATGGGCGGGCCGAAGCGCCAGGAAATGCTCGATCGTGCGCCGGGCAGCCTGACGGTGCCGCAGATTTTCATCGATGGTCGCCATGTCGGCGGTTCCGACGATCTGGCGGCTCTTGACGCGGCCGGCCGGCTCGACCCGCTGTTGGCCGGCTGATGCGCGCCGCGCTGCTGCAGATGACGAGCGGGATCGATCCCGCGGCCAATGGCGCGACGATCGTTGCCGCGGTGCACGAAGCCAAGGCGGGTGGTGCGGACATGCTGTTCACGCCCGAAATGTCCGGTTTGCTCGATCGCGACCGGCATCGCGCTGCGGCGCATCTGCGCGACGAGGCGGGGGATATCGTCCTCGCCGCGGTGCGCCGGGCGGCTGCGGATGCCGGGCTATGGGTTCATATCGGCTCGCTGGCGCTGGCCGGCGAGCGTGAAGATGGGCGGCTGGTCAATCGCGGCTTCGTGATCGACGATACCGGCGCGATCCGCGCGCGTTACGACAAGATGCATTTGTTCGACGTCGATCTGGCGACCGGCGAAAGCTGGCGGGAATCGGCGGTCTATGCGCCCGGAGAACGCGCCGCGCTGGCAGAGACGCCCTGGGGGGCGGTCGGTCTGTCGGTCTGCTACGACCTTCGCTTCGCGGCGCTGTATCGCACGCTTTCCGACGGCGGTGCCACGATATTGACGGTTCCCGCCGCCTTCACCGTACCGACCGGTCAGGCGCATTGGCATTTGCTGCTGCGCGCCCGCGCCGTCGAATCGGCCTGTTTCGTGATCGCTGCCGCGCAATGGGGGCGGCACGAGGACGGGCGCGAAACCTACGGGCATTCGCTCGTGATCGATCCCTGGGGGCAGGTGTTGCTCGACATGAACGAAGGAACGGGCGTCGGTTTCGCCGATCTCGATCCCGCCCGGATCGAGGATGTTCGTGCCCGCGTGCCGGTGCTCCGCCATCGCCGCCCGATACCCGAATTGAGCCGCACGCCATGATCGTCTTCGATCTGCGTTGCGCCCACGGCCATGTGTTCGAAGCATGGTTCGGATCGAGCGGCGATTACGCCGACCAGAAGCAGCGCGGGCTGCTGTCCTGTCCGATGTGCGGCGATGCCGGCATCGAAAAGGCGGTGATGGCGCCCAATGTGACGGCGAAGGGCAATAGCCGGCCGGAGACGGCGAGCGTGCCGATGGCAGCCAATACCAACGCGCCGTCGGATCATTCTCCCGCGGAGGTGAAAGCGATGCTGGCAATGCTGGCGCGGGCCCAGTCGGCGATGCTCGAGCAATCCGAATGGGTGGGGCGCGACTTTGCCGACAAGGCGAGGGCGATGCATCTTGGCGAAACCGACAAGATCTCGATCCATGGCGAAGTTTCGGGCGAGCAGGCAAAGGCGCTGATCGACGAAGGCGTGCCCGTCGCGCCGCTGCCGTTTCCGGTGATTCCGCCCGAAGCGCAGAATTAGAGCGACCCCCAGTCGGACGGACTCATTTCCGCTTCAACCGGATCGGCTCGCTCGATGTCATCGGAAGCCGCGGGCTGATTGACCCCGCGCGCGCAAGCCCTTAACCAGCGTGGCGGCGCGCCCGTAGCTCAGCAGGATAGAGCACCAGATTCCTAATCTGGGGGCCATGGGTTCGAATCCCGTCGGGCGCACCATT